>NZ_CADFEC010000003.1:0-368603 GCF_902833195.1 Burkholderia sp. BCC1638
CGTCAGCAATCGCGACCACGGCACGAGCTTCTCCATCTCTTCCAGGAAACGCTGGCGCCGAGTCATGCGCTTCTTGCCCGTGCTTTCCGCTTCCGCAAAGCTCATTTGCCGTTTCATCGTCGTGGACCCGTTCCGTGAACTATCTTCTACAACGTCCTCGGCTGCGTCAGCGATGACCACAGAGCCGGATAAATCAGTGTTTCCCTAGTCATGTACGAGGTGCCCTATCTCAACGCCAGGGGCGAGATCAAGACGGGCAAGATCACCTCGACATTGCTGTTGTCGGGGGATATGACTCAGAAGCCAGAACCACATACGGTGCACTTCGAAGGGGAGTTTCCTTGCGATACAAATGGCAAGCCCTTGAGTAACATTGCAGCCGGAAACCAAGTTCCCGCGGATCGGCATGCAGTAATGGCACACTATCTCTCAACCAAGCCTGACGAGAGAGGATATACGGACTACTACCAAAAGATGACGACGTACGCGAACATCATTTCGAGTCATGCCTCGGCAGTAGACAATACAGTGAGTGCCCGAAAAGTCTGGCATGCGTTGCCGGACGAAGAGAGTATCTTCAACTATCTCGAAAACGCCTCAGGACGCGCCGGTATCGAGAAACTTACCGAACGCCTGTCGAAGGAGAAGATCGCGATTGTTGGCGTCGGTGGAACAGGGTCATACATCCTCGATCAGATTGCGAAGACGCCGGTCCGGGAAATTCGACTGATCGATGGCGACGAATTTTTGCAACACAACGCCTTCCGGGCACCCGGGGCGCCGACCATCGACCAGTTGCGCGAAGTACCGAAGAAGGTTGATTATTTTCGGAACATCTATAGCAACATGCATCGCGGCATAACCGCGCATGCGGTTGCCATCGACGAAACGTCGGCCCAGCTGCTCGACGGGATCACGTTCGCATTTCTTTGCATGGATGCAGGTCAGTCCAAACGGATCATCGTTGAGCGACTGGAGCTCATGGGGGTGCCGTTCATCGACGTTGGCATGGGCTTGGACCTCACCGACGGCACCTTGGGGGGAATCTTGCGCGTGACACTAAGTACGCCCCAAGAGCGGCAATATGCGCAGTCGAAAATTTCCTTCGAAGAGCGGAGCGGCGAGAATCTCTACGGGTCCAACATCCAAGTTGCCGATCTCAACGCTTTAAACGCCGCGCTGGCAGTAATTCGCTGGAAGCGGTATCTGGCGTTCTACCGCGATCTCGAGGGTGAGTTCAACAGTCTATATACCGTCGACGGGAACTGTCTTGCGAACGGAGAGGCCGATGCTGCGCCATAAGCGACTCGAACCCAAGTTTGTGACCGAGGTCCCGTCGGAGCTCGATGAGGGTGTCCTATACGTCTCAATGGAGTACGGAACTGTACTGCACCGGTGCTGCTGTGGTTGCGGCGAAGAGGTCGTTACTCCGTTGACGCCGACCGATTGGAAACTCACTTTCGACGGCGTAGGCATTTCACTTTCACCGTCCGTCGGCAACTGGAACCTGCCATGCCAATCACATTACGTGATTAGTCGAAATGTCGTCCGAGAGGCAGGCCCGTGGACACGTCAGATGGTCGACGCTGAGGTGCGACGAGACAAAGCAGCAAAAGCTTTGCATTATGGCCACGATGCTGGCTCGTCCAGGGATGCCGCGCGTGCCCCCATGGATGCAGCACCTGCAATTCAAGCGGTACCGGCAAGTCCGGCAGAGCGATCAGGCATCCGGCGCGTTATCGCCAATATCACTCGCTGGCTGTTGGGCTAAGAGCGCGCCTTAGCGGCGCTCCCTGACGAAGACGCTGCATCGGTCGTTCATGCGCCATGGAAGTTGATGGCGAACCATGAGCGATCGATGCAACACAAGGCGCCGCATTAGTACCCGCTATCTCGTGTCGAGAAAGATCGAACTCCCAAGATCGTGTGCCGTCTCTCGCCACAAAATTTCACCCCACTGCACCGGCAACCTGAAGTGAAGGCAGCCCCGCGACCTTGCACACACGTCGGGGGGCGAAACTGCTGCGCTCACTGTCAAATGAGGCGTCAATGATACGATGCTATCGATCGAAAATTGTGCAAAAGTCCTTTGATTGCAAAGATTGACCTCGCATCCGCTCGGGCTGACATAAATTGGTCTGACATCCGCCGATTTGTCGTCTTTTATTCAAAGACAACTTATTGAGACTGCGGACATCTTTTTTGAGAGACAACAGCGATTTCGTTCTGATCTGCAACTTCTCTATTCCCGTACCGGCATCCATCCATCAAACTGTACCGGTACTGTACAGAAAACCGTCGCTACACTGGCTCCATCCCAGTCCCGAACCCGAATGGAGAATCCGCGATGGACTTCCTCACCGTCAGCGCATTGCCCGCCGGCATGCTGTTCGCGCTCGTCACGTCGATCACACCCGGCCCGAACAACACGATGCTGCTCGCCTCCGGCGTCAATTTCGGTTTCCGTCGCACGATGCCGCACCTGTTCGGCATCAGCATCGGCGTCGCGATCCTGATGCTGTGCGTCGGCTTCGGTCTCGGCGAGGCGTTCCGGCGCGTGCCGGTCCTGTATACCGTCCTAGAGATCGCGAGCGTCGCGTACCTGCTGTACCTCGCATGGCGCATCGGCACATCGGGCGAAGTGAAGGCGCAGGGCGCCAAGCCGCGGCCGATGACGTTCCTCGGAGCCGCCGCGTTCCAGTGGGTCAATCCGAAGGCATGGATGATGGTGTTGACCGCCGCGACGACGATCCGCCTGTCCGCCGACTACGGGATGAACGCCGCGTGGATGGCCGTCGTGTTCATCCTGATCGGCTTTCCGTGCATCAGCCTGTGGGCCGCGTTCGGCCAGGGCCTGCGCCGCTTCCTGTCGAACCGCCGCGCGCTGCGCATCTTCAACGTGACGATGGCCGTGCTGCTGATCCTGTCGCTGTATCCGCTCGTCGCGCATCTGCTCCCGCAGTAAGCGCTCACAAGCGCCCCCGTTGAGCTTCACGCCATGCAGGCGTACCCTTTTGGTAAGGGCGCGTGCAGCCGCTTCGCCGGCTGCACCGCTGCTCTGCATGGAGATTGCCGATGAAGCCAATGCTGAAAGCCGGCGAGCACATCGAGGGCATGCACTGGATCGCCGAGTACCACCCGCTCACGCACGAGATCCGGGTGCTGCGCGAAAACATCGAAGTGGGCACGTACTGCGCGCCGCCCACGCTGTTCGGCGACGAGGAAGAGATGGGCGCCGCGAACCATGCCGATCATCGCAGCCAGGAGGCCGCGCTGCGTGCGTATCTGCGCAACTTCGTCAAGGAACACGACGCGGAAGAGTAGCGGCGCGACGGCCGTAAAGTCGACGGGCCGCCAAAGCGGCCCGGTCCATCGTTGCGTGTCGGCCGGCTCACGACCTATCGCAACAAGCGAAAGGCCGGCGCATCGCCCCGGCCCCGATCCCGCTCAATGCCCGAGCGACTCGATCTTGCCGCCCGGCTGCGCGACGCCGTGCGGCCGCGCCCTCTGCTTGATCAGCAACGCAAGGCACGCAAGCAGGCCCGCGACCGCGATCGTCGCGAACACGCCCGCGAACGAGAAGTGCCGGCGCGTCAGTTCGGCGACGAGGAACGACCCGGCGATCCCGCCGAAGCGGCCGACACCGAGCATCCACGCCACGCCCGTGCCGCGCCCTTCGGTCGGATAGAACGCGGCGGCAAGCGCCGGCATCGACGATTGCGCGGTGTTCATCAGCACGCCGGCGATGAACACGACCAGCACGAGCAGCCCGACGTTCCCGGCCGCCTGCCCGATCGCATACACGCTGATCGCGGTCAGCGCGTAGCACACGGCGATCACGCGATTCGCGTTGAAACGGTCCATCAACACGCCGCACAGCACAGCGCCGACGCCGCCGAGCGGGAACAGCGCGGAAATCAGCGTCGCGCTCTTCGGCGTGAGGCCGGCATCCTTCAGCAGAATCGGCATCCAGTTGATCGACGCGTAGAAGATCACGAGGCCCATGAAGTACGCGAGCCACAGCATCACCGAACCGACGACGTACGAGCGCGACAGCACGACGCCGATCCCCTTGCTGCCCGTCTGCGGCGCGGATTCGGTCATCGCGAACGAGCCAGCGTTCAGCGCATCGCGCGAGATCCGCGAAAGCGTCGCGCGGATCCGGTCGATGCTCTGGCCTTGCGCAACCATGAAACGCACCGATTCGGGCATCTTCAGCAGCAACAGCACGCCGAGCAGCAGCGGCGTCACGCCGCCGAGCATCAGCACGCTGCGCCAACCGAAATGCGGGATCATCCACGCGGCGAGAAAGCCGCCAAACGCGGCGCCCAGCGGGAAGCCGCAGAACATCAGGTTGATCACGGTCGCGCGGCGTTTGTCCGGGCAGAACTCGCCCATCATCGTGACCGCGTTCGGCATCGCCGCACCGAGGCCGACGCCGGTGACGAAGCGCAGCACCGTCAGGTGCCCGATGGTCGTCGAGAATGCGGACGCGAAACACGCGGCGCCGAACAGGAACACCGAGCCGAGCAGCAACGAACGGCGCCCGAGGCGATCGGACAGCGGGCCCGACACGAGCGCGCCGCATGCAAGGCCGAACAGCGCGGCGCTCAGCACGGGTGCGAGATCGGGTTTGGTGAGGTTCCATTCGCCGAGCAGCGACGGCGCGATGAAGCCGATCGCGGCCGTATCGAAGCCGTCGAGCAGCACGATCACGAAACACATCAGGAATACGAGCCATTGAAAGCCGCCGAACGGCTGCTCGTTGATGAAGGTCTGGACATCGACCACGGGTGCGCGATTCATCGCGAGTCTCCTATGTAAACAACGCGGCCTGATGGCCGCGTCTTTCCTTGTTTGCGCGCCGATTCGCCGCCGGCGCGTCATGCGTCGTCGACACCTGCCGGCAGCGGCAGGCGTCGCGATCGGGTCACGTCCGGCGCGAGCCGGCCGTGTTATTCAGCCGCATCCTGTTCCTTGAAGATCTTGTCCGCGAGATGGAACGCGGAATTCGCGGCCGGCACGCCGCAGTAGATCGCGGTCTGCAGCAGCACTTCCTTGATCTCGTCGCGCGTCACGCCGTTGTTGCGCGCGGCGCGCAGATGCAGCGCGAGTTCCTCGCCGCGGTTCAGCGCGACCATCATCGCGATGGTCAGCAGGCTGCGCGTATGGCGCGGCAGCCCGTCGCGCGTCCAGATCTCGCCCCACGCATAGCGCGTGATCAGGTTCTGGAATTCGTCGGTCACTTCGGTGCGGTTCTGGATCGAGCGGTCGACGTGCGCGTCGCCGAGCACCGCGCGCCGCACCTTCATCCCCGCTTCGTAACGTTGCTGGTCGTCCATCGTCGGTGCCTCACGCGGTCAGGAAGTCGAGCAGCGCGCGGTTGAAGCCGTCGGTGCACTCGATGTTCGAAATATGCGCGGCGTCGAATTCGACGTGACGCGCTCCGGGAATCGCGGCGGCCAGCGCACGACCCTGGTCGGGCGGCGTCGACATGTCCTTCGCGCCGGTCACGACGAGCACCGGCAGCGCGATGCCCTTCACTTCCTCGCGCAGGTCGGCCGCGTTCAGCGCGTCGCAGTTCGCCGCGTAACCGTCCTTGTCGGTATGCACGAACGTGTCGCGGATCGCGTCGAACAGGCGCGGCTCGCGATCGACGAACGCGTCGGTGAACCAGCGCGGCAGCACGGCGTCGGCCAGTGCGGCCATCCCTTCCGCACGTGCCTTTTGCGCGCGCGGCGCCCACACTTCGGGCGAGCCGATCTTCGCGGCGGTGTTCGACAGCACGGCGCGCACGATGCGCGACGGGAAGCGCGCGGCGAGCGCCGCGCCGGTCAGGCCACCCATCGAAATCCCGCAGAAGCACGCGCGATCGATGCCGACGTGGTCGAGCAGGCCGATCACGTCGCCTGCGAGCTGGTCGATCGTGTACGAGCCGGCCGGTGCTTCGGAATGGCCATGGCCGCGCGTGTCGTAGCGCAGGATGTTGAAGTGCTGCGTGAGCGGGCGAATCTGCGGTGCCCACATCTGCAGGTCGGCGCCGAGCGAGTTCGAGAAGACGAGCCACGGCGCGTCGTCGCGCGCGGCACGGTCGATCCGATAATGCAGTTTCACGCCGTTGACAGTGGCGAAAGGCATCAGTGTTCTCCTGGTTGTGTCGTGCCCGCGTGCAGCGCGAGCACGGCGTCGACGTAGGCCTGCGCCTCGCCGACATAATGTGCGGGATCGAGCAGCCGCGCGAGCGCGTCGCGCGACAAATGGGCAGATACGGTCGGAACGGCGGCGAGCACGTCGAACAGCGTCGCGCCGGTGCGCACGGCTTCCTTCGACGCATGCTCGACGACATGATGCGCATCGAGGCGGCCGATCCGGTCGCCGAGCGCGAGCATCACGGCTTCGCCGAGGATCAGCCCGTGCGTCAGGTCGAGGTTCGCGGCGAGGCGTTCGGTGTTCACGTCGAGGCCCGCGACGATCTGCGCGATCTGCGCGAGCGCGCCGCCGGTCAGGCGCGCGAGGTCGGGCAGCGCATCCCATTCGGCCTGCCAGCCGCCGAGCGCGCGCTCGTGCTCCTGGACCATCCCTGCAAACACGGTCGCGACGAGGTTCGGCGCGCGCACCGCGGCGGTCAGCACGGCCGCGCAGCCGACGGGGTTGCGCTTGTGCGGCATCGTCGACGAGCCGCCCTTGCCGGCAGCCGCCGGTTCGCCAAGCTCGCCCACTTCGGTCTGCATCTGCAGCGACACGTCGCGCGCGATCTTGCCGAGGGTACCGGTCAGCATCCCGAAGCACGACGCGGCTTCCGCGATGCGGTCGCGCTGCGTATGCCACGGCACGGCCGGCAGCGCGAGCTTCAGGTCGGCCGCGAGCGCGGCGCTCACGCCGGCCGCCTGCTCGCGCAGGCTCGCCAGCGTGCCGGCGGCGCCGCCGAACTGCAGCACCAGCGCGCGCTCGCGCAATTCGGCGAAGCGCGCGCGATGGCGCAGCAGCGCGTCGAGCCATTGCGCGAATTTCAGGCCGAGCGTGATCGGCAGCGCCTGCTGCAGCCACGTGCGGCCGATCATCGGTGTCGCGCGATGCGTGCGCGCGAGCGTCGCGAGCGACGCGCACGCTTCGTCGAGCAGCGGCTCGAGCACGTCGAGCGTGTCGCGCAGTTGCAGCACGGTCGCGGTATCGATGATGTCCTGGCTCGTCGCGCCCCAGTGCACGAACTTCGCGGCCTCGGGGTCGTCGGCCTTGACTTGGGCGGTGAGCTGCTTGACGAGCGGAATCGCGAGATTGCCGCCGAGCGCCGCGCCGTGCGCGAGCGCGTCGGCGTCGAGCCGGCCGGCGTCGCACGCGCGTTCGATCGGCGCGACCGCGGCGGCGGGAATCACCTGCCGCGCGGCGAGCGCACGCGCGAGCGCGGCCTCGACGTCGAGCATCCGCTGGATCGTCGCGCGCGGCGACCAGATCCGGTTGAGCGGCTCGGTGCCGCAAATGAGGGAGGTCAGGCGGGCGCTGTCTTCGAGCATGGCATCAGATTGGGGAAACGGCGTGCGCCTATTGTCTACCCAAGCGTGCCGGCGTGCGCGCGATCGCGTGCGCCGACACGCTTGCCGTTCAGGCCGCGGCCTTGCGCGTCGCGTCGATCAGCGGCACGCCGGTCAGCTTCTGCAGTTCGTCGAACGACAGGTCGGTGAAGATCTCGCTCACCGCGAGGCCGTCCGCCGTCACGTCGAGCACGGCGAGATCGGTATAGATGCGGCTCACGCACTGCACGCCGGTGACCGGATACGAGCACTGCGCGACGATCTTGCTTTCGCCCTGCTTCGTCAGGTGTTCCATCATCACGAACACCTGCTTCGCGCCGATCGCGAGGTCCATCGCGCCGCCGACGGCCGGAATCGCGTCGGGCGCGCCCGTATGCCAGTTCGCGAGGTCGCCGTTCGCCGACACCTGGAACGCGCCGAGCACGCAGTAGTCGAGGTGGCCGCCGCGCATCATCGCGAACGAATCCGAGTGGTGGAAATACGCGCCGCCGGTGAGCAGCGTCACGTGCTGCTTGCCGGCGTTGATCAGCTCGTCGTCTTCCTCGCCGGGCGCCGGCGCCGGGCCCATGCCGAGCAGGCCGTTCTCGCTGTGCAGGAAGATTTCCTTGCTCGGGTCGAGGTGGTTCGCCACCAGCGTCGGCACGCCGATGCCGAGGTTCACGTACGCGCCTTCGGGGATGTCCTGGGCGACGCGCTTGGCCATTTCATCGCGGGTCAGTCGTTTCATGTCGGGTCTCCTCTGCTGTCAGGCGGCTTGCGATGCACGTTCGGCGGCCAGCTCGGCCGCATGCGCGGCCTGCGGCACTTCGACGACGCGCTGCACGAAAATGCCCGGCGTCACGATGTGTTCCGGATTCAACCCGCCGAGCGGCACGACTTCCGACACCTGCACGATCGCGACCTTCGCGGCGCTGGCCATGATCGGCCCGAAGTTGCGCGCGGTCTTGCGATACACGAGGTTGCCCCAGCGATCGCCCTTGTATGCCTTCACCAACGCGAAATCGGCGTGGATCGGCGTCTCGAACACATACGACTTGCCGTCGATCACGCGCGTTTCCTTGCCTTCGGCCAGCTTCGTGCCGAAGCCCGTCGGCGTGAAGAAGCCGCCGATGCCGGCGCCTGCCGCGCGGATCCGCTCCGCCAGGTTGCCTTGCGGCACGAGCTCCAGCTCGATCTCGCCCGCGCGGTACAGCGCGTCGAACACCTGCGAGTCGCTCTGGCGCGGGAACGAGCAGATGATCTTGCGCACCCGCTTCGCCTTGAGCAGCGCCGCGAGGCCCGTCTCGCCGTTGCCCGCGTTGTTGTTGACGATCGTCAGGCCGCGCGCGCCCTGCTCGATCAGCGCGTCGATCAGCTCGGACGGCATGCCCGCCGTGCCGAAGCCACCGATCATGATGGTCGCGCCGTCGTGGACGTCCGCGACCGCCGATTGAAGCGATTCGAAAATCTTGTTGACCATGTCTCTTCCTGATACGAACCCGCGGCACGATGCGCGGCCTGTCGAGGGGGCACGCGCGTGTCGCGTGCCGCGTCGAAGGCCGTCGTCGACCTTCGGCATTTGTTCGCTATTCGAACCTAGATTCGATTAGCGAACGATGCGCCGATCATAGAGTCGTGCACAGCGCGTTGTCAAGGCGGGATCCCTCGGGGGGTGTCTGGTCGTCGAACGGCAGGCCGACGTAGTTTTCGGCGAGCGACTGCGCGGCGGCCCGCGAGCGCGTCACGTACTTCAGCTCGGCAAACTTCAGGCGATTGACGAACGGCGAGTCCTCCGGCGACGAGTGCAGCATGTTCGTCATGAAGTACGAGAAATGCTCCGCGCGCCACACGCGTTCGAGACAGGTCGCCGAATAGCGCTCGAGCGGCGTCGCGTCGCCGTTGCGGTAGCGCGCGCCGAGCGCGCGGGACAGCGCGCGGACGTCGGCCACCGCGAGGTTCATCCCCTTCGCGCCGGTCGGCGGCACGATGTGCGCGGCGTCGCCCGCAAGGAACAGGCGGCCGTGCTGCATCGTCTCCGACACGAAGCTGCGCATCGGCGTCACGCTCTTCTGCGTGATCCGGCCCTCGGTCGGCGTCCAGCCGGTGTCGTTCGAGAAGCGCGTGTGCAGTTCGTCCCAGATCCGCGCGTCGGACCATTCGGCGAGGTCTTCGTCGGGCTTGCATTGCAGGTAGAGGCGCGTGACCGTCGGCGAGCGCATCGAGAACAGTGCGAAGCCGTTGTCGTGATGCGCGTAGACGAGCTCGTCGAGCGACGGCGCAGCGTCGGCGAGGATACCGAGCCATGCGAACGGGTAGACGCGCTCGAACGTGTTCAGCCGCTCGGCGGGAATGGTCTGTCGCGCGATGCCGTGGAAGCCGTCGCAGCCGGCGATGTAGTCGCAGTCGATGCGGTCCGCGCGGCCGTCCGCGTGCTTGAACGTGACGAACGGTTGCTCGCTTTCGATATCGTGCAGCGCGACATCACTGACTTCGAAGTGCATCTGGTGCCCATGCGCGTCGCCGGCCGCGATCAGGTCGCGCACGACTTCGTGCTGGCTATAGACGGTGATCGCACGCCCGCCGGTGAGTGCGCTCAGGTCGATGCGATGGCGCTGGCCGGAGAACAGCAGCTCGATGCCGTGATGTTCGAGCCCTTCGCGGCGCATCCGCTCGCCGAGGCCGGCTTCGTTCAGCGTGTCGACGGTGCCCTGCTCCAGCACGCCGGCGCGGATGCGGTTCTCGCAATATTCGCGCGAGCGCGCTTCGACGAGGATGGAATCGACGCCTTGCAGGCGCAGCAGATGAGAAAGCAAAAGGCCGGACGGACCGGCGCCGATGATGGCGACCTGGGTGCGCATTGTTCGTCTCCTGAACATTGGTTCGAATAATGGAACCCATTTGAGCGCTTTCCCGACTATGCGGCAACGCGATTTTGAAGATAAGTTGTATACGTTTCCCGGATACCGGCCTCACGATGGATACGCTCGATCTGAACCTGATTCCCTACCTCGTCGCGCTCGACGACACGCGCAACGTCAGCCGCGCCGGCGACCTGCTCGGCGTCAGCCAGCCGCGCGTGAGCACCGCGCTCGGCCGCCTGCGCGAGTATTTCGGCGACCCGTTGTTCGTGCGCACGTCGCGCGGAATGGAGCCGACGCCGCGCGCGCTCGCGCTGCTGCCGGCCGCACGCGATGCGCTCGCGCAGATCGAGCGCGGCCTCGTCGCACCACACGACTTCGATCCGGCGGCGAGCACGCATACGTTCTCGATCGCGCTGTCGGACGTCGGCGAGATCGTGTTCCTGCCGAAGCTGCTGCAGGCGTTCGCGACGCGCGCGCCGCACGCGAACCTGCGCTCGGTCTCGCTCGGGCACGACGAAGTCAGCCGCGGCCTCGAAGCCGGCTCGATCGATCTCGCGGTCGGCTACTTCCCCGATCTCGACGGCAACAACTTCTTCCAGCAGCGTCTGTTCACGCACCGGTTCGTCTGCCTGATGCGGCGCGGCCATCCGCTCGAACAGGCGCGCCCGTTCACGGCCGAGCAGTTCCTCGCGTGCGGGCATGCGGTGGTGCGCGCCGAGGGGCGCAGCCAGGAGGTGCTCGAGAAATACCTCGCGAAGCAGCGCATGCACCGCCGTGCGGTGCTCGAGACGCCGCACTTCATGAGCCTGCCGTTCATCCTGAGTCGCACCGACCTGATCGCGACGGTGCCGCATGCGATCGGCTATGCATATGCGGCCGAGCATGCGTTCATCGTGCCGGTCGAGCCGCCGTTGCCGCTACCACGCTTCGACCTGAAGCAGCACTGGCATCGCAAGTTCCACAACGATCCGCGCACCGCGTGGCTGCGCGGCGTCGTCGCGTCGCTGTTCAACGACGAGCAGGACGAATGGCCGAAGTGACGCGGGGCGTGCGGCAGGCCGCACGCACGACCCGCGAAAGCATGAAACAATGCCCGGATATCCGCGCCGCCGCAGGCGGCCGCATTCGATGGAGCGACTAGATGGGTAAAAAATCCGCGCGGCCCGAGCCGGCCGCATCCCGGCCGAGCCGGGAAGAAGCCGAGGATGCCGTTCGCGTGCTGCTGCGCTGGGCCGGCGACGATCCCGCCCGCGAAGGCCTGCTCGACACGCCGGCACGCGTCGTGCGCGCCTATGAAGAGTTCTTCGCCGGCTACGCGCTGGAACCGCGCGACATCCTCGCGCGCACGTTCAGCGAAGTCGACGGCTACGACGAAATGATCGTGCTGAAGGACATCCGCTTCGAGAGCTACTGCGAGCACCACATGGTGCCGATCATCGGCCGCGCGCACGTCGCGTATCTGCCGAACCATCGCGTCGTCGGCATCTCGAAGCTCGCGCGCCTCGTTGACGCGTTCGCGAAGCGCCTGCAGATTCAGGAAAAGATGACCGTGCAGATCGCCGACACGCTGTTCGACGTGCTGCAGCCGAAGGGCGTCGGCGTGATCCTCGAAGCCGCGCATCAGTGCATCTCGACGCGCGGCGTGCACAAGCCGGGCGTCGAGATGGTCACGTCGCGCATGCTCGGCACGTTCCGCACCGATCCGTCGACGCGGCGCGAATTCCTGTCGATCGTCGCGAATCCTTCTTCAGTCAACCTGACGAATACGTAATGCAGTCCACGAAGCAAGCGGCAAACGCGCCGGTCGTGCTCGTGACCGGCGCCGCGCGCCGGGCCGGGCGCGCGTTCGCCGAGTATTTCGCCGCGCACGGTTATCGCACCGCGGTCCATTACGACCGCTCCGCCGATGCCGCTCAGGCGGCGGCCCGCGCGATCGCCGAACGCGGGCACGATTCGGTCGCGCTGCAGGCCGACCTGTCGGATGCCGGGCAGATCACCACGCTGATCGACCAGGTATATGCGCGCTTCGGACGCCTCGACGTGCTGGTCAACAACGCGTCGGTGTTCTGGCAGGACCATTTCCCGAGCTTCGACCTCGCGGCGTTCGACCAGGCATGGGCCGTCAACTGCCGTGCGCCGATCCTGCTCACGCGCGCATTCTACGAACGAGCCCGCGCGGCCGGCACGCAGGGCGTCGTCGTCAACGTGGTCGACCAGAAGATCAAGGAAAACTTCCACCGCGACCATTTCAGCTACACGGTCGCGAAGGCCGCGCTCGGCAACCTCACGCAGATGCTCGCGCTGTCGTCGTCACCGGTGCTGCGCGTGAACGCGGTGTTCCCCGGGCTGATGCTGCCGAGCGACGACCAGACGCAGGCCGACTTCGAACACGCGAGCCGCGCATCGACGCCGCTCGCGCGCATCGCCGGCCCCGACGACGTCGCGGGCGCGATCCTGCTGCTGACGGGCAGTGCGTACAACGGCGTGGATTTCGTCGTCGATGCGGGGCAGAACCTGATCCGCGTCGACCAGGACGTGCTGTACAAGCATCGCTCGCCGGCCGGCAAGCACTGACGAACGGCATGGTCAGCGGCAGCCGCGCCCTTCGCACACCGGCGCGCGGGTATCGGCACACGCCTTCACCTGCGCTGCGCGAACGACCGTTACGCCGTTCGCGCGCCGCGTTACGGCTTCTCGGCGCTGCCGCCTTCGCGGACCTTGCCCTGCGCGACGCTCGTGCCGGGCGGCACGCTGTGCGTGAGCCACACGTTCCCGCCGATCACCGAACCGCGCCCGATCGTCACGCGGCCGAGGATCGTCGCGCCCGCGTAGATCACCACGTCGTCCTCGACGATCGGATGTCGCGCATTGCCCTTCACCAGCGCGCCGTCGCCATCGGCCGGGAAGCTCTTCGCGCCGAGCGTGACGGCCTGGTACACGCGCACGCGCTCGCCGATGATCGCGGTTTCGCCGATCACGACGCCGGTGCCGTGGTCGATGAAGAAGCTCGGGCCGATCTGCGCGCCCGGGTGAATGTCGATGCCGGTGGCCGAGTGCGCGATTTCATTGATGAAACGCGCGAGCAGCGGCACACCGAGTTGGTGCAGCGCATGCGCGAGCCGGTGGTGCATCATCGCGAGCACGCCGGGGTAGCACAGCAGGATCTCGGTGATGTGCTGCGCGGCCGGATCGCCCGCGTAGGCAGCCTGGATGTCGCTGACCAGCAGCGCGCGTACCGCCGGCAACTGCCGGCCGAACTCGCGCGCGATCTCGAACGCGCGTTCGTCGAGTTCGGCGAACGGCGTGTCCGCATGCTCGGGCAGGAACGGCAGCGCGCGGCGGATCTGTTCGGACAGGATCCGCAGCGTGCTTTCGAGCGTGTGGCCGACGTAGTAGTCGACGCTTTCGTCGGTCAGATCCGGCGCGCCATAGTGCGTCGGAAACATCGACGCGCGCAGGCCGGTGACGATCTTGCAGATCGCGTCGCGCGACGGCAGCTCGCGGATGCCGCGCGGATGTCGCGTGCGATGAAGTTCCTCGCGCGATTCGCGCAAGCCGGCAACGATTTCTTCGAGGCCCCACTGACGGGCGGGTGATGTCGACATATGCCAATGCAGGCGGCCGCGCTCGATCGCACGGCCGCTAATAAAGTGACGGGTTCCAGAAGATTACCGCGTTTTCGTCCGGCAGCGGCACGCCGGGGGATCGGCCGGACGGCCGATGCCGCCGTCGCGCGACGGCGTCAGATCGTAATACTGCTCGCGTCGATCCAGCGCACGGCCCAGTCGCGCGCGTGCGCGATCGCGTCGCCTTCGTCGTTGAACTGGAGCTCGGTCGGAAAAAAACGGTTCGCGACGAGTTCCCCGTCGCTCGATCGGGAGATCACGACGTAGGGTTTGAACGAGCCGTCGCTGGCGCGCGCGGGCGCGCAATTCAACAGATAACCGCGGTGCGTGAAGGCAGTAGTCGCTTGCATGAATCCGCCACCTCTAGTCCCTTGATTTGTTGTTCACTACCCGTCTTAAGGGTGCTGCGGCGCCCCGGTGCGGGCAGAGGCGGCGAGACCGCATCCCCTGTCGCCGCTTCGCAGGAAATGAATCATACTCTGTAGAAAACGGGTCTTCTAGCTGAAATAAATCATGACAAATCAGCGCGCGCGGCACGACCGCGGCGATCGTCCGCGCGCCGTTTTCCCGTCTTGCCCGGAACGGGATTTGCTTCGATCCGGAGCGCTTCGCCGCCAGGAGAGCCGTGATGGAAACGACAGCTCCAGCCCGCGCCGCGCGTCCGCGCAGCATCGAACTCGACAACGACGACACGCACGACAGCACCGTCGACACCGACGGCAAGAATCGCGAGGCCGCGCGTCTTGCGAGCGGCCGCGCCTTCTCGCCCGACCAGATCACGCACAGCAACGCGTCGCTCGTCAACGCGATGCCCGAGGCCGGCGACGGCTTCGCCGGCTTCGACAGCCGGCCGGGCGGCAATCATCCGGCGTTCGCGCTGCGTGCCGGCTACATGGTGATCGAGAAGGGGTTCGACGCGCCGTCGCACGCGGACGACGCGCTGTACGGCCCGGTTCACCGGATGTACGGCAGCGCTTACTGGCCCGGCCATGGACGCCGACCGGAACGGGTGATCGAAATCACACCGGTGCCGCGGTGACGCGCGCGGCGTTTGAATCGATCGTTCGATTGGCGGATCGATGCGCGGCCGATGACCGATGGCGGCGGAGCGACGTGCGCGTTCGCGCGCCGTCCTCCGAATCGGCGCTGGAATCGATATCGGCGCCGGCTTCGCGTTCGACACGCGGGTTTCGCGACGTCGATGCATCGGCGTTGATCGAAGTCACGTCGTCGCGATATGGATGATATTCAATGCACACTCGCGGCGACCGGCACGTCGCTGCAAAGTCCCTGCCGTTGGTTTACGCTGCCTCGCAGCGACGCACGGCCTGCTCGGCCGTTCGGCCGACTTTCGTTCAACCCGCCACCTGGAGACACCATGTACAAGCGCATTCTGGTTGCCATCGACGGCAGCGACACGGCCCGCCACGCGTTCGATGCCGCCCTCGCGCTCGCGAAGGAGCACGGCGCCGAACTGCAACCGTTCTACGTCGTCGAAAACGCCGCGATCTACTACAACGTGCCGGGCTACGATCCGTCCGTGCTGCGCGACCAGCTCATCGCGCAAGGCAATGCGCTCGCGGCGGAGTTCAAGAAGCTGATGCAGGCAGCCGGCGTGAAGGGCGAGACGGTGACGAGCGAGGCGTCGTCGCTCAACGACGTGTCGACGCTGATCCTCGACGGTGCGAAAGCGTTCGGCGCCGACCTCCTCGTGCTCGGCACGCACGGCCGCCGCGGGTTCCGTCGCCTCGTGCTCGGCAGCATCGCCGAACAGTGCGTGCGGCATGCGACGCTGCCCGTGCTGCTGATCCCGGCCGCCGCGCATACGGACGATCAGGAAGGCTGAGCGGCGTCGGCATCGGCATGCGTGCATGCCGATGCCGACGCCCGCGACATGTGCGCGCGGTCGCGACGTTTTGTCACCCGACAGCGGCAACTTGCGGTGGGACAATGATTCGGTCGATTCAATGCCGGAGTAAACGATCATGTTGACGCCCGTCGCCACACGTCCCGCCGCCTCGTCCCATGCAGGCAACTGGGCTCCCCGCCAGGCACCGCACTGCTCGTCGTGCGCAATGCGGCACCTGTGCATGCCGCAGGGCCTCGCACCCGAAGCGCTCAGCCGCCTCGAATCAGTCATCTGCGCGGCGCGCCCGGTCAAGCGCGGCGAAGCGCTGTTCCGCGAAGGCGACACCTTCGACAACCTGTACGCCGTGCGCTCGGGTTCGCTGAAAACCGTCGCCACGCGCCACGACGGACGTGAGCAGGTCACCGGCCTGCACCTCGCGGGCGAAGCGCTCGGCCTCGACGGCATCTGCGACGACACGCACCCGCGCACCGCGGTTGCGCTGGAAGACAGCTCGGTCTGCGTGATTCCGTACAGCGCGCTCAAGTCGCTGTGCTCGGAAGCCGGCACGATGCAGCTGCGCATGCACAAGCTGATGAGCGAGCAGATCGTGCGCGAAACGTCGCAAACCATGCTGCTCGGCTCGTTGAACGCCGAAGAGCGCGTCGCCGCGTTCCTGCTCGACGTGTCGTCGCGTTACCTGAAGCGCGGCTACTCGCCGTCGGAATTCAACCTGCGGATGACACGCGAAGACATCGGCAGCTACCTCGGCATGACGCTCGAAACGGTCAGCCGCACGCTGTCGAAGTTCCAGAAGCGCGGCCTGATCGAAATGCACGGCCGCCTCGTACAGATCGTCGACTTCGACGGCCTGCACCACGTCTGACCCCGCGCGGCGCGTATCCTGCGCGCCGCCGCCGTCCATCCCTCCGGCCCCAATCAGTCGAGAAACAGCGCGGCGCGCGCTTTCAGCGCCGCGCTGAAATCGTCGAGCCAGCCGATCGACAAACGCCAGCTCTGCCAGTACAGGTCGATATCAACCGTCCGCCCGGGCGACATGTCGACCAGTTCGCCCGCCGCCAGCTGGCGATCGACCATCCGGTCCGGGCACATCCCCCATCCCAGCCCCGTTTCGCATGCACGCAGGTAGCCCGCGACGTGCGGGATCCAGTGTTGCGGCGGATCGAGATCCGCGCGCGTCACGCGCCGGATGAAGCGCGCCTGCAAACCGTCCTTCGGATTGAACATCACGCACGGCGCACGACGTAGCGCATCGCGCGTGATGCCCGCGCCGAAATAGCGGTCGTAAAACGCCGGCGAACACACCGCGCGATAGCGGATGCGCCCCAGCCGCGTCGAACGGCATCCCTGGATCGGCTCGGCCTGCGCGGTCACCGCGCCCTGCACGCTGCCATCGCGAATGCGCGCGGCCGTGTAGTCCTGGTCGTCGATCACGAGGTCGAGCAAGGTCTCGCGCTCGGTGCAGAACGGCCCGACCGCATCGATGAACCAGGTCGCGACGCTGTCGTCGTTGACGGCCACGCGCAACATCGGCCATGCGCTTGCGATCTGGCCGGGCAATGCCGGCATCCGGCCACCCAGTTCGGCCTCGAGCAACTGCACGCGCTCCGTATGCCGGCACAGCAACGCGCCGGACGTCGTCGCGACGCACGGCTGCCCGCGCTTGACGAGCACGCTGCCGACGCGCTCCTCCAACAGTTTCACGCGCTGCGATACCGCCGATGGCGTGACGTTCAGCTCCCTGGCCGCCCGTTCGAACGAGCCGTGCCGGATCACCGCCGCGAGAGCGTCGAGCAATGCGTAGTCGAGCATTAGATTTCCTTAATCGGCATTAGATGAATTAGCTTCTCTTATGTTTCGGCTGACCGCAGACTAGCGCCAACCGATTCACCCGTCTACTGCTCGACCTCTTCCCATCATGAACTGGATCGCTTTTTCCCACGGCGCCGCCCTGTGCGGGTCGCTCATCGTCACCATCGGTGCGCAGAACGCGTTCGTGCTCCGGCAAGGCATCATGCGCTCGCATGTCGGCAAGATCGTGCTGCTGTGCGCGCTGTCCGACATGATCCTGATCGGCGCGGGCGTCGGCGGCGCATCGGTTCTCGTCGAACGCTATCCGACCTTCGTCCACGTCGTGCTGTACGTCGGCCTCGCATATCTCGCGTGGTTCGGTATCAACGCGCTGCGTCGCGCGTTCAAGCCCGGACACGAAACGCTCGACGTGCGCGGCGATGCCGTCGCGCCGCCGCCGCAGAGCGCGGTCGCGATCGTGCTGATGACGCTCGCGTTCACGTGGCTCAACCCCCACGTGTATCTCGATACGTTCCTGCTGATCGGCACGGCCGGCGCGCGCGAGCCGGACGGCTCGCGGCTTGCGTTCGCGATCGGCGCGATGGCGGTCAGCGTCGTGTGGTTCCTCGGGCTCGGATACGGCGCGCGGCTGCTTGCACCGTGGTTCCGCAAGGCCGTCGCGTGGCGCGTGCTGGATGGCGCGATCGGCAGCATGGTGCTGTTTCTGGCGGCCGTGCAGTTGCGGTAACGGATTGGGGCGCCGATCGATCGCGGGCGGCAACTTCGCCGCCCGTTTTTCGTTCCGCTCCGTCGAAGTGGTGCGATACGCCGGATCTCCGCCTGTCTCTCCCCGGACGCCTCAAGATTCAGTTCCGGATCGAACGCCGCCGCGCGGATCATCCATCTGCCGGACGGACCATTCGCCGTCCGCTGCACGATTCCGCTCGATCAGCGAGAATGTTCCGGTGTCCGCGACAACGGCTAAAGCGCTTCGCCCGTTCGCCTTCCCGTCGCATTCATCCCGGCCAATCCCGGCGTCTCATCCCGTCACCCCTCAGATTCCGGAGAGCAACATGGCACTACGCACCCTCGGCACGTCGGACATCCAGGTTTCCCCGCTCGCCTTCGGCGGCAACGTCTTCGGCTGGACCGTCGACGAGAACGCATCGTTCGAGTTGCTCGACGCGCTCGCCGACACCGGCATCAACTTCATCGACACGGCCGACGTCTATTCGGCCTGGGCGCCCGGCAACAGCGGCGGCGAATCGGAAACGATCATCGGCAAGTGGCTCAAGCGTTCCGGCAAGCGCGAGCAGGTCGTGATCGCGACCAAGGTCGGCCTGCTCGCGGCGCGCGCCGGCCTGACGAAGGACAACATCCTGAAGGCCGCCGACGATTCGCTGCGCCGCCTGCAGACCGACTACATCGACCTGTATTTCTCGCACCGCGATCTCGCCGACACGGCACCGCTCGAAGAAACGCTCTCCGCTTACCAGAAGCTGATCGACGCGGGCAAGGTGCGCATCATCGGCGCGTCGAACTACAGCGGCGCACGCCTGCGCGAAGCCGCCGACGTCAGCAAGCGCAACGGCCTGCCCGCGTACCAGGTGATCCAGCCGGAATACAACCTGATCGACCGCGCCGAGTACGAGCGCGATCTCGAGCCGGTCGTGCGCGACCTGAAACTGGGCGTCGTCAACTACTACGCGCTCGCGAGCGGCTTCCTGTCGGGCAAGTACCGCAGCGAAGCCGACCTGAAGAAAAGCGTGCGCGGCGATCGCGTCGCCCGTTATCTCGATGCGCGCGGCCTGCGCATTCTCGCGGCGCTCGACGACGTGTCGGCGAAGCACGGCACGCAACCAGCCGCGATCGCGCTCGCATGGCAGATCGCGCGGCCGACGATCACCGCACCGATCGCGAGTGCGACGTCACTCGGGCAGCTCGCATTGCTCGGAGAAGCGATCCGCGTGCGGCTCGACGAGGAAGACATTCGCAAGATCGACGCAGCGAGCGCGGTCTGAAGACCACTTGATGCGCCAGGCGATGTGCGGGCAGCTTATCTATCACGCGTGCTCGACGCAAATTGGAGCGTAGCGCTCTGTACTGCCAACTGTTTTGTCGAAATCGCAGATCCGGCACAATTTCGCGAGCGCGTGCCGGCGGCCCTCTACGCCGACATGTCCCCATGGATCGATCGTGCACTCCAGGATTTCGGTCCGGTCCTGACCGCGCAAGCGCCGCGTTTCTTCGAGTGCACGAGTGGCAGCAGCGAGCAGCAGTAGCTCATTCCCTACGCGCGGGCTTTTCTCGAAGAATTGCAGTTCGCACTGATCGTCTGGCTCTCCGATCTGCATCGCGCCGTGCCCGGCGTCGCGGCCGGGCGTGCGCCATGACGTGTTGATCCGGTTCGTCAAAAATCCCAGCTGAACGTCTGCGGATGCGCCTGCCGCGACGCGGCGTCCGGCGGTGTCAGCATGACGATCGTGGCATGCAGCGGATCCCGTATGTCGATCAGTGCGCTCGTCTTCCCGTCGCCATAACCCATCATCAGCGCCAGCGCGGTCTGGACCCGGATCGAGCTTTGAGGCTGGCCCGTGACGGCGTCCACGGTCACCGCAAAGTCACGATGGAGTCGCGATATCGCGATGGTCCGCTCGGCGTGGTCGGCAACGTATTGAAGTGCCCTCGCTGCGAAAGGGCAGATTGCCGTGTATCCGGTCGCGGCTGGTGGAAGAACTGAATACCGCAAAAAAACCCACCTTCCCCGCAAACCTACGGATCTGCCCTCACTTCATCCGCCCCCTTATTTGCTGCTTGACGCTATATCTTTCGATATATATCTTTAGATATGTTTTACGACATACAGGACACAATCATGCGACACAACCCCTCCCGCGGCCATGCCCGATGCGACGGTCATGGTGCGCATGCCGGCCCTGGCTGGTACGCCAGCATCTGGCAAGCAATCGGCCGGCATCGGCGCGGCCACGATCCATTCGGCGGCGGCCCGTTCGGTGGCCGTGGCGGACGCGGCGGCTTTGGCGATTTCGGTGACGACGGCATGCCGCGCGGCCGCCAGTTCAGCTCCGACGATCTCCAGTTGCTGCTGCTCGCGCTGGTCGCCGAGCAACCTAGCCACGGTTACGAACTGATCAAGGCACTCGACACGCGCTCGAACGGTTTCTATAGCCCGAGCCCCGGCATGGTGTATCCGGCGCTCACGTATCTCGAGGAAGTCGGCTTCGTCGCCTCGCAGGCGGAAGGCAACCGCAAGCGCTATGCGCTGACCGACGACGGCCGCGCGCATCTCGATGTGCAGCGCGAACGCGTCGACACCTTGTTCGCACGCCTCACGCACCTCGCGCGCAAGATGGAATTCATGCGCCGCGCGTTCGCCGGCGAATCGACAGGCGGCGAAGCGCAGGACGAAGCGCAGCCCGGCTGGCTGCCCGAGTTCGTCGAGGCCCGCCTCGCGTTGAAGCGGGCGCTGCTCCACAAGAGCGCCGCCGACGCCGACGAACAGCGGCGCATCGCCGCGATCATGCGCCGCGCAACGGCCGAAATCGAAGGCGGCACCGGCGCGTGATCCGCGCCGCCCGTCAAAACCCAAGGAGAACGGATTGATGCAGAACCCATCCGAACGCGCCGTCACCCGCGTGCGCCATACGCTCAAGTTCCGCCTGCTGCAGGTCGTGCGCGTGCACGCAGTGACGCCGCACCTGCTGCGCGTCACCCTCGGCGGCCCCGACCTCGCAGATTTCGAATCGTCGTCGTTCGACGATCACGTGAAAGTTTTTTTCCCGCCGCCCGGCGCCGACCGGCCCACGATGCCGACGCTCGGCGCGAATGGCCCCGAGTTTCCCGAAGGCCAACCGAAGCCGGTCGCGCGCGATTTCACGCCGCGCCGCTTCGACCGCGCCGCCTGCGAACTCGATCTGGAATTCGTGTTGAACCATCCGGGCCCCGCATCGCAATGGGCGGCGCAGGCACGCGTCGGCCAGTGGCTCGGCATCGGCGGTCCGCGCGGTTCGTTCGTGGTCCCGATCGATTTCGACTGGCATCTGCTGATCGGCGACGATACGGCGCTTCCCGCGGTCGCGCGGCGTCTCGAGCAATTGCCGGCCGGAGCGCGCGCGGCGGTCGTGCTGGAAGTCGCGGATCGCACCGCGCAAATCGCGTTCGATACGCGCGCCGACGTGCATGAAATCTGGCGCTTTCGCGCCGAAGCCGACGCGGCAGACGGCGACGTACTGCTGAATGCGGTGCGCGAGTTGCCGCTGCCATCCTCCGGCGACGGTTACGTGTGGGCAGCGGGGGAAGCGCAGTCGATGCGCGCGGTGCGGCAGCACCTGACCGGCGAGCGCGGCGTCGACAAGTCGCGCATCCGCGCGGCGGCATACTGGAAG
The DNA here is from genome assembly GCF_902833195.1 of Burkholderia sp. BCC1638. Classification (NCBI taxonomy): domain Bacteria; kingdom Pseudomonadati; phylum Pseudomonadota; class Betaproteobacteria; order Burkholderiales; family Burkholderiaceae; genus Burkholderia; species Burkholderia sp. BCC1638. The sequence continues at coordinate 22,060 of NZ_CADFEC010000003.1, forward strand.
CGCGGCGCGGCGGCCGTGCACGAAACGCTGGAAGACTGACGCGAACGGGTGCCCGCGCAGCGGCGAGCTTGGCATCGGCGGGGCGGCTGGTATATATCTATGTCTGCGACGCCGCTGTCGGGCGACAGCCGCCGCAGCCCGCCCAGGAGCGCCCGGTCATGACAAAAGAAAGCCACGCTTCGCCTTTCCTTCGCAACCTGAAGATCGCCGGCTATTGCGGCCTGGCGGCCGTCGTGCTCGCGCTGTTCGTTGCGATGTGCGCGATCCTGAAGGAAAGCGCACTCGAACGCGACGCCGCACAGCACCCGGGCGAGACGCCCGAACTGCACGAAGCGGGCGGCGGCCCGTCCGCTTCGGCTGAAGCGGCCAAGACGCCCGGTTGACGGCGTCCGGCCCCTGGTTCTCCCGCTCAGGGCGCGCGCTCGCGCCCCATCATCACCGCGTGCACGACGTCGCCGATCCGTTCGAGCAGCTCGACGACGCGTTGTCCGTACAGATGCGCGGCCAGCGCGCCGGCCGTGCCGACCAGCACGCCACCGGCCATGTCGAACGGCCAGTGCACGCCCGCATACACACGCCCCCATGCAATCACGACGGCCATCGCGGCCATCACGAACCCGGTCAGCCGCGTGCTGCCGGCGAGCATCATGCCGACCGCGAGACTCCACGCGAACGTCATGTGATCGCTCGGAAACGAGCTGTCCGGCGCATGCGGAATCAGTTGCGTGCCGACGCCTGCCATGAACGGCCGCGGCGAAAACCAGAAATGCCCGATCACCTGCGCGAGCGCCAGCGCCACGCACGTGCCGACGCCGGCTTCGATCGCCTGGCGGCGCGTCGGGCGCTCGCCGAAGATCCAGGTCAGCAGGAGCATCGCGGGCAGCGCATAGACGAGCCAGTCGGCGGCGAAGATCGCGACGCGAGCCACACCGGGGTGCGGCACGGCGCCGGCATTGACGGCGGAAAAGAGGGTGAGATTGAGGTTCTGCATGAATGCGGTTGCGTGGGGGCGTAACGATTGGACCGGGCGTGCCGGTCGGTTGGAACGATGCTAGTGCTCACTCGCTTAAGCAATGCTTAATGCGTCGGACGGCCGGGGATAAGAACCGGGCGCGTGCGTCGCGCGCGAACGCACTTAGAGCCAGCACTGCAACACAAGTTCACGCAATTGTCACATTCCTGCGCGACCGTCTCCTGCAAAAGCTCACCAACCATCCCGTAAAGGCTCACCTTTTTCACATCGTGGCGTCATCGACGCCTGAGAATATCGGACCGCCCCCCTGCGCTCCATGCCGTTCGCACCGTTCGCCTCAATATTTGCGTTGCAAATAATTCGAAATCGGCAACAATTAATTCCAGATGCGGCATCGCACAACGGCAACGCACAGGCATAGGATTACGGGCTTACGAGCACTCATCCACGAAGCGATCAACAACAAGGAGTCCGCATGAAACCCAGCGATGTCCGATCGAAAGCGTTTGCGATGCCGTTGACCAGCCCCGCCTTTCCGATGGGCCCGTACCGTTTCGTCGATCGTGAGTTTCTGATCATCACGTATCGCACCGATCCGGACCGTCTGCGTGAAATCGTGCCCGAGCCGCTGCAGGTCACCGAGCCGCTCGTCCATTACGAATTCATTCGCATGGCCGATTCGACCGGCTTCGGCGACTACACGGAAAGCGGCCAGGTGATCCCCGTCGAGTACAACGGCCAGGCCGGCGGCTATACGCTCGCGATGTATCTCGACGATCACCCGCCGATCGCCGGCGGCCGCGAGCTGTGGGGTTTCCCGAAGAAACTCGCGTCGCCCACGCTGCACGTGAACACCGATCACATCCTTGGCACGCTCGACTACGGCAAGGTACGCGTCGCGACCGGCACGATGGGCTACAAGCACAAGGAACTCGACATCGACGAGCAGACGAAGCGCCTCGCCGGCCCGAACTTCCTGCTCAAGATCATCCCGCACGTCGACGGCACCGCACGCGTATGCGAACTGGTGCGCTACTACATGCAGGACATCAAGATGAAGGGCGCGTGGACGGGCCCGGCCTCGCTCGAACTGGCACCGCACGCACTTGCGCCGGTAGCCGACCTGCCGGTGCTCGAGATCGTCGAAGCGCGCCACCTCGTCGCGGATTTGACACTCGGCCTCGGCGAAGTCGTCTACGATTACCTGGCTCAGTAACACGTCCGCAGTCCTTTCTCCCTGTCAAACCTTTCACCACGGGAAATTCGAAATGAGCAACCTGAATGGCAAGACCGCAGTCGTCACGGGCGCCGCAAGCGGCATCGGCAAGGAAATCGCACTGGAGCTGGCCAATGCAGGCGCCGCGGTCGCGATCGCCGACCTGAACCAGGACGGCGCAAACGCGGTTGCCGACGAGATCAACAAGGCAGGCGGCAAGGCGATCGGCGTCGCGATGGACGTGACCAGCGAGGAAGCGGTCAACAGCGGCATCGACAAGGTGGCTGAAACGTTCGGCTCGGTCGACATCCTCGTGTCGAACGCGGGCATCCAGATCGTCAATCCGATCGAGAACTACTCGTTCGCCGACTGGAAGAAGATGCAGGCGATCCACGTCGACGGCGCGTTCCTGACGACCAAGGCCGCGCTCAAGCACATGTACAAGGACGATCGCGGCGGCGTCGTGATCTACATGGGTTCGGTGCACTCGCACGAGGCGTCGCCGCTGAAGTCGGCGTACGTGACGGCCAAGCACGGGCTGCTGGGTTTGGCACGTGTGCTGGCGAAGGAAGGCGCGAAGCACAACGTGCGCTCGCACGTCGTGTGTCCGGGCTTCGTGCGCACGCCGCTGGTCGACAAGCAGATTCCGGAGCAGGCGAAGGAACTGGGGATCAGCGAAGAGGAAGTGGTGAAGAAGGTGATGCTCGGCAACACGGTCGACGGCGTGTTCACGACGGTGCAGGACGTCGCGCAGACGGTGCTGTTCCTGTCGGCGTTCCCGAGCGCCGCGCTCACGGGCCAGTCGTTCATCGTCAGCCACGGCTGGTTCATGCAGTAACGTCCTCGCCTCCCTGACGGGAGGCGATTCCCGCATCACGTCCATTCTCACGACTCACGATGGCGTGCCGTCGAGCGACGGCAGGCCATTCGTATCCGCCATCCACGGCGGGATTTCTCGGAGCAACTGATGAAACCGCACGCGCGTACAGAAAAGCAGGCCGTCGATGCGGCGGACCTGCATCACGAAGCCGGCGCGCCGGCCGCTGCGCGGTCGCTGCCATACGAAACGATCGCGCTCGTCCTGCAGGGCGGCGGCGCGCTCGGCGCGTATCAGGCCGGCGTATTTGAAGGGCTGCACGAAGCGGACGTTCCGCTCGACTGGATCGCCGGCATCTCGATCGGCGCGCTCAACACCGCGCTGATCGCCGGCAATGCGCCCGAACATCGCGTCGAGCGGCTGCGCGAATTCTGGGAAACGATCTGCCAGCCGGCGTTCTTTCCCGCGATTCCGGCCGCGTTCGAGTTCGCGCTGTTCAACAGCATCGATCAGATCCGCACGTTCTTCACCGCGTCGCAGGCCGCCAGCGCGATGATGCAGGGCCAGCAGGGCTTCTTCGTGCCGCGCTTCCCGCCGCCGCTGCCGGGCGTGTCCGATCATCCGGAAAAGATCAGCTGGTACGACACGTCGCAGCTGCGCGCGACGCTGCTCAAGCTGTGCGATTTCGACCGGATCAACTCGGGCGAGACGCGCGTGTCGGTCGGCGCGGTCAACGTCGGCACCGGCAACTTCGTGTACTTCGACAACTCGCGCATCCGCCTCGCGCCCGAGCACTTCATGGCGTCCGGCGCGCTGCCGCCCGCGTTCCCGCCGGTCGAGATCGACGGCGAGTATTACTGGGACGGCGGCGTCGTGTCGAATACGCCGCTGATGGAAGTGCTGCGCGCGCGTCCGCGGCGCGACACGCTCGCGTTCCAGGTCGACCTGTGGAGCGCACGCGGGCCGCTGCCGCGCACGATGGCCGACGTCGCGGAACGCACGAAGGACGTGCAGTATTCGAGCCGCACGCGTTTCGTCACCGACACGCTGCAGCGCGAGCAGCGCTACCGCAACGTGCTGCGCCACGTGCTCGAGCAGGTGCCCGAAGAACAGCGCAAGAACGACCCGTGGTGCGTCGAGGCTGAAGCGATGTCGAGCGGGAAGAAGTACAACATCCAGCACCTGATCTATCAGCAGAAGGCGTACGAGCACCACTACAAGGACTATCAGTTCGGTCTGTCGACGATGCGCGACCACTGGAGCGCGGGGCTCGACGACATCCGCAAGACGCTCGCGGTCAAGGACGGCCTCGCGCTGCCCACCAACGACGCGGGCTTCGTCACGCACGACATTCACCGCCGCCGGTAATGCTGCGTGCGACGGACCGGCGCGCTGCCTGCGCCGGTCCGTCCTCCTTTCCGATTCGACATGCCGATTTTCATTGCGCTGTTCGCGCTCATCGCCCTGGGATGGGGCGCGGTTCACCTGTTTCACGTCATCGCCGCGCAGTTCGGCCAGCCGGCCGCGATCGCGGCCGCCATGCTCGCCGCCGCGATCCTGATCGCGCTGGTCGCGTGGTGGATCAAACGCCGTCGTGACATTGCACCGAACACGAAGGAACAAGGCTGGACCCATATCGTGCATCGCGCGTGGGGCGAGGTGCGTGTGTCCGCGACGCAGGGGTTGCTGTGGCTGTCGCATGACGGCGCGGACGGCCGCTATACGTTGTCGCAGCTCGACGGCTGCGAAGCCGCGCCGATCGACGGCCGCTGGCATCTGGTCGTGCGTGTGCGCGACGCCGTACGCGGCGAATGGAAGCTGCCGATGATGGACAAGCGCGATGCGCAGCGCTGGGCGCGCGTGCTGATGCTCGCGCGGGACAACCGGCTGTGACGGGCCACGGCCACGTGCCGACGCCGGCGCGGCCGCGCGCGACGCCCGACGAACCGGAATACCGGTGGCCGCTTCCTAGCTCGCGCCGAGCGCCCATAACGCGTCGAGCACGTGCTGGGTCGACCGCTCGATCGGGCCTGCCCGATGGGCGATGCCCAGTTCGCGCCACAACGCCGGACGCAGCGGCCGCATGACGATGCGTGCGTCCGGCAACGGGGCGCCCGCCTCGTGCGGCAGCAGCGTCGCGCCGTAGCCGGCGGCGACCAGACTCTTGATCGCATCGTTGTAGTTGAGTTCGATGCGCGGCTCGGGGCGGTGGCCACCGAGCGCGAACCATTCCGTCGTGAGCCGCGACAGGCGGGTGGTCGCATCGTTGAGAATCAGCGGGCGCGCGGCCAGATAGGCCGGCGTCACACGCGCCGGCAGCCGCCAGTCCGCGGGCAGAAAGGCGAGCACCGGATCGCGCCGCCACGCGCGGATCGACAGCCCCGCGACCGCCGGCTGCGGCAGCGCCACCAGGCCGACGTCGAGCGTGCCCTGCGCGATGCGCGCCAGCGTGTCGTGCGACGTGAGCACCGCGATCTGGACATCGATGTCCGGATGCCGCTCGCGCAGCCGGGCCACCGCCTGCGGCAACAGATGAGCGATCGCGCCGGTCGATGCGCCGAGACGCACCCGCCCGGTCAGCCCCTGCACTTGTCGCTCCACGTCGTCGAGGGTCGACTCGACCTCGGCCAGCAGACGGCGCGCCCGCTCGACCAGCACGGCACCGATGGTCGACGGCTGCACGTTGCCGCGCGTGCGCGACAGCAACGGCGCACCGATACGGCTTTCGAGTTCGGCAACATGAAGGCTGACCGTCGGCGGCGCGAGATGAAGCAGTTGCGCGGCGGCCACGAAGGATCCCTGGTCGGCGATCGCGACCAACGTACGCAGTCGATCCAGACTGATCTCGCGCATTTCCACCTCTCGTTCAGGAAATCTGAATCTCGCAATCAGGAAATTCAACTTTTCCTATTCTAGGCGTTCGATGGACGATATGGCTTTCCCGACGTCCGAAGCGAGGAACGCGACCATCATGAGCCTCTCCACTGTCTACATCGACGGCGACCAAGGTACGACCGGACTGCAGATCCACGAGCGCCTGCGGAATCGCACCGACCTGCGGCTCGTCACGCTGCCCGATGCCGAGCGCAAGGACCCCACGCGGCGCGCCGAAGCGATCAACGCATCCGATATCGCGATTCTGTGTCTGCCCGACGCCGCCGCGCGCGAAGCGGTCGGCTTCATCCGGAATCCGGCGGTACGCGTGATCGACGCAAGCTCGGCCCATCGCACCGATCCGGAATGGGTCTACGGTTTTCCCGAGATGATCGACGGACATGCGCAGACGATCGCGCACGCGCGGCGCGTCACCAATCCGGGCTGCTATCCGACAGGCGCGATCGGCCTGCTCGGGCCGCTGCAACGAGCCGGCCTGCTTCCGCGCGACTATCCGGTGAGCATCCATGCCGTGTCCGGTTACTCGGGCGGCGGCCGGGCCGCCGTCGACGAATTCGAATCGAACGGAGCCGCACGCACGAAACCGCTGCAGGTCTACGGCCTCGCGCTCGCGCACAAGCACGTGCCCGAAATCCAGCTGCACGCCGGGCTCGCGCATCGTCCGCTGTTCGTGCCGGCTTACGGCGCCTATCGGCAAGGCATCGTGCTGACCGTGCCGATCGAGCTGCGCCTGCTCCCGGCTGGCGTGACCGGTGAGTCGCTGCATGCGTGTCTCGCGCACCATTACGCCGGCGCGCGCCACGTCGAGGTCACTCCGCTCGCGGATACGCGCACGATCGCGCATCTCGATCCGCAAGCGTTGAACGGTACGAACGACCTGCGGCTCGGCGTGTTCGTGAATGTCGAGCACGGTCAGGTGCTGCTGTCCGCCGTGTTCGACAATCTCGGCAAAGGGGCATCCGGCGCGGCCGTGCAGAATCTCGACCTGATGCTCGGTGCGGCGAGCGCGGCGAGCACACCGAAGGCGGCGTAAATCACGGGCGGGCGTCATCATTGGCAGGTCCGGCGCATCGCGGCCGCCGGTGTGCGCGGCACGCTACCGGATCGCGACGCGATTGCGAGCCAACGACGGGCGTCCGCCAACGCTTTCACATGCCCCCGTAAAAGCTCACCTTTGGCCGATTTCAGGCCGCATCGTCACCCGCTGCAGCGTTCAACCCGGCAAGCGCCTCCGCGAGAAAATCGACGCATACGCGCACTTTCGCCGAAGCCGCGACGCGTTCCGGATACACCGCCCAGATGTTCGCCGGCTGGATTACGTCCGGCAGCACGCGACGAAGTGCGCCGCGTTCGATCAGCGGCCCCGCTTCCCAGATCGAGCGCAGCACGATCCCGCGCCCGGCCAGCGCCCATTGCACGGCCACCTCGCCGTGGTTCGTCGACAGCGCGCCGCCGACCTTCACCGTTGCCGTTTCGCCGCGCAGGTTCAGCCGCCAGACGCCGAACGGATGGTCGCGCTCCTTGATCGCGAGGCAGTCGTGCGATGCGAGATCCGCGAGCGTGCGGGGCGTGCCGCGCCGTGCGAGATAGTCGGGCGATGCGCACAGCACGCGATAGTTCGCGGCAAGGCGGCGCGCGATCAGGTGATCGGCGATCTCGTCGCCGATGCGCACGTCGAGGTCGTAGCCTTCGCCCGCGACGTCGACGAGCCGGTCGAACAAATCGAGCCGCACGTTCAGCTGCGGATAACGCGCGGAGAAGTCGAGCAACGCCGGCGCGACGACATGACGGCCGAAACCGAAGCTGCTCGAGATGCGCAGCGTGCCGCGCGGCACCGTGCGCGTGGTCGACACGTCCTCGACGAGATGGTCGACGTCGTCGAGAATCTTCTCGGCACGCGCGAACACGCGTTCGCCGGCCTCCGTGACCGTCACGCGGCGCGTCGACCGATGCAGCAGCCGCGTGCCGAGCTGCGCCTCGAGCAGCGCGATGCGCTTGCTCACATAGGCGGGCGAGACCGCGAGCTGCTCGGCCGCCGCACTGAAGCTCGTCAGGCGGACGACCAGGCTGAAGACGCGCAGGTCGTCGAGATTCGGCGATTTATTCACGATTCGTGGAAAGTCGATTAACCTTTCGCACGATTTTAATCTGAATGGAAATAAATAAAATGGCGTCGTGTTCCGCTGCGCACGCTGCCGGCGGCCCGACCAGCCAAGGAGGCTTGCATGAGCGACAAGACGTACAAGATTGCCGTCATCCCCGGTGACGGCATCGGCCGTGAAGTGATGCCCGAAGGCCTGCGCGCGCTCGACGCCGTGACGGCGCGCTTCGGCATCCGTTTCCAGTTCGAGCAGATCGACTGGGCGAGCTGCGACTACTACGCGCAGCACGGCAAGATGATGCCGGACGACTGGAAGGCCCGGTTGTCGGGCATGGACGCGATCCTGTTCGGCGCAGTCGGCTGGCCCGCGACGGTGCCTGATCACATTTCGCTGTGGGGTTCGCTGCTGAAATTCCGCCGCGAATTCGACCAGTACATCAACCTGCGGCCCGCGCGCCTGTTCGACGGCGTGCCGTCGCCGCTCGCCGGCCGCAAAGCGGGCGACATCGACTTCATGATCGTGCGCGAGAACACCGAAGGCGAATATTCGTCGGTCGGCGGCACGATGTTCGAAGGCACCGACCGCGAAGTGGTGATGCAGCAGTCGATCTTCACGCGTCACGGCACGGAGCGCGTGCTGAAGTTCGCATTCGAGCTCGCGCAGCGCCGCGCGAAGCGCCTGACCGTCGCGACGAAGAGCAATGGCATCGCGATCAGCATGCCGTGGTGGGACGCGCGCGCGGCCGAGATGGGCGAACGCTATCCCGAGATCGCCGTCGACAAGCAGCACATCGACATCCTGTGCGCGCGCTTCGTGCTGCAGCCCGACCGCTTCGACGTCGTCGTCGCGTCGAATCTGTTCGGCGACATCCTGTCCGACCTCGGGCCGGCCTGCACGGGCACGATCGGCATCGCGCCGTCGGCGAACCTGAACCCGGACCGCACGTTTCCATCGCTGTTCGAACCGGTGCACGGCTCCGCACCGGACATCGCGGGCCAGTACATTGCGAATCCGATCGCGATGATCTGGTCGGCGGCGATGATGCTCGACTTCCTCGGCAACGGCGCGGGTCGCGAACGCGAGGCGCACGATGCGATCGTCGCGGCGATCGAGGACGTGCTGCGCACCGGGCCGCGCACGCGCGATCTCGGCGGCCAAGCGGGGACGCAGGAAGTGGGAGAGGCGATCGCGGTGCGGATCTCCGGCTGACGGAACGATCCGAAGGCGCGCGGCCGGGAAGGGTTCGATCGATGTCGTGCTCAATGGTGAGCAGCACGACTGACTGCCGCGCACCTTCGTCGATTCCGACGCGCGCGCCTGGAGGCCTGCGTGTCGATGTCGAACGGTGAGCAACGCGATTCGGCGGCACGCACGGTTACGTGTCGATTCATCGCGGTGGCCAGCGTCACGTCGATGTCGAGCGGTGAGTTGCATCGCGCATCGATATACACCGATTGAAACTTGAAACTCACCGTCATGCATGTATGCAGCAAGTGCGACGCCGATGTCGCATGCTGCGCTTCGATCAGTGCAACCGCATCGTTTCCTGCGAAGATCGATCGGTGAGATGCAGAGCGTGAAAAATCACACCGTCCCGCACGAAATTCCTCCACTCCCGAAAACGCTCACCTCAACCTGCGGCTCCCGTATTCCCTCACCGTTTTGCACAGGCGTCGCGCTCGATGCATGAACGAGCGCGTTCGCGCGACGCTATCGTGATGCGTCACAGCCCGAGATCGGACAGGCCGGGATGATCGTCCGGACGGCGACCGAGCGGCCAGTGGTACAGGCGATCCGCTTCGCGAATCGGCAGGTCGTTGATGCTCGCGTGGCGATGCGCCATCAAGCCGTTTTCGTCGAACTCCCAGTTTTCGTTTCCGTATGAGCGGAACCAGTTGCCGGCGTCGTCATGCCATTCGTACGCGAATCGCACCGCGATGCGATTGCCGCCGAACGCCCACAGCTCCTTGATCAGCCGGTAGTCGAGCTCGCGCGTCCATTTCCGCTGCAGCAGTCCGACGATCTCGTCGCGGCCCGTCACGAACTCCGCGCGATTGCGCCACCGGCTCTGCGGCGTATAGGCAAGTGACACGCGCTGCGGGTCGCGCGTGTTCCACGCATCCTCCGCGGCACGCACTTTCTGGCGCGCCGTATCGAGCGTGAAGGGCGGAACGGGCGGACGAACTTCCGGGGAAGCGGACATGGGATGCTCCTGTTCAAGGTTGGGGCCGCGCATGAACGCAGCCGGTTGGGACGCGTTACTTCGACGCTCGAGACACCGTATCGAGCAAGAGTTCGGCGGTTGCGCGCGCATCGCGCGCCGCGGTCGCATCGCCGCTGACGAGCGCGACGCCGATCGCGCCGTCGATCAACACCAGCCATTGGCGCGCGAGGCGGGCCAGGCCGCGACGCTCGATGCCGGCGTCGTCGGCATACGCGTCGAGCCGCTCGCGCACGAACGCAAGCAAGCGCGCCTTGTGCATACGCGCGACGACGCGTACCGAATCGTCGGTGTCGGCAATCTCGCCGGACGCGTTCAGGAACGCGCAGCCGTGAAAATCGGGTTGCGAGAACCAGTCGCGCAGCACGTCGAACATGCCGAGCAAGTGCGCACGCGGCGACTTGCCGCGCGCCAGCGTGGCGTCGACGAACCAGTGCATCCAGCGCTCGTCGCGGCGCTCGAGCGCGGCGACAACCAGCGCCTCCTTCGATTCGAAATGCGAATAAAAGCTCTTTCGCGCGGCACCGGATCGCTTCACGATCGCATCGACGCCCGTGGCGTGGATGCCGCCCGAGTAGATCAGCGCTTCGGCCGCGTCGAGCAACCGGTCGCGAACGGCCGGTTCGCCGGAGAAGTCATCGTGTGTGTTCATGGGTTTACGGTAGAACGATCGTTCTCCATCGTCAACTGCCACGTGAAAAGGCCCTGTCGTCGGAAGGGCCGAGCGCCGCCTGGTTTCGATGGCGGGCAGCGCATTGCAGGCGGCGTTTACGACATTTTTTCTTGAAGCTGACGCTGGGTGCTCACTACACTTCGGTCAACCTGTCTGGCCGAAAGGACATCATGCAGCGACCGGAATCCGCACGCTCCGAGCGTGCCTATGCGGCTTATGCGAAGCGGCTCGATGGCCGCATCGTCGTACGGCGTTTCGATCCGCGCAGCGATTCGTACGAGTCTTTGACCGCGTTGCTGCATCGCGCGTACGCGCCTCTCGGCGCCGCGGGCTTCAACTGTCCGGGTGTCGACCAGCCGGCGTCGGCGACGCGCGAACGCATGCTCACCGGCGAGTGTTTCGTCGCGCTCGGGAACGCGCATCTGGTCGCGACGATCACGATGCGGCCGCACGATCCCGATTCGCGGTGCGATCCGTACCGCAGCCGACGCGTCGCGACGCTCGGCCAGTTGGCCGTCGATCCAGTCTGGCAGGATCGCGGCATCGGCCGTGCGCTGCTCGCGTTCGCGCAACGGCGCGCGGCCGCGCGTGGCGCGACGCACCTCGCGCTCGATGCGCCGCATGCGGCTATCCGACTCGTCGACTTCTATCGACGCGAAGGATTTCAGTTGATCGACGTGATGCGGTTTGCAGGGCACAGCTACGACAGCGCGATCCTGTGCAAGGCCGTTGGCTCGTTCGACGGGCGGATACCTGCATCCGACATGACGTCGATCCACGTCGCGCGGCGCGCCGGAGCGGCGTCATGAAACACGAAGCCGACGACGACCGCGCGCGGATCGCACTGACGCATGCCCGCATGCGGGCAGCGCTGCGTATGCGCGGGCTGGTGAAGCTGACTGTCATCACGATCGCGGTCACGCAAATTCTGACGTTCGTGTTCGACGCCTTGCTCGCCGCAGTCGGCTACGCGCCGGAAGCCGCGACGTTGCTGCTGTTCCGTTTCGTCACGTGCGCGCTCGTCAGCTTCTGGCTTCAGGCGGACGCATCCCGCGCGTATCGGCATGCGGCGCAGCACGGGTTCGTGACGGTGTCCGGTGCGCATGGCGAACTGATCGAGATTGCACCGCAATGCCCGAAACGCTGGCTCGTCGTGTTGAGTCTGCAACTCGAACCGCGATGGTTGAACGGTGAGCGGATCAAATAACGGGCAGCGCACCGATCAATGCAGCCGGGCATGCTGACAGGTGAGTTCGCATGTGGTTGATCGGCTCACGCATCGAGGCGGTACCGTGACGGCGTTGCGTGATGACGTGCTGGCGCGGAAGCACGGCAAGAACGTGGCAAGCGGGCGATGCGACAGAGGCTCGCTATTGAGGCACGGCAAACGAAACGGAAGGGCAGGAAGAAAGACACGCGCCAAACGACGCGATGACGCGATGACGCGGACGGGAGAGCGACGCTGACAGGTGAGGTGCACGCGCGATTGCATGTCACCGACGCGGCCTTGCTGCGGAATCGAAGCGCGATCGCGCTCATATCGCCAACTAGAAACGACGTGCAGCCCATTGACTTACTTGCCTGCGCGCCTCGAGAAAGCACGATCGAGCCGCCATTCGGCACGCAAACACAGCTCCCGAATAATCTCACCTCACGCGTTCGTCGAAGCCGCCCTGCCTCGACAAACGCTCATGTCGACACGAACGGGGCAGTCGGCAAACGCGCCGAGCCGCCCCGCCGGCACTCAGACCGTCCAGTCGAGAATCACCTTGCCGCTTTCACCGGACAGCATCGCGGCGAAGCCTTGTTCGTAATCGTCGGCCGCAAAACGATGCGTGATGATCGGCGACAGATCGAGGCCGCTTTGCAACATCGCGACCATCTTGTACCAGGTCTCGAACATCTCGCGCCCGTAGATGCCCTTGATCTCGAGCCCCTTGAAGATCACCTGGTTCCAGTCGATCGCCGTCTGCGCGGGCGGAATGCCGAGCAGCGCGACCTTGCCGCCGTGATTCATCGCCTCGAGCATGCTGGTGAACGCGCTCGGCACGCCCGACATCTCGAGGCCGACATCGAAGCCTTCCGTCATGTGCAGGTCGGCCATCACGTCGCGCAGCGACTCGCGTGCGACGTTGACCGCGCGCGTCGCACCCATCTTGCGCGCGAGTTCGAGCCGGTAGTCGTTGATGTCGGTGATCACGACGTTGCGCGCGCCGACGTGCTTCGCGATCGCGACGGCCATGATGCCGATCGGGCCCGCGCCCGTGATCAGCACGTCCTCGCCGACGAGATTGAACGACAGCGCCGTGTGCGTCGCGTTGCCGAACGGATCGAAGATCGATGCGAGATCGTCTGAAATCTCGGGCGGAATCTTGAACGCGTTGAACGCGGGAATCGCCAGATACTCGGCGAACGCGCCCTCGCGATTCACGCCGACGCCGACGGTGTTGCGGCACAGATGCCGGCGGCCGGCACGACAGTTGCGACAGAAGCCGCACGTGATGTGGCCTTCGCCGGACACGCGGTCGCCGATCGCGAAGCCGCGCACTTCCTGCCCCATCTCGACGATCTCGCCAACGTATTCGTGGCCGACGTGCATCGGTACGGGAATCGTCTTCTGCGCCCAGTCGTCCCACTTCCAGATATGGATGTCGGTGCCGCAGATCGCCGTGCGGCGAATCTTGATCAGCACGTCGTTGTGTCCGACTTCGGGGCGCTTCACGCGCGTGAGCGTGAGACCCGGGCCGCGCTCGAGCTTTGCCAGTGCTTTCATGGTCGCGCCTCCGTCAGACGATGCCGAGCGACTTGCCGACGCGCACGAACGCGGCGACCGTCTGATCGATCTGTTCAGGCGTATGCGCGGCGCTCATCTGCGTGCGGATGCGTGCGCGACCGCGCGGCACGACCGGGAACGAGAAGCCGATCACGTAGACGCCTTCTTCGAGCAACTTGTCAGCCATGTTGGTCGCGAGCTGCGCGTCGCCGAGCATCACCGGGATGATCGGATGCGCACCCGGCACGAGCGTGAAACCCGCGGCGGTCATCTGTTCGCGGAAACGCGCGCCATTCTCGCGCACGCGTGCGCGCAGCTTCGCCCCTTCGTCGCTGCCGAGCAGTTCCAGCACCTTCAGCGACGCCGCGGCAATGCTCGGCGTCAGCGTGTTCGAAAACAGATACGGGCGCGAACGCTGGCGCAGCAATTCGACGACCTCGCGACGGGCCGCGACATAGCCGCCCGATGCACCACCCAGCGCCTTGCCGAGCGTGCCGGTGATGATGTCGACGCGACCGTCGACGCCGCAGTGCTCGGGCGTGCCGCGGCCATGCGCGCCGATGAAGCCGACCGCGTGCGAATCGTCGACCATCACGAGCGCGCCGTAACGATCGGCGAGGTCACAGATGCCTTTCAGATCGGCGATGATGCCGTCCATCGAGAACACACCGTCGGTCGCGATCAGCTTGTGGCGCGCGCCCGCTGCGTCGGCTTCCTTCAGTTTCACCTCGAGATCGGACAGATCGTTGTTCTTGTAGCGGAAACGCTTCGCCTTGCAGAGGCGGATGCCGTCGATGATGCTCGCGTGGTTCAGCTCGTCGCTGATCACCGCGTCGTTCTCGTCGAGAAGCGTCTCGAACAGGCCGCCGTTCGCATCGAAACAGCTCGAATAGAGGATGCTGTCTTCCGTGCCGAGAAACGACGCCAGCGCGCTTTCGAGCTGCTTGTGCACGGTTTGCGTGCCGCAGATGAAGCGCACCGACGCCATGCCGAAGCCATCCTGGTCGAGACCGGCCTGCGCCGCGGCGATCAGGCGCGGATCGTTCGCCAGACCGAGATAGTTGTTCGCGCAGAAATTCAGCACGCCGGCACCGCTGGCGAGCCGCACGGCCGCCGCTTGGGGACTCGCGATCTCGCGCTCGGTCTTGTAAAAACCATCCGCGCGGATCTGGTCGAGCGTCCCGCGCACCTGGGCGAGAAAGGCATCACGCATCGCAAAGCTCCTGACATGGGTTCGCAATCCGCCGCGCGCCGCTCGTGGCGGCAGCGCAGCGGCCTGCTACTGTTATAGTCGGTCGTTCGGTTGACCGCATTTATCCGATATTCCGAACTAGAATTCGAAATACCGAACAACTCTAAGCGAACGGAAACCAAATGGCAAGTTCCTCCGCGTCGCGGCGCACGCGTGCCGGCGCCGCACCGCAGCCGCCGGGCGTGACACCGCCGCGCGTCGGCGAGCAAATCCAGCGCCTGCGCAACGAACGCAAGCTGACCCTCGACGACCTGTCGCGCGCAGCTGGCGTATCGAAGTCGATGCTCTCCGAGATCGAGCGTGACAAAGCCAATCCGACGATCGCGGTCGCATGGCGGCTCACGAATGCGCTCGGCATCACGCTCGACGAGCTGTTCTCGCAGCCGAAAGCGCCGGAGACGATCCGCGTGGACGGCCCGCACGACATCCCGACGCTCGCCGGCCACGACGGCCGCTATCAATTGCGCGTATGGGGCCCGATCGACCTGGCCGGCAAGTTCGAGTGGTATGAGCTGACGCTGCCGGGCGGCGGCGCGCTCGTGTCGAACGCGCACGAACCCGGCACGCGCGAGCACCTCACCGTGCTGCAGGGCGCGATGGAAATCGAAGCCGCGGCGGCAAGCCGGCGCCTGAAAGCGGGCGACACCGCGCGCTACCCGGCCGACACACCTCACGCGATCCGCAACCCCGGCAAGGCCGAAGCGCGCGCACTACTGATCGTGATTCATCGCTGACGAAGCGGATAGCTGGCCGAAAGGCCAGTTGCGGAAAATACTGTATGTTTGTACAGTATACGGACATTCCGCCATGCATTGGCCGAGCTGGCGCACCGAGGCGCCCGCTCCGGTCGACAGGAGCCTGCGATGACAGAAGAACAAGATTTGGCCGCGCTCAGCTTCAAAGCTGCCGCGCATGACCTCGAGTTGATTGTGCGTCATATAGCCGGGCGCTACATCCATCAGCGCGTCCCGCTGTCGTGGCGTCTGCTGCACGCCATCGAAGCCGAGGCGCTCGCCGATCTCGGCTTTGCCAGCCGGCACGAAGCCGGCATGCGCCAGTTGTTCGAACGGCCGTCGGACATGACCTTTCCCGAAACGGATGATCCGATCGACTTCGGACGATCGAATGCACTACCCGCTGTCTTCTCGTTCGCGGTCCTCGCGTATGAAGCCGCAGCCAGATCGCAGGAAGCGGCACCCCGCGAGCGCATTCATCGCTCGTCCAAGGCGTGGGGCGACTGACGCCCGGCCCCGGCCGTTCGATACGGCGGCCGGCTCCTGCATCCTGCTGCCCGCGACGTTGCGGATAGGGCTATCATATACGCAACTAACGGAATAAACGACATGTCCCTTCCCACATCCTCCGACACGCCCGCACGCCCGGAAGAAAAGGATCTGTTCGACCGCGGTGCATCCGACTGGATCATCTCGCCCGAAGCTGCGTTCGATGCATGGCTTGCCATGCAGGACTACCGCCGTTCGTCGGCCGACGTCTACCGCGCACAATGGGGTGCTTTTCTCGCATGGCTACGTGCACATCAAAAAAACGTGGCCACGGTCGATACCGCAACGATCGCGAATTTCGTCAGCGAACTTCCTATCCGGAAAACTCAGCGAATGCGCTATTTGAGGCTGATCGAACGCGTGCTCGACCACATCCGGCGCACCGAGCTCGCGTCCACCAACCCGGCCCGCTTCATTGCTCAGGATGGCGAAGCGAACTGGCGCCAGGCACGCGACAATGAGCCGACCGGTTTCCTGACACCGGCCGAACGCGCGAAGTTGCTGGCCTACCTGTTTTCGCCGATTGGTGTATCCGGCTCCGCATACTGGAAGGAGCGGCGCGACCGCGCACTCGTCGCCGCATTTCTCGGGGCCGGCGTGAAAACCGGCGAAGCACGCGTGCTCACGATTAGTTGCATCAATACGAGCGGAACGTCGCTGCAGATCCCGTCGACGCATCCCGATTTCGCGCGCGAAACCCATCTGGCCTCGTTCGCGATCGCGTTGCTCGAAGCATGGCTCGTGGAGCGCAAACGCCAGGAGATTCCGGGGGAGCTCGTGTTTCCGGCATCGCACGCCGGGCGGCCGATGCACAAGGCAACGATGCTGCGCGCGATCGATGCGATCATCGAATCTGCGGGGCTCACGTCGTCACGCACCGCACGCGCGAGCCCGCAAACGCTGCGCAACACTTACGCAGCGGAACTGTTCGAACATGACGTGCCGCCCGAACGGGTCGGCAAATGGCTCGGCTTCATGCGGCCGATTTCGTCGAACCGTCTTCACCGCGCATGGAAAAACTGGCGCGATGATCTCGCGAATGGTGACGCGTCCGAGCAAGACGAAACGCTCTGATGCCGAGCAGGCTGCTCACGCGACATGACTCGTGAGCAGCCTTGTGCGGCGTAGCCTCACCGTCTCACAGCTCCCGGAAAACCTCACCTCACGCGTCCCGAATCGCCTCACCTGTGCGATCCCTGTGCCGAGCGACATGTCAGTCGCGCGCAAAGCGCGCGATCGCTTCGAATCGGGAAGGCCAGGGCCCCGACGCATGTTCGCACTCGGGGCACGACACTTCGAATCCGTCATCGCCATGCGATAACTCCGGTTCCCCGTCGCAATGCGGGCACTGGGTCGGCACCGGAATTTCGTGGTCCAGTGACGTGCCGATTGCGGAAAACGCGTCCGCATCGAGCTGACCTGCGTCGGCCAGGCGCCGAATCAGTGCGGAAATCTCCGGATTCATCCCGCGGCTCGCGCGCAGCGTATTCGCGTCGCGTGTCGCGCGGTCCAGTTCGTCGCTCTGGGTGCGCAACTGTTCCTCGAGCCGGTCTGCGCGGGCCTTGGCCGAACTCAGTTGCTGAAGAAAATCGAATTCCTTGCGCTGCACGTCACGCAGACCGCTCTGGTAGGTCGACGCCATACTGCGCAGTGAGTCCAGCTCGACCAGCATCGGTTTGACACGGCGCTCGGCTTCGGCCACCGCATCCTTGATCTGCTGCGCGTAGTGTTCGGTGCGCTGCTGCAATTCGGCTTGCAGCGTGTCGATGCGGTCGCGCAGCGTCGCATTCTGCGTCTGCTCGGTGTCGACGCGGCCGGCCATGACGGCCAGTTCCTTTTCAAGTCGAGCGACTGTGGTGAGCAGTGTCGCCTCGTTTGCCGAACCGTGCGTCGACTGCGAAGCCAGTTGCACCTCGAGTTCGGTCACACGCGCCTGCAGCTGCTCGTTGCGGGTTTCACTGCGCGTCAGTGCGCCCTCGAGGGTTTCCTGGCGAACCGTGGCATCGCGCAGCCGTTGTTCCGCATCGGTCAGTCCGGCGCGAACCTGTTCGCGATCGACATCGAGGCTTTCCCTGGCCGCTTTCAAGGCCTCTTCATATAGCGCGCCGAGCAACGCGCCTGCCTTTTCCTCGACCGCTTTCGGGATCGCCGCACCGTCGAGCCGGATTTTCGATGCAGAACGGATTCGTTCCCAGAAATGATCGATGTCCTTTGGAATGTCGCTGGCGCTGCCGGTCTGGGTCAGGTCGCGAACGTTGGCGGCCGACGGTCGGATACCGAGATCGAAGAACAACCGCTTGCACGCATGCAGCGACAACTCCTGGCGTCGCGCGCCACTCGCGCGAAGCGATTCCAGTTCTTCTCGGATGACTTCACGCATTTCATCCAGCGTCATGGGAGGACTCACAGACATTGATATGTTGCGATCATAACGAAATACGTATTTTTTGATACTCATTTTCGCGGAGTGTCGTGAATTTACGTCGCTGTGCACAGAAATCAGGGCTGTGGGCCAATCCGGACGAACCAGCTCTTCGATTCCGTGAAACAAAGCGAAGAAAACAAGGCAAGTCCTTGTCCCGAAAGCATTTTTGAGTAGGCCCCCAAAAAGCGCATTTGTTTCACATGACCGGCGTCATCGCAGCCGATCGGTGTTCAGGCGTTGGGTCTCTGTGGAAAACTCGACGACCGATGTCTTGAGAGTATTAGAAGTAAACACCCTTGAACCCTTAGTTAAAAACGTTAACGCCACGGCACAGCCTTATGTAGCAAGGCTTTCCGGCCGACAAGGTGAAGTTTTACGGGAACCAAGGTGATCTTCTGCGGGAGCTGAAGTGATGGGGTTCGGGGATCTGCGTGAGCCAATGCAGGAAAGGTCGTGAGCGGATTCGGGATCACAGTGAAGCATGAGATTCCCCCAAAGGTGAGGTTTTTCGGGGCCACACAGCCATAGAACCCATGCTGTGCCTACGCGCACAGTTTTCTGCCTGTGCAGACACAGGTGAGAATTTGCGGGACCTTCTTCGCGCCCCTATTCTGCCCATCTTTTGGGCAGTTTTCGGGAAAGGTGAGGTTTCACGGGACTCCACAGGGATTTGCTGTGAGGATTTCCGGGAAACGACCGTCATTTTGCACAGCAAAAGTGCCCTGTGAAGCCAACGAGGCCCGAAAGGTGAGGCTTTTCGGGAGCAAAATCCGGGTTTTCCTGCACGGATCCCGATAAGGTGAGCTTTTTCGGGGCATCGATCACAGGCTGTCGGGGGCCTCACAGGTGAGGCTTTTCAGGAGCGCCATTTGCTCGAAAATTGGCCAAAGGTGAGGATTTCCGGGATCCGGGGAGCAGCGAATTCGCTGAAAAGCCCACCGGGACTGGTGGAAATCTGATTTTCGCTGTGCCACTTTTTGGCACAGGTGAGATTTTTCAGGAGGTGGCACACAGCTGCCGCATCCGCCCGAACGCCCTAAAGGTGAGGCTTTTCGGGGGACGATCGCCGGACACAGCGGAACGCTTGGCGCGCATAAGTATCGGATGTCATTGACATTTTTGATACCGTGGCGGTTACGGTGAGATTTTTCGGGAGCGGCTTCCGCGTTCGTCGGAACGTCGTTTTTATCATTAAGGTGAGGTTTTTCGGGAGCCTTGGACTGCTGATCCCGCGTGGGTCGGGGATTCGTCGATATCGTGGTCACAGAATTTCGAGCCGATAAGGTGAGAATTTTCGGGACCGAACGGATTCTGTGCGCTGTACAATGCGCGCCCGGGCCAGTGAAACGGTTTCGATCGACGTTGCGGAGACGCTTTTCGGTGCCGGTTTCCGGATGCGGGACGCGGTCGCGATTGCCCCATCAGCCGCGCCTGTACATGCATACAGGGCGTTGCGAGCTTGTCTGCTCGATGCCGAGACGGCCAGTGGCGACGCTGTGACGAGGACACGGAAGCGCAGTCGTAAAATTACGACAAATCGAAAGGTGAGCCGATACGGGAGCAAATTTCGCACGTATCGAGCACAGGCAAAAATCTGTGAATCCGCGCATCCCGCGACACGTCTGGACGAGTCCGAAACGCTTTAAATCCGGACCGGTGAGGGTTTTCGGGAGAGGGTTGGGGTGAGTGTCGTTTTGCACGCGCACTTCACCGGCTATGGTGAGCATGTCGTTCTGGACGCACATCACCACAGGCGCTATCCTTCCGTGAAACTTCTCCTCCGACCAGACGCATGGCCACGAAGCGCGCCAAGAAAACCGATGTGGATGTGGTGAGTGCCAGTTCAGCCGAATTGCGTAAGGCCGTCGAGGCGATCGCAATTCAGCCGAAGAGCGGCAAGATCACGCTCCTGACCCGCAAGCTGTTCAACGTCCTGCTCGCCGTCGCGCAGCAGGCCGACGACTCGGGCGATACCTATCGCGCGCTGCTGTCGGACATCGTCGCCAACTCCGCCTTCGATTCGAACGACACCGCTCTGGTGAAGGAACACCTGCGCCGTATGGTGTCGGTCCAGGTCGAATGGAGCACGGGGACGTCGAGCCAGAAGCCGGGCCGCAAGTGGGGGATCTCGACGCTGATCGCCGATGCCGAAATTCTTGAGGATCCGGCCACCCGCCGCGTGTGGGTCGAATTTTCATTTGCACCGAAGATCAAGAAGAAGCTGCTCGACCCGGTCCAGTACGCGCGTCTGAGCCTGCAGTTCCAGAGCCAGCTGCGTAGCAGCGCTGGTCTTGCGCTCTACGAAATCTGCGTGCGCTACCTGACGAACCCGAGCCACCTGACGATGCGCGAGCCGTGGGAATGGTGGCGGCCGATCCTGTCGGGCACGCCCGATACGGAAGCCGGCGACGAGGCGAAGCGCGAGTACAAGTACTTCAAGCGGGACTACCTGCGTCCGGCGATCGCCGAGGTCAACGCGGTCACCAACATCTTCGTCGAGCTGATCGAGCATCGTGAAGGGCGGCGGGTCGCGGAGATCCAGTTCCGCGTGACCGAGCGCAAGCAGCCGATGCTCGCGCTCGACGAGCATCCGAACGTGTTCGACAGCACGCTGGTCGACCGGATGGTGAAGCTCGGGATTCCGCTCAAGGAAGCGCAGACGCTCTACGCGGACAGCGAAGAAAACCGGATTCGCGCCGCGCTGCAGATGACCGAGCAGCGGATGCGCAGCACGACGCTGCCGCCGGTGCGCAGTGCGCCCGCGTTGTTCAAGGACGCGCTGAAGAAGGGTTATGCGCCGCCGGTCGAGTCCGTCGACGCGCTGCCTTCCGGCACGCCTGCCGCGAAGGCCGTCTCGGCGCAGCCGGACGATCTGAAGGCGCGTCTGTTGAGCGAATTCGCGGCGTTCCGCCGCAAGGAAGCGAAGGTGCTGTACGAGGAGCAGGGCGACGCGGAGCGCGAAGTGGCGCGTGAGTCGTTCGAGTCGGAGGTGTTGCCGACGATGGGCTCGCACCTGCGCGACGACTGGCGCAAGCGCGGTCTCGAATCGAAGCTGGCCGAGACGGCCTTTTTCGACTGGCTCGCCCAGAAGACCTGGGGCGAGCCGACCGACGGCGACCTGCTGTCGTTCACCCTGAATCAATCTCGGGCCGCCTGAGGCCCGTTCAGGCCCCTCTGACGGGGCCGTCGCCGGCCGCCCGCCATCCGGCGGGCCTGGCGCCTTGCCAGGCCCTGCCGGCCGTTTCCATCACTCCGACAACAGCATCCGCTCGAGCTGCTCGAGGATCGCGTCGCGTTTGTCCTTCGGGAGGCCGCGCAGGCGCAGTTCGATACGGTCTTCGCCATACGACTTCAGGTCGCCGACCGACTTGCCGCCGAGCTTGATCTCGAGACGCTGCGCATAGCGCTGGCGACCTGCTGGCTTCGGCGTTTCCTGCGCCGCGACGCGGCCCTTGACGATGTCCGACACCTGGCGCGTGCTGAGATCGTCGGACACGATCTTGTTGATCAGCCGCAGCGTCGCCTCGGTGCCGCGCGCATTGTGATAACGGCCGACCTGATACGCCATGTTCGACCCGAAGCGATCGGGGCGCGCGACCATCTCCTGCATCACGCTTTCCGGCAACTTGCCGATCGACAGCGCAACCGCGACCGTCGACTCGTCGAGGCCGAGATGCTCGGACAGTTCCTTCTGACTCTGGAAATGTTTGTCGTCGAGGAAACGGCGCCATACGACAGCGTTGTCGAACACCGTCTGCGAATCGCGTTGCACGTTCAGATCGTAGCCGAGCTTGTAGCTCTGGATCCCGATCGGCACGTCGATCACGATCGCCTTCACCGACTCCTTGTTCGCTTCCTTCAACGCACGCACACGACGGCCGCCGTCGCTGACGAAATACGAACCCGGATTGTCGTAGTCCGGAATCACGTGGATCGCCTGCTGTTGCCCCTGCTTCGCGAGGTTGACCGCGAGTTCGGCAATCGACGACTTCAGATAGAAGTGCCGCGGGTTGAACGGGCTATGCTTGATCGCCTTCAGCGACAGCTCGATCACCTGGCCGGGCGCATAGCGGTTCTCGAGGCGCCACGCGCGATATTGCGGCGACTCGTCGGTCGACGGATCGAGCAGGACGTCCGGAGCCGGCGGCGGCGCGATGTCCTTCTTGGCGGACTTCGTCGGGGCGGGTGTGGCTGTCTCGGACTTGACGATGCCGTCGATGGCATTTAGCCGATCAAGCGCCGTGCGCTTCTCGCTCGTCGTGATATCCGGGCGCGCCTGGAATCCTTTTGCAAATTGGGAGGGTTTCATGCGACTCCTTTATGCGCATAAAGTCAGGGCAGCATGGCGACGATTTCGTCGGCGCATGCGCGGATTTCCGCGGCGGCCAGCTTCGCGCCACGATCGTTCATCTGCAGCACGGTCTGACCGAGCGCCATCGCCTGCTTGTACGCTTCCCGGGTCGGGATTTGCGTCTTCAGCAACGGGAAGCCGAGTTCCTCGAGCGCGCGCTTGAGCTCGCGGGTCAGCATGCGCTTCTCTTCGGTCTTGTTCAGCAGGAAGACGGCGCGGAGATCTTCGTTCATCACCTGCGCCTGCTGGATCAGCTTGACCAGCCCGACGCTCGACCAATAATCGGCCGGCGACGACGAAGTCGGGATCACGGCGATTGATGCGGCTAGCAGCACGACGCCGGAGACCTTCTCGGTGATCGACGGCGGGCAATCGACAACGATGATGTCGTAGTCGTTGATGAACTTCTTGATTTCGCGATGGATCTGGCCGCCGGCTTCGGCGAGGTTGACGACCGGGAACGGGATCCCGGCGTCGCTGTCACCGGATGCACTCGACCAGTGAACCAGTGTGTTTTGACCGTCTGCGTCGATGACGAGGACGCGCTTCCCTTTCTCATGGAATGCCGCGCCGAGGTGCATAGCAATCGTGCTTTTGCCGACGCCACCTTTTTGTTGAGTGACTGCAATGATTTCCGCGGCCAATTTTCACTCCTGTTTTTGGTCGTTGGAATTCTACAGGACGATATTTATATTTCAATGAAATTGTCGTTCGCCAACTACGCGTTAGCCATTCGGGCGATTGGTTTATGCGCATAAACGGGCTCGGGATGTCGGATGGCTGGCGCCGGTGGAGGAAGCGAGGTCGCTGTGGTGGATGATGAATGGTGATGGTCGTGACGACGGGCGGCTTTGGTTCCACGTTCGGCATACTGAGGCGCTGCCCTATCCATCGTTGAAGGGGGGGCGCTGCCGTGGTGTCGGGGGAGTTTGTGCGCATAAACTTCGGCAGTGCCGGAGGGCACCGACGACCCTGAGTCCTCGCTCGAGCGTGCTCTCCGATGACAAACGCCGCGCGGCTCAGACCGATGCGACGCGATACATGCCATGTTCAGTGACGAAGCGCGCTGGCCGTCCCCACTGTGTTTATGCGCATAAACCATCGGGAGGCTCGGCCGTTATCGAAGGTCGCACGCCCCAGACTCCATCGTGTATTGCGATGATGATCGTTCGGTGCATCGAAGTGGCCGGGCCGATGGCGATACCCGCGGTCCTTTCCACCAGGGGACGCGCTAGCTTTATGCGCATAAACCCGGCGACGGATATATGAGGTGGCTCGGCGTCGGCGCCGCCAACACCATAGGACGATGAGTCCGATCCCCTGAGCTATTCGCCACCGAAAACGGCGTCGCAAATTGCCCATGCAGCGCACTCGCTTTATGCGCATAAACGCACCAAGCGGATTACGCACTCGTCGGCGCAAATCACTCTCCTCTGCACGCCACACCGAGACTCCAATCCCCTTCCACCCGTGTACCGACACCCCGCCGAAACACCCGCAACCAGACTGGCTACAATACGGGCCTTTCTCATCCAGGCCCGAACGATGATCACGATCTACCACAACCCCCGCTGCTCGAAGTCCCGCGAGACGCTCGCATTGGTCGAGACGCTGAACACCACCGGCACGCCGGTGAACGTCGTCGAATACCTGGAGACGCCGCTGACGGTCGAGGAACTGGAAGCGCTGCATCGTCAGCTTGGGCGCCCGGCGCGCGACATGCTTCGCGACGGCGAGGAGCCGTACAAGACGCTGGATCTGGCCCGTACGAACCTGACGGACGCGGAAGCCTACGAAGCGATTGCGGCGCATCCGATTTTGCTGCAGCGTCCGATCGTCGTGTATCGAGGCAAGGCCGCCATTGGCCGCCCGCCCGAGTCGGTGCGGACGCTGTTCGAATAATTTTAGTTCGGCGTATTTTTCTTATCGGATCGATCCCGGCGCGAGCAGGCCGGGATCGACCGACAGAATTCGCAACCGCGAGCGATCGTCGACGCCACGCAGCAGACAGCCCGTACTCGGCGCGCTCGCCCCACAAGCCCCCTCCAGCGTCGCCCCTACGACATCGCCAACGACATCGCCAACGACATCGCCAACGACATCGCCAACGACATCGCCAACGACATCGCCAACGACATCGCCAACGACATCGCCAACTGCGATGCGCAACCACAGACCGACATCGGCAACTTAGCCCTTCGGCGCGTCGCCCGACGACTCGTCCCGATCACCCATCGCCTCATCCACCATCCCCCGCCCCGCCGCTGCATGCGCCGCCGTTCGCAGCATCGCGATCTGCCCACGATATGCGCGGCATCCGCTGCAAGCCGGCAGATGCACGTGCACCTGCATGCGCTCATGGAGCGTCAACGATCGGTCGAGCGCATCCGAAAGCAGTCGCGTCACGTCTCTACATTTCCCCGGCAGCATCTTCGGTCGTCAGTCCTTTTTCGCTCAGGCAGGTGCGCAGGCGCGTGCGCGCCCGATACAGCAGCACGCTGCAATGATTCGTCGTCAATGTCAGTTCGCTGCAGATATCGGCAATCTCGACGTCGAGAAACTCTCGCATCATGAATACGCGTCCGATGTGTTCCGGCAGGTGGTCGAGGCAGGCCTGGAACAGCGTCCAGAACTGCCGTTGCTGCAGCAGCGTTTCGGGGCGCGCCCACGGTCGCGGCTTCGTGTGCGCGGCCCAGTGCCCGTTTTCCTTGAACAACTCGCGATCGAGCACGGATTCGCCGTCGAGCTCCGCGTCGAGTGCGGACAGACTCACCGTCCGCTGCCGTGCACGCAGAATGTCGATCAGCTTGTTGCGCAGGATGCCGAACACCCAGGTCTTGTGGGCCGACCGTCCCGCGAACTCCCCCGCATGCGTCCACGCAGCGGTCAGCGCTTCCTGCACGGCATCCTCGGCCGCATCGGCATCGCGCAGTTGGAGTCGCGCGAAGCGCAACAGGTCGCGGCGCAGTTGCGCGAGATAGGTGGGGTCGTCGTACGCGGACGGCATGGCGGGTCGGGAGCCTTACGGAGCGGAGGCGATCATGTGCGCGCTGTCGGGCGGGCGCATCGCGGTGCGAGCAGCTTACTGGTCGAGACGCCGCGCTGCAACGGATGTTCCGTCACGAATTCACGAAGCCGGCCGGCGTGCTGCGCTATGCTTGCCGGAGCTCCGCATCGCGTCGTGAAATCGCGACGCGGGCGGTCTGTAACATCAGATCATAGCGGCCAAGTTATCCACAATTTCTGTGGAAAACCTTGTGGAAAGTCGGCCGGTCGGCCCCGTGGGACGGCTCGCGGGCTGGCTTGCCTATAAACAGACCTTTGTCGCCTGTTCGGAATCAATCGATCCGATTCCTCACCCACCGGAAGGAGAAAGCCATGTCCTATCGTGTTGCAGTCGTCGTCGGCAGCCTGCGCCGCGGTTCCTGGAACCGCGCGCTCGCGCATGCCGCGATCTCGCTCGCCCCCGCCGATTTCTCGTTCGAATTCGTCGAGATCGGCGAACTGCCGCTGTACAGCCAGGACTACGACGCGGATTTTCCGGAAGTCGCGAAGCGCTTCAAGCAGTCGATCGAAGCCGCCGACGCACTGCTGTTCGTCACGCCTGAATACAACCGCTCGATCCCGGGCGTGCTGAAGAACGCGCTCGACTGGGGCTCGCGCCCGTGGGGTCACAACTCGTGGTCCGGCAAGCCGGGCGCCGTGCTCGGCACGTCGCCGGGCGCGGTCGGCACCGCGCTCGCGCAGCAGCACCTGCGCAACGTGCTCGCGTATCTCGACGTGAAGATGCTCGGGCAGCCGGAAATGTTCATCAAGCATGACCCGGCGCGCATCGACGACGAGGGGCAGATCGTCAGCGAGGACACCCGCAAGTTCCTGCAGGGCTTCGTCGACCGCTACGTCGACTGGGTGCGCGTGCTGAAGGCGGCCTGAGCGCCGTCCCCTTCCCGCCGCCGGCACCGGCCTGCATGCCGCGGGTCAGGCGCCGGCATGCCGCGCATCGCGCGCTTCGCGGATGCCGAGCAGGATCTCGTCGAGCAGCGCGATGTCGAACGGCTTCGACAGCACGCGCACGTTGACGGTACGCGTGCGGTCGAGTTCCTCCGCGTATCCCGTGACCAGGATCACGGGCAGCTTCCCCGGCCGCTTGTCGATCGCTTCGGCGAGATCGATGCCGTTCAGGCGGCCCGGCATGTGGATATCCGAGATCACCAGATCGAAGGCGTCGTTCGCGGCCGCGCCCTCGACCAGGCGCAACGCGTCGTCGGCGGTGGGGGCGTAGGTGACGCGGTGCCCGAGCAGCGTCAGCAGCGCTTCGGTGCCGGCCGCGACTTCGCTGTTGTCTTCGACCAGCAGCACGTGCAGGCCTGCGAGCGCGCCGGTGTCGTGCGCGACGGGCTGCGAGCGCGCGACGATGTCCTCGACGCGTGCGCGCGGCAGGTAGAGGCGCACCGACGTCCCGGCGCCGACCGCGCTGTCGATCGTCGCGAGGCCGCCCGAGCGCTCGCAGAACGCGAACACCTGCGGCAGCCCGAGCCCCGTTCCCATGCCCTGCGCCTTCGTCGTGAACAGCGGCTCGAACGCACGCGCGAGCACGTCGGGCGCCATGCCCGAGCCCGTATCGTCGAGCGAGATCTGAACGAAGTCGCCGATCAGCGGAAAGCCGTCCTCGCGGCGCAGCGTCACGTTGCGCGCACCGACCGTGAAGCGGCCGCCCGCCGTCATCGCATCGCGCGCGTTGACGGCGAGATTGATCACCGCGAGCTCAAGCTCCGCGACATCGACCCGGATCGGCCAAATGCCGGGCTCGATCGCGACGACCAGCGACGACTTTGAACCGAGCGACGTCTTCAGCAGTTCGCGACACGTGCCGAGCCACTGGCCGACGTCGATCGTCTCGTTGTGCAGCGGCTGCTTGCGCGCGACGCCGAGCAACTGGCGCGTGAGCGACTGGCCGTTCTTCAGCGCGCGTTCGATCGCGCCGAGTTCCTTGTCGAGATGCTGGACGCCGCGTCGCCGCGCGATCTGGACGTTGCTCGAGATGATCATCAGCAGGTTGTTGAAGTCATGCGCGACGCTGCCGACCAGGTTGCCGAGCGCCTGCATCTTGCGCGACTGCCGGTATGCCGATTCGATCGAGCGCCGCATCGACGCTTCGGCCTGCCAGCGGTCCCACGCCTCCTCTTCCGCCTTCAGCCGCTTCAGCGACAGCCAGATCACCGACCACAGCGCGATCGACGGCGCGAACATCGAGATGAACAGCACGCTCAGGTGTTCGTACCATTCATGCCAGATCGCGGAGGTGCGGTACGCGCAGGTCACGTACACGGGGTAGCTGCCGACCTGGCGGTACGCGACGATCTCGCTGCTGGCGCCGTCGTGGCGCACGCGCACGACGCCCGCGCGCGGATCGTTGCGGGCGTTGCCGAACGTGGCCGTGAGATCGGTGTGCGCGAGCGACGGCGGCGGCGGATACGACGCGATCACCGCGCCGTCGGAGCGCGCGAGCGCCATCGTCATCGGCGTGGTCGCGCCGCCGAGCAGGTCGCGGTAGAACGCATTGAAATACGACGACTTCAGCGCGATCGACACCATTCCAGCGAACGAACCGTCGCTGTGGCGTCGCGCGACGCCCGTGTTGAACACGGGGATGTTCTCGAGCTTGAGCGGCCCCATCATCAGCTTCGAGATGTGTTCGATCACCTTGCCGTCGCGGATGCCGGCGAAGTCGTCGCGATACGCGATCGACGCATAGGGCGCCGGATAGTAGAGGCTGTTCGCGAGCAGCATCCCGCTCGCACCGAAGATCGACACCGCGGCCACCTGCGGATAGCCGCCGCCGATCGTGTTCAGCGCTTCGTGGATGTCGGATTCGTGGCGGCGCACGGTGGCGTCGTCCATGTCCTGCACGAGGTCGACGATGCGCGCGTCGAGCGTCTCGCTCAGGTCGAACACCTTGAGCGCATGCTCCTCGGCGACGCGCACGGTGCGCATCGTCACGTCGCTCGCCGCGGCCTCGCGTGCCTTCAGGTCGTTGTACGCCATGACCGACACGTAGATGCACGGCAGCACGATCGCCGCGACCAGCAGCACGATCAGCGTCACGCGCCGGACCGCGAAATCGTGCTCGGGTGCGCCGGACGCGTAGCTGCCGTCGTCCTGCCAGTCGTCGGCGGGCGGAGAGACGGGTGTGCGGGAGTCGGCGGGACGTTCGGACGTCATCGAGGAAGGCGGGCCAAGCTGAGATGTTCAATCATAAACGAGTTGCGCTTGCTCGCCGTACCCGCGCGCGGATGTGCAACCTGATGATTCCGACAGGGCGAAATGAAAGTTTGAAAACGCTATGAATCCGGCAGCGCAAACGTACACAAAGAAAAATTTTGCGTGCTTATCTTGAAAATGGTCGCGCCTGTTTTCGGAATGCAGGCCGATCGAACCGATTTTGTTCGAAATGGTGAAAATGGCGAGTTGCACTGCCTTCGGTTTACTCAGAGAATCGCGCCTTGCTTTCCCTATGACAGATATATGCGCCCGCCGGCGTTCGCGGCGCGGTGTGTCGCGTGCCTCGCGCCGCGACGCCCGCGCGCGGTCGCACGGTGCTGCCCGCGCTTGATTGCACGGCGCCTCAAGAAGCGCGCCGCGCGGTCGTTAACGCGAGAGAGACCATTCCGTATACCGCTTCGCCGCCATGCCTTTGCCGATCGTGATCGCCGACGACTCCTTGCTCGCTCGCAAACTTCTGACAAAGGCACTGCCGGGAGACTGGGACGTCGACGTCGCGTATGCGGCGAATGGTCGCGAGGCTCTGGCGCTCTATCGTGACGGCAAAGCTTCCGTGATGTTTCTGGACCTGACGATGCCCGACATGAACGGCTATCAGGTGCTCGAGACACTGCGCCACGAAGATCTGAACACGTTCGTGATCGTGGTATCCGCCGATATTCAGCCGCAGGCGCAAGCACGCGTGCGCGAGCTGGGCGCGATCGCATTCGTTGCCAAGCCCGTGACGTCGGAGGCGTTGCTGCCCATTCTCAAGGAGTATGGGTTGTATGCCTGAATCGGTGTTCACGGCGGAGCAACGCGACGCGTTGCAGGAGATCGCCAACCTTGCGATGGGCCGCGCCGCCTCACGGCTCGCGTTGCTGCTCGGGCATTTCATCGAGCTGTCGGTACCGCGCGTGCGCGTCGTGAAGGCCGCTGACGCGGGCGACGCGCTGCGCGAGATGACGGGCATCCACGACAACGTGACGGCCGTGCGCCAGGGATTCCGTTCCGACATCAAGGGCGAGGCGATCGTGCTGTGCCGCAGCGCGGGCGTCGCGCGGCTCATGTCGCTGATGGACCGCACGTTCGGCGACGGTGTGTACGCCGGCATGGCCACGCAGGACGAACTCGTGTTCGATGTCGCGAACGTGCTGATGAGCGCGTGCGTCGCGTCGATTCTCGACGAGCTCGGCCGCAAGCCCGTGTTCTTCCCGCCTGGGCTGCTCGGCGCGAACGTGTCGTTCGACGACGTGTTCCAGCCGAACGCGCTCGCATGGAGCGTCGCGCTGCTGCTCGAAGTGAACTTCGGCCTCGAGGATCACGCATTCCGCGCACATTTCGTGATGCTGATGGCCGAGGATTCGATCCGGCTGATGGGCGACGCGCTCGACGCATTGCTGTCCGCGCTATGACCACTACCCCGACCACCACCGCCGCGTCGCTGAGCGACCTCGTGATCGAACGCGTCGGCTTCGGCCTGTTCGTGCTCGACCGCACGATGAACGTGCTGATGTGGAATCGCTTCATGCAGGACCACAGCGGTATCCCGGCTGCCGACGTGATCGGCCGCAACCTGTTCGACCGCTTTCCGGAACTGCCGCGCGCATGGCTCGAACGCAAGCTCGAGAGCGTGTTCCAGCTCGGCAGTTTCGCATTCAGTTCGTGGGAGCAGCGGCCTTACCTGTTCCGCTTCGAGCACGACCGGCCGATTACCGGCGGCGTCGACTACATGCAGCAGGACTGCACGTTCATGCCGCTCACGCGCGGCCGCGAAGTCGAGGCCGTCTGCGTGACGATCTCGGACGTCACGCACGTGAGCGTGATGCAGCGCGAGCGCGAGGAGGCGGTCGCGAAGCTGCGCGAGCATGCGAATCGCGACGGCCTGACCGGCATCGCGAACCGGCGCTTCTTCGAGGCTCGGCTCGGCGACGAATTCGCGCGCTGGCAGCGCTACGGCGGCGACCTGTCGGTGCTGCTGTTCGACCTCGACCACTTCAAGACGATCAACGACCGGTTCGGGCACGCGGCCGGCGATGCGGTATTGCGCGAGACGGCGCGCCGCGTCGCGTCGATCGTGCGCGCGCAGGATACGTTCGGCCGCTTCGGCGGCGAGGAATTCGCGCTGCTGCTGCCGTGCACGAATCTCGACGAGGCGATGCGGGTGGCCGACAAGGTACGCGACGCGATCGGCAGCACGCCGGTCGACGCGGAAGGCGTCAGCGTGCCGGTGACGGCGAGCGTCGGCGGCGCGTGCGCGACGGCGGGCGCGTCGGGGTTCGACGCGCTCGTCAACGAGGCCGACACCGCGCTATATCGCGCGAAGCGGCTCGGGCGCGATCGGTCGATCGCCTACGCGTAACCGCCGCGCCGCCGCTTCGCGCGCGCGATGCGCGCCGTTCAGCTTTTCGCGATATCCGCGAGCACGCCGGCCAGCACGGCCGGCTGCGACACGAACGGCGAATGGCTGCTGTCGAGCTGGTGCACATGCGTCGGGTTGCCGGGCACGAACGCGTCGGCTTCGTCGATGAAGCGCTGCTGCAGCGCGGGCAGGATCACGCGATCCGCCAGGCACTTGATGTAGTGGCGATCGATTGCGCCCCAGCGCGCGGTGGTCGTCGGGATCGCGGTCGCGAACGGCGCGGCCGGCACGTCGCAGGTCATCAGGTTCGCCACCGCCTCGAAGTCGGCCTGCGGCACGTCGTCGTACAGCGCGCGCTTCGCGAGCTCGCGATACGCGGCATCGCCGCTGCGCGGATCGATCCGCAGCGCGCCCGCGACGCGCGGGCTCGCGAGCATCAGCGGGCCCAGCATTTCACCCTTGTTTTCGGGCGCACGCACATAGTCGAGGCCCGGCACGCCCGACGCGGGCATGAACGCCGCGAGATAGACGATCTTCGCGATCTTCTCCGGCGCGCGCTCCGCCGCGGCCGTGATCGCGAGGCCACCCATGCTGTGGCCGACGAGCACGACCTTGCCGCGGCCGAGCGCGTATGCGTCGTCGACCGCCTGCATTACCTGTGTCGCGTAATCGTCGAGCGTGGTATTCGCGACCGGCGACGGCTCGGCGCCGAATGCGTCCTCGTCGAGCGGCCGTTCGAGATACGACGCGGGAAAGCGGGCATTGATGCCGTGCGCGGGCAGGTCGCGCGCGATCGACAGGTAGCCGCGCGCGGCCAGCGCGGCCGCGACGTGCGCGTAGCACCACGCACCATGCCACGCGCCGTGCACCAGCACGAAAACGGGGTGGTCGGATTGCGCGGCGGCGGTTACGTTCGTCTCCATGGTGTCCGTGTCTTTTTTCGAGAAAGATGTTCATCTTAGACGAAGCCGCGCGCGTCCAAGCATGAACACGCGGCCCGACCGTGCACGCGCCCGGATCGGCCGTCGCGATCAGGCCCTTTTGTCTCGTTCAGGCCACATTTCGTCCAGATCTGATTTGAATTTGCGCCGAAGCGCGCTAATTTGACGCTTTGTTACCGATTGCGCTCCATGAACGTCGACTACCTCTTCTACCGGCGGCCGGAAAAGCCTGGCCCCTATTCGCTCGACGATCTGGGCGAGATCGCGCCGCCGATCGGTCCGAGCGACGTGGTGCGCGCGGGGATCGCGCGCGTGTTCGAGCAGATCGACTGGCACGAGTCGCCCGACGTGCCGGGCGCGTGGTTCGGCACCGGCGGCCCGTCGTTCCAGTTCACGGCGGAGCCCGACGGGCGCGTGACGAGCTTCATGGGCTCGCGCCTCGAGCGCCGCTCGATGCTGCAGCTGACGCGCGAAATGGGGCTCATCGCGCTCGATCTGCAGCGCGACATCGTCTACGGCTGACGGGCGGCGCGACGCCGTTCCCCGTCGCGGCCGGCCACGCCGGCACCGGGCCCCGAGGCGGCCCGCCGGGCGCGGCGTGTGTCCGCCATCGAACTTCAAAGATTGCTATACTTTCGCCCAATTCCGGCTTCCGGCCGGTAATTTGTGCCTGTCTGCGTCGATCGTTCGCATATCTCGCACGCATTTGACGCCCTGACCAACCCAGCCGGGCATGGCCTCTTCAATCGCCCCGCGTGGGTGTCTCCGTGGAGCTCGTCTTGGCCGTTTCCAATCTCGTCGTGGACGAACAAGAAACCGACGCCGCTGCCGTCACATCGGGCAGTTCTTTCTATCTGGCGATGCGCATCCTGCCGGCAGTGCAGCGCGACGCGATGTTCCAGGTCTACGCGTTCTGCCGCGCGGTCGACGACATCGCCGACAGCGACCTGCCGCGCGCCGAGCGCAACGCGGGCCTCGATCGCTGGCGCGCGGACATCGATGCCTGCTTCGCCGGCCAGCCGCCGCGCCATCTGGTCGCGCTCGAGCGCGAGATCCGCGCATTCGACCTGAAGCGCGAGGACTTCCACGCGATGATCGACGGGATGGCGATGGACGCCGCCGAGGACATCTGCGCGCCGGACGAACCGACGCTCGACCTGTTCTGCGATCGCGTGGCGAGCGCGGCCGGCCGTCTGTCGGTGAGGATTTTTGGGATCCCGGAGGCGGAAGGCATCGAGCTGTCGCATCACCTCGGCCGCGCGCTGCAGCTGACGAACATCCTGCGCGACATCGACGACGACGCGGCGATCAACCGCTGCTATCTGCCGCGCGAGCTGCTCGCGCGCGAAGGCATCGCGATCACCGATCCGGCGACGATCGTGCGCGACCCGGCGCTGCCGCGCGTGTGCGCGACGCTCGTCGAGCGCGCGCTCGAACACTTCCGCGCGGCGGACGCCGTGATGGATCGCTGCACGCGCGCGCAGGTCAAGGCGCCGCGCATCATGTCGGGCGCGTACCGCTGCATTCTGGAAGCCGCGATCGCGCGGGGCTTCGCCGCCCCGCGCGTGCCGCTGCGCAAGCCGAAGGCGCGCATGCTGATGATCGCCGCGCGCTACGCGCTGTTCTGAGCCGATGCCCAGAACCGTCCACGTGATCGGTGCAGGACTCGCGGGCCTGTCGGCCGCCGTCGAGCTGCAACGCCGCGGGCGGCGCATCGTGCTGCACGACGCGCATGCGCATGCGGGCGGCCGCTGCCGCTCGTGGTTCGACGGGACGCTGAACACGACGCTCGACAGCGGGCTGCACCAGGTCTTCGCGGGGCAGTCCGCGACGCAGCGCTACCTGCGTGCGATCGGCGCGGCCGATCAGCTGACGGGCCCCGCGCTGCCTGAATATCCGGTGGTCGACGTCGCGTCGCAGCAGCGCTGGACGCTGCGCTTCGGCAACGGGCGCTGGCCGTCGTGGCTGTTCGACGCGGCATCGCGTGCGCCGGGCACCACGCCGCTCGACTACCTCGCGCTGGCGTCGCTCGCGTTCGCGCGCACCGGCCGTTCACTCGCACAGACGATGCGATGCGACGGCGTGCTGTGGGATCGTTGGCTGCGGCCATATTGGCTCGGGGTGCTGCACGTCGAACCGCGCCACGCGAGCGCCGAGCTCGCGCGTGCGGCACTATTCGGCATGTTTGCCGCGGGCGGCCCCGGTTGGCGCCCGCTCGTCGCGCGCCACGGGCTTGGCAGCGCATTCGTCGAACCGGCGCTGCGGATGCTGCAGCACGGCGGCGCGCAGATCCAGCTGAACTCGCGACTCGATGCGTTCGAATTCGGCGCGCACGGCAACGCGGTCGATGCGGTCGCGATCGGCGGCGAGCGCGTCGATCTCGCGCCGGGCGACGCGGTCGTGCTGGCGGTGCCGCCCGAGGTCGCGCAGCCGCTCGTCCCGGATCTCACCGCGCCCGACACGTTCAGTGCGGTCGTGACCGCGTATTTCGCGGTCGATACACCGGCCGGCAGCCCGCTGCAGACGGCCGTCGTCAACGGCATCGTCGACGCGGTGCGCACCGGCGATGGTCCGCTCGCGGCGACGATCCGCGACGCGGGCCGCTGGCTCGACATGCCGCGCGATGCGCTCGCGCGGCGCATCTGGGAAGACGTCGCGCGCGTGACCGGCGCGAACCCGGAAACCCTCCCCGCGTGGCAGCTCGTCATCGAGCCGCGCGCGGGGTTCGCGGCGGTGCCGTCGCAGGAAATGAAACGTCCGGCCGTGCGTACGCGCTGGACCAATCTCGTGCTGGCGGGCGACTGGATTGCCACCGGCTTGCCCGCCACGATCGAGGGCGCGATCCGTTCCGGCCAGTTGGCCGCGGACGTGCTCCAGACACAATAAGAGAGGGACCGATGAACGATCTCACCGATATGGCTACCCTGTCCGCCGGCACCGTGCCGGCCAGGCTCGACGCGGCCGTCGCCAGCGCGACCGACGCGCTGCTGGCCGCGCAGAATGCGGACGGACACTGGGTCTACGAACTCGAAGCCGATTCGACGATTCCCGCCGAATACGTGCTGCTCGTCCACTATCTCGGCGAGACGCCGAACCTCGAGCTCGAACAGAAGATCGGCCGCTATCTGCGTCGCATCCAGCAGGCCGACGGCGGCTGGCCGCTGTTCACCGACGGCGCGCCGAACATCAGCGCGAGCGTGAAGGCGTATTTCGCGCTGAAGGTGATCGGCGACGACGAGAACGCCGAGCACATGCAGCGTGCGCGTCGCGCGATTCACGCGATGGGCGGCGCCGAGATGTCGAACGTGTTCACGCGGATCCAGCTCGCGCTGTACGGTGCGATCCCGTGGCGCGCGGTGCCGATGATGCCGGTCGAGATCATGCTGCTGCCGCAGTGGTTCCCGTTCCACCTGTCGAAGGTGTCGTATTGGGCGCGCACCGTGATCGTGCCGCTGCTGGTGCTGAACGCGAAGCGTCCGATCGCGAAGAATCCGCGCGGCGTGCGTATCGACGAGCTGTTCATCGACCCGCCCGTCAACGCGGGTCTCCTGCCGCGTCAGGGCCACCAGAGCCCCGGCTGGTTCGCGTTCTTCCGCGTGGTCGACCACGCGCTGCGCGCAGTCGACGGCCTGTTCCCGAGCTACACGCGCGAACGCGCGATCCGCCAGGCCGTGTCGTTCGTCGACGAGCGCTTGAACGGCGAGGACGGCCTTGGCGCGATCTATCCGGCGATGGCCAACGCGGTGATGATGTACGACGTGCTCGGCTATGCGGAAGATCATCCGAACCGCGCGATCGCGCGCAAGTCGGTCGAGAAGCTGCTCGTCGTGCACGAGGACGAAGCGTATTGCCAGCCGTGCCTGTCGCCGGTGTGGGACACGTCGCTTGTCGCGCATGCGCTGCTCGAAACCGGTGACGCGCGTGCCGAGGAAGCGGTGCTGCGCGGCCTCGACTGGCTGCGCCCGCTGCAGATCCTCGACGTGCGCGGCGACTGGATCTCGCGCCGCCCGAACGTGCGGCCGGGCGGCTGGGCGTTCCAGTACGCAAATGCGCACTACCCGGACGTCGACGATACTGCCGTGGTCGTGATGGCGATGGACCGTGCGCAGAAGCTCAAGCAGACGGATACGTATCGCGAATCGATGGCGCGCGCGCGCGAATGGGTCGTCGGCATGCAGAGCAGCGACGGCGGCTGGGGCGCGTTCGAACCGGAAAACACGCAGTACTACCTGAACAACATTCCGTTCTCGGATCACGGCGCGCTGCTCGATCCGCCGACCTCGGACGTATCGGGCCGCTGCCTGTCGATGCTGTCGCAGCTTGGCGAGAGTGCGCTGAACAGCGAGCCGGCCCGTCGCGCGCTCGACTACATGCTGAAGGAGCAGGAACCGGACGGCAGCTGGTACGGCCGCTGGGGGATGAACTACGTGTACGGCACGTGGACGGCACTGTGCTCGCTGAACGCAGCCGGCCTGACGCCGGACGATCCGCGCGTGAAGCGCGGCGCGCAGTGGCTGCTGTCGATTCAGAACAAGGACGGCGGCTGGGGCGAGGACGGCGACAGCTACAAGCTGAATTACCGCGGCTTCGAGCAGGCGCCGAGCACCGCGTCGCAGACGGCCTGGGCGCTGCTCGGCCTGATGGCGGCTGGCGAGGTGAACCACCCGGCCGTTGCACGCGGCGTCGATTACCTGATCGCGCAGCAGAACGAAGAAGGCCTGTGGGACGAGACGCGCTTCACCGCGACCGGCTTCCCGCGCGTGTTCTACCTGCGTTATCACGGCTATCGCAAGTTCTTCCCGCTGTGGGCGCTCGCGCGCTATCGCAACCTGAAGCGCGCCAATGCGACGCGCGTGACGGTCGGGATGTAACGCGTGGCACCGGCGCAGCACAACGGCACGTTGCCCGTCATCGCCGTCACGGGGATGGCGTTCGAGGCACGCATCGCGCGCGGCCACGGCGTCGAAGCCGTGTTCGCCGCGCGGGCCGACCGGCTCGAGCGCGCGCTGGCCGAGGCGACCGCGCGCGGTTGCGCGGGGATCGTGAGTTTCGGCACGGCGGGAGGGCTCGCACCCGATCTCGCGCCCGGCGCACTCGTGATCGCGGACGCGATCGACGGGCCGTTCGGCCGCGTGCAGACCGATCCGGGCTGGAGCGCGCGGCTCGTCGCCGCGCTGCACGACACGCCGGTGTGGGCGCGCGTCACGCGCGGCACGATGGCGGCGGTCGGCGCGCCGGTGGTCAGCGAGCAGGAAAAGACGTCGCTGCATCGCACGAAGGGCGCGCTCGCCGTCGACATGGAGTCGCATATCGCCGCGGCCTTCGCGGCGTCGCGCGGCGTGCCGTTCGCGGTGTGCCGCGCGATCGTCGACCCTGCGTGGCGCACGCTGCCGCGCGCGGCGACGGCCGGCCTGCGCGACGACGGCAGCACGGCCATCTTGCCGATCCTGCGCGAACTGCTGAAGCAGCCGTCGCAGCTCGGCCCGCTGCTGCAGGTTGCGGGCGACGCGCGCGCGGCACGCACGACGCTGATCCAGGCGCGGCACGCATTCGAGCGTGCTGGCGCGATGCGGATCGTCTGAGCGGCGCTCGCCGCTTTCCGCTTCTCCTCCCCCTTACCTTTTCGTTTCGCGTACGCGCAAAAAAAGAGCGCTGCATGATGCAGCGCTCTTCGGTTTGCGGGCGGATGCCGTGCGCGTTACTGCACGGCCGGACCGCTCGCGGGCACCGTCGGCATCGCCGGCGCGACCGGCGCGCCGTTGGCAGCCGGCGCAGTCGTCGCCCCGGCCGACGCGGCCGCCGGCGCCGCTGCCGGCGCACTCGCCGGCGTCGCGCCGTCGGCACCCGGATCCTCATACTGCGGCAACCCCGGCGCGGCCGGCGCATTGCCCGGTGCCGTGCCCGGTGCCGTGCCCGATGCGCCGCCCGACTCGCCCGGATCCTCGTAGTTCGGCAAGCCCGGCACGGTCGGCGCGGCCGCAGGCACCGCGCCCGATTCACCCGGCTCGGTGTAGTTCGGCGGCGCGGCCGATGCCGACTGGCCGCGATACGTCAGCGACTTGCGTTGCTGCAGATACGCATCGCGGACGAACGAGTACGGATCGAGCGCCGCCTGCTTCAGCAGATCGGTCGCGCCGAGCAGGTCCGAACGCGCGCTGATGAACTGCGCGATGTACATCGGATTGCGCGCGGCCGGCTCGATGTAGTTGAGCAGGTTGAAGCGGACGTCCACCGCGCGGCCGACGCCATCGCGGATCGTGCTCGGCCCGAACACGGGCAGCACGAGGTACGGGCCGGACGGCACGCCCCAGCGCGCCATCGTCAGCCCGAAATCCTGGTGATGCTTGGGCAGCCCGGCCGGCGTCGCGATGTCGATCAGGCCGCCGACGCCGAACACCGAGTTCATCGCCACGCGCATCAGATCCTGCGTGGCATCGGTGATGCGCAGCTGCAACAGGTTGTTGGCCATGTTGCCGAGATCGCCGAGGTTCGAGAAGAAGTTGCTGATCGCGGTGCGCACGGGCGTCGGCGTGACCTTCTGGTAACCCTTCGCGATCGGCACGGCGATGTTCGTGTCGACCGTGTCGTTGAACTTGTACATCGCCCGGTTCATCGGCTCGAGCGGGTCGTTGGGGTTGCGGTTCGGGCCCGTCGCGCAGCCGCTCAGCACCGCGCTGGCAGCGACGGTCGCCGCAATGATTCGCACCTTGTTCATTATTTCCTTGCGATTGGTTCTTTGGCGCGTTTGACGCGCGGTTTGCCCATCAGGACGGGCTGAAACACCACGGCGCCGATCAGGGTGCAGGTCAACGCCAGCGCGAGCAGCTTGCCCATGCTCGACGTGCCCGGATGATGCGACAGCCACAGGCTGCCAAAGGCGGTTGCGGTCGTCGCGGCGCTGAACAGCACCGCGTGCGTGAGGCTCGACTGCAGCAGGCCCGTCTGGCCCGCGCGCCACGCCATCACGAAGTACACCTTGAACGCCACGCCGACGCCGAGCATCAGCGGCAGCGCGATGATGTTCGCGAAGTTCAGCGACATGCCGAGCACGACGCACATCTCGAGCGTGACGAGCCCCGACACGAGCAACGGCACCAGCGTCCGCAGCACGTCGCCGAAGCGGCGCAGCGTGATCCACAGCAGGATCGTGATCGACAGGATCGACCACAGCGCCGCGTGCAGGAACGCGTTGATGATCGTGTCGGCCGAATGCAGGATCGAGATCGGGCCGCCGATCGCGCCCGGCTCAGCGGCCTTCACCGCCTTCGCGAAGCGGCGCAGCATCGTGTCGTCGTTCGGGTCGACGCCCTTCGGCACCTTCGGCGAAATCTGCACGAGCGCGTGACCGTCCGGCGCGATCCAGTCGCGCACGAGCTGCGGCGGCAGCGCGTCGCGCGTGATGTCCTGCGGCTGCAGCAGCGTCGCGAGCTGATTGAGCGCGATGCGCAGCGTGTCGGAGAACGCGCCTTCGGCGCGGTCGCGCGTCGCGCTGTCGGCGGCGGCGAGCTTCGCGAGCGATGCCGACAGATGCTGGGCGGCGGCCGCGCCTGGGCCCGGGTGATCTTCCGCTGCGTAGCTCAGGAGGTCCGACACGCGCTTGAGGGCGGCGACGCGCTGCGCGTCGGTCGCGGCCGGCGCGGCCGGTTGCGTCAGCGCGGGCAGCAGGTCGCTCGCGGCCGCGGCGATCGCCGCACGCTTGGCCGGCTGGTCGGCCGGCACGAAGGTCGACAGCGTCGTCGTGCGACCGACTTCCGGCAGTGCATCGAGGCGCTTCGCGGCTGCGTCGGCCTCGGCGAGCGACGGCGCGAGCAGCGTGACGTCGTTGACGGCCGCTTCGGGCGAATCCTTCAGCGCGAGCAGCGTCGCCATCGATTCGCTGTTCGGATCCTTCAGGTGCAGCGGATTGAAGTCGAAGTGCAGGAACGCGAGCAGCGGCAGCGCGCCGATCACGACCGCGAGCGTGCCGATCAGGATCGGCTTGCGATGGCGATCGAGGAAGTCGTCGACCGGCGCGAGCCACGGAAAGCCCGGCGTCTTCGATTCGCCCGGCGGCGCGAACAGGCGCAGCAACGCGGGCAGCAGCGTGAGCGTGGTCAGCAGCGCGACGAACATCCCGACGCCCGCGATCAGGCCAAGCTCGGACACGCCGCGATAGGCCGTGGGAATGAACGAGAAGAAGCTCGCCGCGACCGCCGTGGTGGCCAGCGCGAGCGGCATGCCCATCGAGTGCGCGGCGCCGATCAGCGCGTGGTCGATGCGCGGATCGCGGAAGCGTTCCTCGCGGTATTTCACGCCGTACTGGATCGAGAAGTCGACGCCGAGGCCGACGAACAGCACCATGAACGCGACCGAGATCATGTTCAGCGAACCGACCATCGCGAGGCCGAGCGCCGCGGTCACGACGAGGCCGACGAACAGCGTGACCAGCACCGAGCCGATCATCCGCTTCGAGCGCAGCGCGAGCCACAGGATCACGAGCACGGCGAGGAGCGTGAGCGCGCCGTTGAGCGCGGCGCCGTCTTCCACCGATGCGAATTCGTCGTCGGCGAGCGGTTGTTCGCCGGTCAGGCGCACGATCGCGCCGTAGCGTTGCTCGAGGCCGAGCGCTTTCGCGGTGTCGCGGATCACCTGGGTCGTTTCGGCGCCGGCCTTCAGCGCACCGTAGTTGACGACCGGCTGCACCGTGACGAACGCGCGGGCCG
This sequence comes from Burkholderia sp. BCC1638, assembly GCF_902833195.1. NCBI lineage: Bacteria > Pseudomonadati > Pseudomonadota > Betaproteobacteria > Burkholderiales > Burkholderiaceae > Burkholderia > Burkholderia sp. BCC1638. The sequence continues at coordinate 63,307 of NZ_CADFEC010000003.1, forward strand.
GCTGGCGTGCGGCATCGCTGTCGACCAGCCCGCGCCACGAGAACGCGGCGGGCTTGCCGGCCAGCACGTCGTCGACCGTCGCGGCGCTGCGCGCAAGCAGCTTCGCCATCGCGGGCAGCTTCACCTGGCCGGTCAGGAGCGGCTGGCCAAGCGTGGTGGACAGCGTGGTCGCGAGCCCGGTCAGGCTCGGGTTCTTCGCGAGTTCGTTGACGAGCGGCCGTGCGCTTGCGAGCTGCGTCGTCGTGTCCGTCACTTCCTGCGGCGACAGGAACAGCAGCCCGTTGTGCTCGAAGAACGGGCCGCCGCCGGGTTCGGCGACCTGGCCGACGCGGCCGGCGTCGGCCTGCTTCTGCAGGGCTTCGGTGAGCGTATGCGCGGCGGCGGTCGCGAATTCGGGTGCCGGGGCCTCGACCACCGCGAGGATCGTGCCGTTGCGTTGCGGGAAGGCCTTGTCGACGGCCTGGCCGAGCGCGGCCCACTGGGGTTCCGCGTCGACGAGCTTGCTGATGTCCGTGTTGATCTTGAAGTGCTGCGCGACGTAGACGCCGCTGAAGACGGCGACGACGAGCGACAGCACGACGACCCAGACGGGGCGGCGTACCGACCATGCGACGAGTCGGACGATGAGAGATGTCACCATGTGGCGGTGGGGAGGGGCTGGCAAGGACAAAACAACGAGTATACCGGCGCAACGTGGCGTCGGTCGCGACGATGGAGCGTAAAGGGGCGGGAAGGATATTTGCTCCGCGGCGCAGGAATCGGCGCGCAGCGCCCGGCGATTCGTATGGGGATACTTACATAATTGACCGGCATCGTGCCGTGGCGGGGCCTGTGACAAAAGGGGTTGAAAGGTAACAGTCGGTCACCGCGCGGCAGGCCGGCCGCCGGGCCGCTATACTTCGACCCACCGGCCAATGCCACCGATGCAATCCGCCGGCCGTTTTTTCTCATCGAGTGCGATATCCGTATGAAACGTCATCTGTTTGCTTTCGTCGCGGCGGCCGCCGTGTCGGTTTCCGCTTTCGCGCAGAGCGCGCCCGTCGACATCGTCCGCAATGCGGTCGAAGGCACCGTCAACGCGATGAAGGCCGATCCGGGTGCGCGCGGCGGCGACATGGCGAAAGTCACGCAAGTCGTCGAGCAGCGCTTCCTGCCCGCGACGAACTTCGAACGCACGACCCGCATCGCGGTCGGCGATGCCTGGAAGCAGGCGACGCCGCAACAGCAGCAGGAGCTGTACAAGCAGTTCAAGCTGCTGATGACGCGCACCTATGCCGCGTCGCTCGCGCAGCTCGGCGGCCAGGACGCGAAGTTCTCGTTCAAGGCCGGCGGCGCGTCGGGCGCCGATGCGCTGGTGCAGTCGACGGTCACGACGCCTGGCGACAGCCAGTCGGTCGGCTATCGCCTCGGCAAGGTCGGCAACGACTGGAAAATCTACGACATCGACATGTCGGGCGCGTGGCTGATCCAGGTCTACCAGGGCCAGTTCAAGGGCCAGCTCGCGTCGGGCGGCATCGACGGCCTGATCGCGTATCTGCAGAAGCACAACTCGCGGACGAACTGATCGCCGCCGGTCGGCCGGCATATTCAGCATGCCGGCATGCATCAAGGGCGCCCTCGGGCGCCCTTTTTCGTTGCGGGTTCGGAATGACGCGGCACCCGTGTCGGGGCGCTACCGCCGCCGATGCTCGACCGCGAACTTGATCAGCTCCGCCTGCCCTTCGATCTCGAGCTTGCGCTTCAGATTGAGCCGGTGCGTTTCCACCGTGCGCACCGACAGCCCCGTCTGCTGCGCGATCTGCTTGCTCGACAGCCCCTCGGCCAGCGCATCGAGGATGTCGCGTTCGCGCGGCGTCAGGCGGTCGAGCGGCGACGCGGCCGCGCTCGCCTGGATCATCCGCGCGGCGAGCCCTTCGCTGAAGAACGTCTGCCCCGTGAGCACCGCGCCGATCGCACGCACGATCTCGCTCGCGGGCGAATCCTTCAGCAGATAGCCGCTCGCGCCGGCGCGCACGGCCTGCGTCACGTATTCGATGTTGTCGTGCATCGACAGCATCAGCACGCGAATCCCCGGAAAGCGCTCGTGGAAGACGCCGGCGAGCGTGATGCCGTTCATCCCGTTCATGCCGACGTCCATCAGCGCGAGATCGGGCTCGAGCGACGCGGCGAGCGCGAGCGCCTCGTCCGCGTTGCCGGCTTCGCCGACCACGGACAGGTCGGCCGCCTCGAGCCGCATCCGCAGGCCGTCGCGCACCAGCGGGTGATCGTCGACGAGCAGCAGTCGGGCGGCGGGCTGGACGGTATCGGGGGCGCTCATGGGCAAAGGTCTCCGGTTATGGGGCGCGTGCTCAGGCGGCGCGCAGCGGCACGCGCGCGGCCACGACGGTGTGGCCCACCTGCGACGTGATCGTCAATGTGCCGCCGAGCGCGTCGAGGCGCTCGCGCATGTTGCGCAGCCCGATGCCGCGGCGCGCATCGGTCTGCGACCGCTCGGCGTCGAAGCCGCAGCCGTTGTCGGCGATGGTCAGCGTGGCGGAATGCGCGCCGACGTCGAGCGTGACGGCCGCGCGCGACGCCTGCGCATGATGCACGATGTTGCTGAGCGCTTCCTGCGCGATCCGGAACAGCGCCGTATTGACCGGCGCAGGCAACGGCCGCGCGCCGCTGTGCGCGACCTGCGTATAGCCGATGTCGATGCCGCTTTCCGCGCCGAGCTCGCGCACGAGCTGCTCGAGCGCGGCCGCGAGGCCGAGATCGTCGAGCATCGCCGGGCGCAGCGCATGCGAGATGCGCCGCACTTCGCGCAGCGTGTCGCCGAGCCGCCCGACGCCGGACGCGAGCGCCTGCTCGGCTTCGGGCATGCGCGTCGCGCCGCGCTCGAAGCGCGCGAGCGCGGATTCGAGCATCAGCTTCGCGGACACCATCATCTGGCTGATCCCGTCATGCAGTTCGCGCGACAGCCGCTCGCGCTCCTGCTCCTGCGATTCGACGACACGCTGCGCGAGCTGCTTGAGCTTCGCGTCGGCGCTGCGCGATTCGCTGACGTTCAGCACCAGCGCGCAGACGGCGATCGCCGCCGCGCCGGTCAGCGCGATTGCGGTGAGCCAGCTCATCGTCCGCTCGATGTTCGCGGACGCGCGCGCGTCGATGCGTTGCAGCGCGGTGTCGACGTCATCGAGATAGATGCCGGTGCCGACCATCCAGCCCCAGCGTTCGAGCGCGACGACGTAGCCGAGCTTCGGCGCGGGCTTGCCCGTCGACGGTCGCTGCCACGTGTAGCGCACGTAGCCGCCGCCGTGCGACGCGGCGCCGATCAACTGCTGGATCGTCAGCGCGCCCTGCGGGTCGCGCATCGACCAGTAGTTGTGGCCGACGCGCTCGGGCTCGCGCGGGTGCATCAGCGCATTGCCGTGCAGGTCGTAGACGAAGAAATAACCGTCGGGGCCGAAATCCATCTTCTGCAGCATCGCGAGCGCCTGCGTGCGCAGCAACGCGTCGTCGCGCGCATTGCGGCCGCTCGCGTCGTACAGCGGCATGATCGCGCTCGTCGCGAGTTCGACGTAATGCTTCAGCTCGATTTCCTTGCTCGACAGGTAGGCGGCCTGGATCGTCGCGTGCTGCGTGCGCGCGAGCGACGTCGCCTGCTGGCGCACGCCGAAGCCGATGCCGGCGATCGCGAGCAGGAATGGCACGATCGCCAGGAGGAAAATCTTTGCCTTGAGTCTCATGGTGGTGTGAAGCGGGCGCGGGCCGGCCGGCGCATGTGTCTGTCGCGCGGCGGCGGCGAGCCGACATTGTCGGCGATTTCGCCCGCGGGCGATCGGAAGGCCCGGCGACGGCCTGCCGGCCTGCCGTGGCTCAGGCGCGCCGCGGCGTGCGATCGACGCTCACGGCCGTCTGCACGACGACCCGGTTGCGCCCGTGTTCCTTCGCGCGGTACAGCGCGTCGTCGGCGAGCTTCAGCGCGGCCTGGATGCTGTCGTCGCGCTCCGGATAGCAGGTCGTCACGCCAATGCTCGCGGTCAGGCAGTCGGACGAGCCCGTGGCGTGCCGGATGCCGAGATCGAGGATGCCGGTGCGGATCGCTTCGGCGATCGTCACGGCGCCGGGCGTATCGACGTCGGGCAGCACGACGACGAACTCCTCGCCGCCGTAGCGGGCCGCATAGTCGGCCGGGCGCCGCAGGCAGCCGGCGATGCAGCGGCCGACCGCGGCGAGCGCGTCGTCGCCGGCCTGGTGGCCTTGCGTGTCGTTGTAGCGCTTGAAGTGATCGACGTCGACGAACAGCAGCGACAACGCATGCTGCGAGCGTGCCGCGCGGCGCCATTCGCGCTCGAGCGTGACGTCGAGCATGCGACGGTTGTCGAGGCCGGTGAGGCCGTCGGTGCGCGCGAGCGCCTGCAGTTCGGTTTCCGCGCGGTGACGCTTGCGCAGTTGCACGTCGAGCAGCAGCGACAAGCCGACGAAGCCGAGCGCGAGCATGGCCATCGCCGAGCCGATCGGGATCGCGCGGTCGTACCACGCGGCGTAGGTGTCGGCTTCCGAGCGCGCGACCATGATGATCAGCGGCAGATTTTCGAGATGCCGGAACACGTACAGGCGGCGCACGCCGTCGATCGACGCGGTATCGGCGAAGCTGCCCTCATTCGCGGTCATGAAGTGACGGAACGTGCTGGCCTTGCTGATGTCGCGGCCGACGATCGCCGGATCGTACGGCTTGCGCGCGACCATCCGGCCGTCGGTGTTGATCAGCGCGACGGAGCCGCGATCGCCGAGCGCCAGGCGCGAGAACAGGTTCTGGAAATATTCGAGCCGGATCGACATCACGGCGACGCCGCCGAACGACCCGTCGGGCCGCGTGATCCGCCGGCTGAGCGCGATGCTCAGCGAGCCGCCGCGCAGCCGCGAATGGTACGGATCGCTGACGTACAGGCCGACGTTCGGGTGGTCGCGGTGCACCGTGAAATACGGTTCGTTGCTGAAGTTGGCCTTGCGCGGCACATCGCTCATGCCGTCGACCGCGATGTCGCCGTTCGCGTCGAGCACGTAGATGCCGCCGAGGTATTTGGCCGTCGTCGCGCGGTCGAACAGCACCTGGCGGCGCAGCGACATCGGCAGCGCGGCGACCGCGGGATCGTTCGAGCCGTCGACGACCGCCTGCAGCGACAGCGAATAGATCTCGATGTTGCGCTCGATGTCCCACGACGCCATCAGCGCGATGTTCTGCTGGGTGGTGCGCGCGCGATCGCGTGCGTCGATGCGGCCTTCGTACAGCACGATGGCGCACAGCAGCAACAGGAGCAGCGCGATCAGCAGCCCTGAATAGAAGATCAGGTGCGGCAGCAGGAACCGGCGAAATTGCGCGGCGATGCGGCCCGTCAAGCCGGATTCGCTGGGCATTGCGTAGTCGGTTTCTGCCATGGTCCGTGGATCGATGGGCATCGCCGCCAGGCGGCGGGCCGATGCGATTGTTCGTATGATTTGCCGGCGGCGATCCGGTGCGCGGTCTCCGATGCGCACGCCGCCCGATCGACCGGAGAACCGGAGCCGATCATCGATGATTGCGGTCGGATAAACCGCAAAAATCGCTCCATTCACCAGGAGGACTGGCCGCGATTCAACGATCCGACTAATCGAGCGGCGCGGATTGTTCCGAGTATAACGCGCGTATTTGTATACGCGGAGAATGTTGCGGACCGTTGATCCGGATCAAATTATCGCCGTGGCCAATACTTGCCAATCGCGCGTGGAGCGTTGCGGTGCAAGGCTTTGCGCCAGGGGCGGCGCGGCGCGCATTCCACGGTCGCCGGTTTAACAATTTTAACGGCCGGTGAAGCAGGAACTTGAAGCGGTGCGAGACGGACCGATTATCGATTTCGATGTCTGCGTGAATTCGCAGATGAAAACGGGCGGCCACGATGGCCGCCCGTTTTGCGAAACCGCATGCGGGAAAGCCCGCATGCAAGGGTTTACGCGCCGTGCTGCTGCGCCTTGTACGCGAGCCGGAACCGATGCAGCAGCGGCTCGGTATAACCGCTCGGCTGCGACGTGCCCTGCAGCGCCAGCGCGCACGCGGCCTGGAATGCCGTCGACTGGTCATAGCCGGGCGCCATCGGGCGATAGTTCGGATCGCCGGCGTTCTGCTGATCGACGACGCGCGCCATCCGCTTGAACACGTCGAGCACGAACGCCTCGGTGATCACGCCGTGGCGCAGCCAGTTCGCGATGTGCTGGCTCGAGATGCGCAGCGTCGCGCGGTCTTCCATCAGGCCGACGTCGTGGATGTCCGGCACCTTCGAGCAGCCGACACCCTGTTCGACCCAGCGCACGACGTAGCCGAGGATGCCCTGCGCGTTGTTCTCGACTTCGCTCAGGATCTCGGCCTCGCTCCACTCGGCGCGTTCGACGACCGGCACGGTCAGCAGGCCTTCGAGCAGCGCGTCGCGTTCGCTCACATACGGCGTCTTCTCGAGTTCCTGCTGGACGGCCTGCACGTCGACAAGGTGGTAGTGCAGCGCGTGCAGCGTCGCGGCGGTCGGCGACGGCACCCACGCGGTGTTCGCGCCGGCGCGCGGATGCGCAATCTTCTGCTCGAGCATCGCGTGCATCAGGTCCGGCATCGCCCACATGCCCTTGCCGATCTGCGCGCGGCCGCGCAGGCCGGCCGACAGGCCCGCGAGCACGTTGTTGCGCTCGTACGACTGGATCCACGCCGACGACTTCATGTCGCCCTTGCGGATCATCGGGCCCGCCTCCATCGCGGTGTGCATCTCGTCGCCGGTGCGATCGAGGAAGCCGGTGTTGATGAACGCGACGCGCGCGGCGGCGGCCGCGATACAGGCGGCGAGGTTCACGCTGGTGCGGCGCTCCTCGTCCATGATGCCCATCTTCAGCGTGTTGCGCGGCAGGCCGTACAGGTCCTCGATGCGCGCGAACAGCGTGTCGGCGAACGCGACTTCGACCGGGCCGTGCATCTTCGGCTTCACGATGTAGATCGAGCCCGTGCGCGAGTTGCGCTTCGCCTTCAGGTCGTGCAGCGAGCACAGCACCGTGACGACGCCGTCGAGGATGCCTTCCGGAATCTCGTTGCCGTCGCGGTCGAGCACCGCGCCGTTGGTCATCAGGTGGCCGACGTTGCGCACGAACAGCAGCGAGCGGCCGTGCAGCGTCAGCGTGCCGCCGGCCGGCGTCGTGTATTCGCGATCGGCGTTCAGGCGGCGCGTGAAGGTCTTGCCGCCCTTCGCGACTTCCTCGACCAGCGTGCCCTGCATCAGGCCGAGCCAGTTGCGATAGAGCTGGACCTTGTCGTCGGCGTCGACCGCCGCGACCGAATCCTCACAGTCGATGATCGTGCTGACCGCGGCTTCGAGCACGACGTCCTTCACGTTCGCGAGATCGGCGCGGCCGATGGGGGTCGACGCGTCGATCTGGATCTCGAGGTGCAGGCCGTTGTGCTTCAGCAGGATCGCGGACGGTGCGCCCGCCGCGCCCTGGTAGCCGACGAACTGCGCCGGCTGCGCGAGGTGCACGACGCCCTTGCCGGTTTCGACGGCGAGCTGGCCGTCCTCCACGCGATAGCGCAGTGCATCGCGGTGCGAGCCGCTCGCGAGCGGCGCCGCGTTGTCGAGCACGTTACGCGCGTAGTCGATCACGCGCTGGCCGCGCGTCGGGTTGTAGGCCGTGGTGCGTTCGGCGCCGCCGTCCTCGGGCAGCGCGTCGGTGCCGTACAGTGCGTCGTAGAGGCTGCCCCAGCGCGCGTTCGCGGCGTTCAGCGCATAGCGCGCGTTCGACAGCGGCACGACGAGCTGCGGGCCGGCCTGCGTCGCGATCTCGCTGTCGACGTTCGCGGTGGCTGCCGCAACGTTCGACGGGACCGGCACGAGGTAGCCGATCTGTTCGAGGAACGCGCGATACGCGGCATGGTCGCGCACCGGGCCGGGGTGCGCGCGATGCCACGCGTCGAGTTCCAACTGCAGGCGGTCGCGTTCCGCGAGCAGTTCGCGGTTGCGCGGTGCGAGATCGTGCACCAGGGCCGAGAAACCGCTCCAGAAGGCGGCCTTGTCGATACCGGTGCCCGGCAGTGCTTCGTTTTCAATGAACTGGCTCAGCGCTGGCGCGACTTGCAGTCCTGCTTGGTCGATCATCGTGATTCCTCCCGGGGAAAAAATCGCGCGCGGCTTGGCTGGTTATGCCGCGACGCTTTGTGTGCCGGCGCGGGCGATCTGCGCGTCCTGTTCGGACTTTACGCCAGACACGCCGATCGCGCCCGCAATGCGGCCGTTCACCGTCACCGGCACGCCGCCTTCGAGCAACCCCGTCAGCGGCACGCTCAGAAACGCCGTGCGGCCACCGTTGATCATATCCTCATACGCCTTGGTCTCGCGACGGCCGAGCGCCGCCGCGCGCGCCTTGTCCTGCGCGATGCAGGCGCTGGCCGCCGATGCACCGTCGAGGCGCGCGAACGCGAGCAGGTGCCCGCCGTCGTCGACGACGGCGATCGACACGGCCCAGCCATGACGCTCGGCCTCCGCGCGGGCGGCGGCGAGCATGCGGTCGACGTCGGCGAGTTCGAGTTCGGGCTTCGTTTTCATGGCGTTCCTCCGGAATCAGCGGTCAGTTGACGAGTCGGTTGTCGACGAGCTCGATCCAGTGGCGCACGCGCGTGCGGCCCGCGCCGTTCAGGTGAGTCTGGCAGCCGATGTTGGCCGTGACAATCAGGTCCGGCCGCGCGGCTTCGAGTGCGTCGAGCTTGTTGTCGCGCAGTCTGGTGGCGAGTTCGGGCTGCGTCAGCGCGTAGGTGCCGGCGGAGCCGCAGCACAGATGGCTGTCGGCGACATTCGTCAGATCGAAGCCGAGCCGCGTCAGGATGCTTTCCACCGCGCCGCCGAGCCGCTGCGCGTGCTGCAGCGTGCACGGGCAATGAACCGCGACGCGGCGCTGCGTCGCATCGGCCAGCGCGTCGAGCGGCTCGGCCGCGACGACTTCCGCGAGATCGCGCGCGAGTGCGCTGACGCGCCGCGCCTTGTCGGCATAGACGGGGTCGGAGCGCAACAGGTCGCCGTATTCCTTCACGAACGCGCCGCAGCCGCTCGCCGTCAGCACGATCGCTTCCGCGCCGGCCTCGATCGCGGGCCACCACGCGTCGATGTTGCGGCGTGCGCGTGCGAGCCCGGCCTCCTGCGCGTTCAGGTGATATTCGGTCGCGCCGCAGCAGCCGGCCTCGCGCGCGGGCGTCACGCCGATGCCGAGCCGGTCGAGCACGCGCGCGGCGGCCGCGTTCGTGTTCGGCGACAGCGAAGGCTGCACGCAGCCTTCCAGCATCAGCACGCGCCGGGCATGGCGCACAGGCGGGCGCGGCGTGGCGGCGGGCACGGCGGCCGGGATCTTGTCCTGCAGCGTGCCGGGCAGCAGCGGGCGCAGCGCGCGGCCGGCCTTCAGCAGCGCGGCGAAGGTCGCCGGCCGCGGCACGACGTGGCGCAGGCCGGCGCGCAGCAGGCGCTCGCGCGCCGGACGCCGCGCGCGCTTCTCGGCTTCCGCGCGGCCGATGTCGAGCAGCGTGTGATAGCGCACGCCGGACGGACAGGTCGTCTCGCAGTTGCGGCAGGTCAGGCAGCGGTCGAGATGCTGCTGCGTGCGCTCGCCGCACGGTTCGCCCTCGAGCATTTGCTTGATCAGGTAGATGCGTCCGCGCGGCCCGTCGAGCTCGTTGCCGAGCACCTGGTAGGTCGGGCAGGTCGCATTGCAGAAGCCGCAGTGCACGCACGCGCGCAGGATCGCTTCCGCTTCGTCGGCCCGGTCGAGGGCCTTGCTGGCTTCGCTGAGATTGGTTTGCATCGGCGGTTCGAAGTCGGGTTGGCGTTCAGACGTCCGCGTACAGGCGGCCGGGATTGAAAATCGCATGCGGATCCAGCTGCGCCTTCAGCTGGCGATGCACGCGCAGCAGCGCGGGCGGCAGCGGCTGGAACGGCTCGGACGTCGTGCCGGGCGTGAAGCAGGTCGCGTGGCCGCCCCACTGCGCGGCGAACCGCTGCACGTCGGCCGGTGCGGCGTCGGTTTTCAGCCAGCGCTGCGCGCCACCCCAGTCGACGAGCAGCGCGCCGGCGAGCGAATCGAGCGGCGCGGCGGCTGGCACCGACACGCGCCACAGCGGGCGCGGATCGTCGAAGAATGGCAGCGACAGGTCGCGCAGCCGTGCCCAGAACCCGTCGTCGCGATCGTCCATGCGCGCGCCGCCGATCGTGTCGCGCGCGGCCTTCACCGAGCCCTCGCCGCCTTCGAGGCGCACCCGCAGCACGCCGTCCGCGTGGCAGGCGCCCGCCAGCGGCAGCCCCGCGCGACGCCATTCGGCGACGCGCTGCACGGCTTCGGCGGCGGCGAGCGGCAACGCGAGATCGCCGGTCGCGCGCGGCTTCGGCAGCACCTTCAGCGACACCTCCGTCACGACGCCGAGACAGCCGAAGCTGCCCGCAAGCAGCCGCGACACGTCATAGCCCGCGACGTTCTTCATCACCTCGCCGCCGAAGCGCAGATGTTTCGCGTGGCCGGTGATCACGCGGCAGCCGAGCACGAAGTCGCGCACCGCGCCCGCCCACGGGCGGCGCGGCCCCGACAGCGCGGCCGCGAACATCCCGCCGACGGTGGCCGAGCCGCCGAACGTCGGCGGCTCGCACGGCAGCATCTGGCCGGCCGCGTCGAGCATCGCGTCGAGTTCGGCGAGCGGCGTGCCCGCGCGCGCAGTGATGACGAGTTCGGTCGGGTCGTACGCGACGATGCCGCGATGCGTGCGCACGTCGAGCGTGCGGCCTTCGACGGCGCGGCCGACGAACGCCTTCGTGCCCGCGCCGCGAATGTGCACTGGCTGGCGATCGTGGATCGCGGCGTCGACCTGCGCGACGAGCGCTGCGCTGTCGTCGATCGATTCGGGTTCGCGTTCGCGTCGCATCAAAAGCGCTCCAGTTCGGGAAACGGCAGCTTGCCGTGATGGACGTGCATCGCGCCGAATTCGGCGCAGCGATGCAGCGTCGGAATGTTCTTGCCGGGATTGAGCAGGCGCCGCGGATCGAACGCGGCCTTCACCGCGTGGAAGAACGTGATTTCGTCGGCGTTGAACTGCACGCACATCTGGTTGATCTTCTCGCGCCCGACGCCGTGTTCGCCGGTGATGCTGCCGCCCACCGCGACGCACAGCTCGAGGATCCTGCCGCCGAGCGCCTCCGCGCGGTCGAGCTCGCCGGGACGGTTCGCGTCGAACAGGATCAGCGGATGCATGTTGCCGTCGCCCGCATGGAACACGTTCGCGACCGGCAGCGCATATTCGGCGGATAGCGAGGCGATCCCTTCGAGCACGCGCGGCAGTTCGCGGCGCGGGATCGTGCCGTCCATGCAGTAATAGTCGGGCGACATGCGGCCGACCGCCGGGAACGCGTTCTTGCGGCCGGCCCAGAAACGCTGACGCTCCGCTTCGTCGCGCGCGACGCGGATTTCCGACGCGCCGGCGTCGCGCAGCAGCGCGGCGACGCGTTCGGCGTCTTCGTCGACGTCGGTTGCCGCGCCGTCGAGTTCGCACAGCAGGATCGCCTGCGCGTCGACCGGATAGCCCGCGTGGATGAAGTCTTCGGCCGCACGGATCGCGAGGTTGTCCATCATCTCGAGCCCGCCGGGGATCACGCCCGCGCCGATGATCCGCGCGACCGCCGCGCCGGCTTCGGCGACGTCGTCGAAGCTCGCCATCAGCACCTTCACGCTCGGCGGCAACGGCAGCAGCTTCACCGTCACCTCGGTGACGATGCCGAGCATCCCCTCCGAGCCGGTGAACAGCGCGAGCAGGTCGAAGCCGGGGGCGTCGAGCGCGTCGGCGCCGAGCGTCAGCGTGTCGCCGTCGATCGTCAGGATCTCGACCTTCAGGATGTTGTGCACCGTCAGCCCGTATTTGAGGCAGTGCACGCCGCCCGCGTTTTCGGCGACATTGCCGCCGATCGAGCATGCGATCTGCGACGACGGATCGGGCGCGTAGTGGAGGCCGTGCGGGGCCGCGGCCTGCGAGATCGCGAGGTTGCGCACGCCGGGCTGCACGCGCGCGATGCCGGCATCGGCGTCGATCCCGAGAATCCGGTTGAACTTCGACATCACGAGCAGGATGCCCTTTTCGAGCGGCATCGCGCCGCCCGACAGGCCCGTGCCCGCGCCGCGCGCGACGACCGGCACGCCGTGCGCGGCCGCGACGCACAGCACCGCGCGCACCTGCTCGACCGTGTCGGGCAGCACGACCGCAAGCGGCACAGTGCGGTACGCGGCGAGGCCGTCGCATTCGAACGGCTTCAGCGCCTCGCGTTCGTGCAGCACGTCGAGGCCGGGCGCCGCCGCGTCGAGCGCGGCGACGAGCGTGTCGCGGTCGACGGTCGCCAGCGGGCCGTCGATGCGTTCGTCGTAGGTGAAACTCATCGTGTGTCTCCCGTCTCCACCCTCTTCACCATGCAGGCGGCCGCGGGATGCGCGGCGCGCCGGATGGACCGCATTCTTGGCGGGAGGCCGGCACGTGTCCAGACGTTGCTGGCGTGGTCATACCAGTTTTTCGAGGCGTGCCTTTCGTGAGGACTCGATCAAGACATAAAACCCAATCCACACAAGGGTTTGTGAGAAAATCGACGACATTCGCCAGAAGTGGTCATACCAGTATGGAAAAGCAGGATCGACAAGCACCGGCGCGCAATGTCGCCGACGTCGTCGCGGAGCGGATCGAGCAGTTGATCGTCGATGGCGTGCTGAAGGCCGGGCAAGCGCTGCCGTCCGAGCGGCGGCTCACCGAGAAGCTCGGCGTGTCGCGCACGGCCGTGCGCGAAGGGATGAAGCTGCTGCGCGCGCGCGGGATCATCGACACGACGCACGGCAAGGGGTCGTTCGTCGCGAGTCTGACCCCGCAGCGCGAAGTCTCGCCGATGATGCATCTGCTCGGCTCGCAGCCGCGCACGCTGTACGACCTGTTCGAAGTGCGCGGGATGCTCGAGACCGAAGCCGCGCGGCTCGCCGCGCTGCGCGGCACGCCCGCCGACTTCATCCTGATCAAGCGCCGATACGAGGAAATGACCGCGGCCGACGCGCAGGATCTCGATCCGGCCGCGCGCGCGAAGCTCGACCATGCGTTCCATCTCGCGATCTGCGAGGCGTCGCACAATCCGGTGCTCGTCAACACGCTGCAATCGCTGACCGATCTGCTGCTCAGTTCCGTGTTCGCGTCGGTGAACAATCTCTATCACCGCGAGCCGCTGAAGAAGCAGATCGACCGCCAGCACGCGCGGCTCTACAACGCGGTGACCGGGCGGCTGCCCGACCAGGCGCGCAAGGCCGCGAGCGAGCATATCCGGCAGTGCGTCGATTATCTGCGCGAGATCGAAGCGGAGGAGCAGCGGCTCGTGCGCTCGACGCTGCGCCTCGAAGGGTGGACCTGAGCCGCTTGACCCGGCGTGGCCGTGGGCGCCGTGACGTGTATCAGGAATATCGCGCTGACCCTGCGGCCTGACGGTCGAATATGTCACAACCTGATGCATTCGATGCGTGGCCCGACACGACCCGTTTCGCCCTGGCGCGACACGCGCCTTCGCGGTTGACCGTGACGCGCCGCCAATCCTTGAAGGAGGACGCTGCATGTCGATTCCGATGCATGGCGACGGGGCCGAGGCTCGCGCCGTCCAGATCCTGCATCGCCCCGTCTGCGACCTGCTCGGCTGTGCATGGCCGATCGTGCTTGCGGGCATGGGCGGCGTCGCGCGGGCGGAGCTCGCGAGTGCGGTGAGCGCCGCCGGCGGGTTTGGTTTTCTCGGGATGGTGCGCGAGCCGGTCGCGTTGATCCGGCGCGAGGTCGAACAGGTGCGCGCGGCCACCGAGCGGCCATTCGGCGTCAACCTGATTCCCGCCTCGACACCGCCCGAGTTGCTCGATGCGCAGATCGATGCGTGTATCGAACTGCGTGTGCCGGCCGTTGCGTTGTTCTGGGACGTGATGCCGGCCGTCGTGCGGCGTCTGCGCGATGCGGGCGTGCGGGTGGTTCATCAGGTGGGCTCGCTCGACGATGCGCGCGCGGCCGAGGCGGCCGGGGCGCAGGCGCTGATCGCACAGGGGCGCGAGGCTGGCGGCCACGTGCGTGGTGATCGGCCGTTGGCCGAATTGCTGCCTGAAGTGATTCGCGCGACGCGGTTGCCGGTGCTCGCGGCGGGCGGGATCGTCGACGGCGCCGACGTGGCCGCCGCGATGGCGCTCGGCGCGCAGGGGGCGGTGATGGGTACGGCGTTTATCGCGACGCACGAATCATTCGCGCATGCGTATCACCAGCAGCGGATCGTCGATGCGCGTGAAGGCGACACGTTGTTGACCGACATCTTTCACATCAACTGGCCGCGCGGTGCGCGGGTTCGTGTGCTGCCGTCGAGCGTGACGCGTGGCGAGCGCGGTGATCCGTTCAACGACGAGCGCGTCGTGATCGGTGACGAGGAGGGGCGGCCGATTTATCTGTTCAGTACAGACTCGCCGTTGCGTACGATGACCGGCGATGTCGAGGCGATGGCGTTGTATGCGGGCACGGGGGCCGGGCGAATTCGAGCGATCGAATCGGCCGGCGACGTGCTGCGCCGGATCGTGCGCGACGCGGCGGCGATCGTCGAGAAAGGTGCGGCGGTCTCACCGACGGGCGAGGTGAATGAGGACCGCACGGCATTGCTCGCGGCGCTCGACGAATTGCTGGAGGCGGAGCGCGCGGGTGCACGCGTTGCGTCGGAGACGGCGGCCGAGGTCAATGACGATCCCGAACTCCATCGGCTGATCGCGCATATCCGACAGGACGAGGCGCATTGGTGCAGCGTGCTGGTCGATGCGATACGCACGCTCGGCGCGACACCGACGCGCGCGACCGGCGCGTTCCATGAAAAGGCGATGGCGATCGATGATCTGGCCGAGCGGATGGCGTTTTTGAATCGCGGACAGCGGTGGGTCGTGCGCAAGCTGCAAGCGCTGCTGCCGACGCTCGCCGATCCGGATATTCATCACGCGCTGTCGTTGATGCTGGTCGCGCACGAGAAGAATATCGGCGCGGTGGATGCGCGGTTGAGGGAGAAAGGGGCGGGGAGCGTTTAGGTAGGGCGTATCCGCGCAGGTTCTTTGGGGATTGCCGAGGTGGGTATGGTCTATTTGGCCCTGACGTGAACACAGGCCCCATCAGAACAAAAAAGCCCGCCGAAGCGGGCAATCCTCTCGATGAAGAGGGGGAGATCCGAATTCGCGATCGGCGGTCAGGGCGAATTCAACCTTTGGTTGCCCCGAACGTCAGCCCCGCGACGAAATGTTTCTGCATCGCGAAGAACATCGCGACCGACGGCAACGCGGCGAGAATCGACCCGGCCGAGACGAGGTTCCACGATGTCGTCCATTGTCCCTTCAGCGCTGCCACCCCCGCGGTGATCGGCGCGGCCTCGTCGCCTTGCGTGAGACACAGCGCCCAGAAGTAGTCGTTCCAGACGAACGTGAACACGAGAATCGCAAGCGCCGCCAACGCCGGACGGATCAACGGCAACACGATCCGCCAGAACACCGTCCATTCGCCGGCGCCTTCGATCCGCGCCGCCTCGATCAGCTCGAACGGCAACTGCTTGATGAAATTCCGCAGAAACAGCGTACAGAACCCCGTCTGGAACGCGACGTGAAAGAGAATCAACGCCTCGACCGTATTGAATACCCCGAGCCTGAGCGACAAATCCCGCACGGGAATCATCAACACCTGCACCGGCACGAAATTCCCCGCGACGAACGTCCCGAACAACGCGGCATTCCCGCGAAACCGGTAAGTCGCCAGCGCGAACCCGGCCATCGCGGCAAGCGCGATCGACCCGAGCACCGACGGCACCGTGATCTGCACGCTGTTCCAGAAGTAATGCAGCATCGGCGACGTGGTCAGCGCGTCGCGATAGTTCTCGATCATCGAGAAGTGTCGCGGCCAGCCCCAGTAGTGGCCTTCGACCAGTTCCTCGGTCGAGCGCACCGACGTGACGAACACCGCGATCATCGGCAGCAGCCAGATCACCAGCGCGACGGGCAGCGACAGCTTGTACAGCCGGCGCGATACCGGCTTCCAGTGGGCAACGGGTGTCGGAAACATGATGAAGGCATCCCCGGAAGGTCAGGTCACTGCTCGTTGCGCAGCATGCGGCGCAACTGGAACACGATGTAGACGAGCATGATCGCGAACAGCACGACCGCGATCGCCGCGGAATAGCCGAGCCGGTAGTACTTGATCGCCTGGTCGTACATGTAATACGCGAGCACGGTCGAGCTTTCGAACGGGCCGCCGCCCGTCATGACCGAAATCAGGTCGAAGCTGCGCAGTGCGCCGATCACCGTGACGACGATCGCCATGAACGTGGTCGGCCGCAACTGCGGCAGAACGACGTGCCACAGCAGCGCGAAGCCGCGCGCGCCTTCCATCCGCGCCGCTTCGATCTGTTCCGGGTTCACCGACGTGAGGCCGGTGAGGTACAGGATCATGCAGTACGCGGTCTGCGGCCACAGCGCGGCGAACACGATGCCGAACGTCGCGTAGCGCGCATCGCCGAGCACCGGGATGCCGTGTCCGGCGATCAGCGCGAGCAGCCCGAAGGTCGGATCGTAGAACCACGAGAAGATCAGGCCGACGACCACGCCCGACAACACGAACGGCGCGAAGAACAGCGACTTCACGAGCCGGATGCCGGCGACCGCCTGGTTCAGGTACAGCGCGAGCGCGAGGCCGAGCGGCGGCGCGAGCATGAACAGCGCGAGCCAGATCACGTTGTTGCGCAGCGCGGTGTAGAACGTCGGTGCGTGCAGCAGCTCGGCGTAGTTCGCGAGACCGACGAACGTGCGCTCGGTCATCCCGTCCCAGTTGCAGAGGCTCAGCCACAGCGTCGACAGGATCGGCCAGATCACATAGACGGCAACCATTGCGCACGCGGGCGCGAGAAAGAGCCACGCGGCGCGCTGTTGCCGCCGCACGGCCGGCGACGGGCGACGCGCGCGCAGTGCGGCGGGCGACCTGCCGGCCGGCGGCGCGGCGGCGGCCGGTGCGGCAGGCGTTTCGACGGGTCTGGACGTGATCGGACTGGACACGGCAAGCCTCCTGGACGGACGCGGCGGCACGGGGCCGCCGCAGGGGTCACGCGGTTACTTCTTGTAGATCCGCTTGCGGGTCTGCTCGAGTTGCGCGAGCACGGTATCGAGCTGCGCGGGATTCGCGAGGAACTGCTGCATCCCCTTCATCCCTTCGTCGGCCATTTCCTTCGTCATGTCGCGGTCGTAGAACTGCGCGACGCCGCCCCGGGTATCGGCGAGGATCCGGAAGCCGATCCGCGAGATCGGATCGGCCGGTTCCGGCGACTTGCTGTTGGCCGACAGCGAGCCGAGCCCTTCCGCGAGCTTCGCGCCCATCTCGGGCGTTTCGACGAACGCGAGGAACGTATGCGCGTCGGCCTTGTTCTTCGCCTTGGTCGGGATGTGCAGCGATTCGACCGGGCCGTCCTCGGCGGTCGGCACCTTCGGGTCGATGATCGGGAAGCGGTAATAGCCCATTTCCTGCTTCACGTTCGGCGGAAAGCCCGCGGCGATGAAGGTACCCATCAGCATCATCGCGGCCTTGCCCTGGAACAGGAACGGCTGCGCGCCGTCGAGATCGTAGGACAGCGCGTTGTCGATGAAGTAGCCCGAATCGATTAGCGATTTCCACGTCGTGTAGACCTTCTTCACGCGCGGGTCGGTGTACGGCACGTCGCCGGCCATCAGTTGCTGGTGGAACGCATTGCCGTTCAGGCGCAGGTCGAGATAGTCGAACCAGCCGGCGAGCGTCCACGCGTCGCGGCCGCCGACCGCGACCGGCGTGATGCCGGCTGCCTTCAGCTTCTTGCATGCGTCGAGGAATTGGTCCCAGGTCTTCGGCTCGTCCGCGATGCCGACCTTGCGGAACAGGTCCTTGCGATAGAACAGCCCCCACGAGTAATAGACGGTCGGCGCCGCGTACTGCTTGCCGTTGTACGACGATGCGTCGCGCGTCGACGCGTACATCGCGCCCCAGCCGTTCTTCGCCCAGTCGCCGCTCAGGTCCTCGAACAGCCCGCGCTTCGCGTAGTACGCCATCCGCTCGCCCGCGTGCCAGTTCACGACGTCGGGTGCGACGGTCGTGAGCCATGCGGGGAGCTGCACCTTATACGCTTCCTCGTCGACGAAGGTGGGCTTCACGTCGATGTCGGGATGGGCCTTGTGGAACGCCTCGAGCGTCGACTGCCAGACCGCGCGCTGGCTGGCGCCCTTGAACGCGATGTTGATCGTCAGCGTGCCCGCGTCGGCCGGCGCCGTGGCGCCGAACGAAGCGAACGCGATGGCGGCGGCGGTCGCAAGCCGGGCGGCGACGCGAAGGGGGCGATGTGTCATGTATGTCTCCATTCCTGTGTGTCGTTGTGCTTGACCGGCGCGTCGCGGCGCCGGGGGCGGTTGCTACGAACGGCTTCGGTACACGGCGACGCCTTGCGGCTCGACCTGCGCGGCGCCGACCACGAACGCGGACGGCGGCACCGCATCGATCGTGTGCGGCGTGCTGCCGTAGTTGAATACGTAGGTCAGGCCGCCGCGCCGGCTTACGCGCACGCCGTCGCCGAGCGGCGACGGTGTCAGGCCGGCTTCGGCCGCGACGTCGGCGAACAGGCGCGCGGTGGTCGCATCGTCGAACAGCGCGGCCCAGTAATGCAGCGTGCCGTGCGACACGCAGGCCGGATGACCGTCGGCGAAGCGTGCACGCACGACGCTGCGTGCGTCGTCGTGCAGCTCGACGAGGTCGCGCCAGTGGCGTGCGTCGCCGTTGAGCGGCGAGCCGTCGCGCAGCGTGCCGTCGATCCGCTCGGTCACGTTCGGCCGCAGCGATTCGACGCGCCACACGCGCATCGGCAGGATCGAGGCGAGCGGGCCGGGCGGCAGCGTCCGCGGAATCTGCAGGTCGATGGTCTTCGAACCGGTGCGCGGCCCGAACACCGCATGCGCGCCCGATGCGGCGAGCCGCGCCGCGAAGTCGTCCGGCACGATCGGCAGCGGCGGCACGACGACGAGCCGGTAGCCGTCGAGCGGCGCACGCGCGGAAATGATGTCGACGTCGAGGCCGAGCGAACGCAGCGCCGAGTAGTACTCGAACGCGAAGCGCGGGTAGTGGAAATCGGCGCCTTGCGGCTGCACGTCGAACAGCCACTTCGCTTCGTAGTCGAACACGAGCGCGACGGGCGCACGCACGGCGCCGTTCGCGTCGGCATCGGCGCCGGCGTCGATCACGGCGGCAATCTCGTGCGCGACGCGCTGTGCTTCGCGGCCGCCCTCGTCGAGTCGATCGTCCGGCGTATGCAGGCCCGCATGCATCTGCTCCTGCGCGAACGGCGCCTGCCGCCAGCGGAAGTACGACACGCAGCCGGCGCCGTGCGCGAACGCTTCCCAGCTCCACAGGCGCACCATGCCCGGCAGCGGCGCGGGGTTCCAATGTGCCCAGTTCACGGGCCCCGGCTGCTGCTCCATCACCCAGAACGGCAGCTTCGACATGCCGCGATAGAGGTCGTGATTGAACGACGCGAAATCCGGATGGCCGGTGCGCAGCCAGCGCGCCTTCACGTCGGGCGCGAACCATTGCTCCTCGAGCGCGCCGAGCGGATAGCTGTCCCACGTCGCGACGTCGAGGTCGCGCGCGACCTCGTAGTGATCGAACTCGGTGAAGAGCTGCATGAAATTGTGCGCGACGGGGCGGCCCGGCGAATGGGCGCGGATCACGTCGACCTGCATCCGGTGATAGCGTGCGACTTCGTCCGACGCGAAGCGCCGATAGTCGAGGCGGTGCGACGGATGCGCTTCGGTCACGGTGCCGACCGGCGCGTCGACTTCGTCGAAATGCCGATACTCCATGCTCCAGAACACGGTGCCCCACGCGCGGTTCAGCGCATCGATCGTGCCGTAGCGCGCCTGCAGCCATGCGCGAAAACGCACGAGCGCGGCGGGCGAGTAGCTGACGACCGTCTGATGGCAACCGAGCTCGTTGTCGGTCTGCCAGTAGCGCACGGCGGGGTGGTGGCCGTAGCGTTCGGCGACCGCCGTGCAGATGCGGCGCGACGCGTCGAGATAGGTCGGCGACGAGAAGTCGTAGTGGCGGCGCGAACCGAACGTGCGCGGCCGTCCGTCCGCGCCGATCGCGAGGATGTCGGGGTGACGGTCGACGAGCCACTTCGGCGGCGTCGCGGTGGGCGTGCACATCACGATCTCGAGACCGGCCGCGGAGAGCACGTCGACCGCGCGGTCGAGCCAGCCCCAGTCGTATTCGCCCGGCGACGGCTCGATGCGGCTCCACGCGAATTCGGCGATCCGCACCTGCGCGATGCCGAGCGCCTTCATCCGGCGGGCGTCGTCGGCCCACATCGATTCCGGCCAGTGTTCCGGGTAGTAACAGACTCCGAGGCGCATGCCGATCCTTATGCGTAATGGTGGACGGGAAGGTCGGCGCACGCGGGCAGCGAACGGCCGTCTTCGGTGAAGAGGTGGCAGGCCGCGGCCGGCGCATGCGCATGCACGCGCTCGCCGCTGCGCACGGCGGCGTCGCCGGGCACTTTCGCGATCAGCGCCGTGCCGCCTGGCTGGTCGAGATGCACGTAGGTCTGCTCGCCGAGGCGCTCGACGAGCACGACGTCGCGCGCGAGCGTGGTTGCGTCGTGCGCGGCGCCGAGCGTCAGGTGTTCGGGGCGGATGCCGAGCGTGACGGCCGCGCCGACCGCGAGCACGGAACCGTCGCGCGGCAGCGTGAAGGTTTCGCCGGACGGCACGACGGTGACGATCGTGCGCTGCGCGTCGCAGGCGACGACGATGGCCGGCAGGAAGTTCATCCGCGGCGAGCCGATGAAGCCGGCGACGAAGCGGCTGGCCGGATGGTGATAGAGGTCGAGCGGCGCACCGACCTGCGCGATGCTGCCGTGCCGCGCGGTGTCCGCGCCGGCATGCAGCAGCACGATCTTGTCGGCGAGCGTCATCGCTTCGGTCTGGTCGTGCGTCACGTAGACGACGCTCGCACGTTCGAACTGCCGGTGCAGCTTCGCGATCTCGATGCGCGTCTGGCCGCGCAAGGCCGCGTCGAGGTTCGACAGCGGTTCGTCGAACAGAAACACGCCGGGCTCGCGCACGATCGCGCGACCGATCGCGACGCGCTGCCGCTGGCCGCCCGACAGCGCTTTCGGCTTGCGCTCGAGCAGCGTGTCGAGCTGCAGGATCCGCGCGGCGTCGCGCACCTTCCGGTCGATCTCGGCCTTCGGCACGCGCGCGAGCTTCAGCCCGAACGCCATGTTCTCGTAGACCGTCATGTGCGGAAACAGCGCGTAGCTCTGGAACACCATCGCGACGCCGCGTTCGGCGGCCGGCACGTCGTCGACGCGGCGGCCGTCGATCGAGAGCTCGCCGTCGCTCAGGTCCTCGAGGCCCGCGATCATCCGCAGCAGGGTCGACTTGCCGCAGCCGGACGGACCGAGGAATACGCAGAACTCGTGCGCGCCGATCTCCAGATCGACGTCGCGAATGACCGGCGCGTGCTCGCCGTAGGCTTTCTGCACGCGCCGCATCGAGATGCTCGCCATTGTCTCCGCTCCATGTTCTAATGCGCTCTCATCGATGCTTAAGCGCTTAACCATCGCGATCAAAAAAAGCGCCGATAGCGATCGTGGCCGAGTCGCGCCCGTTGATCGGGCGGCAGGGTGTGCGGCGATAGTGCGCCGCTTCGGTAAGCGAAGCAAATACTGGATCGGCATCTCATATAGTGGACACATCATGGCGACACTCGATGAAGTGGCCCGCCGCGCCGGCGTGACGGCCGCGACGGTCTCGAACGTGCTGCGCAACCGCGGCCGGGTCGGCGAAGCCACGCGGGCGCGGGTGCTCGACGCCGTGCAGGCGCTCGGCTATCGGCCGCATCTTGCCGCGCGGGCGCTGGCGGAAGGGCGCGCGCCGACGGTCGCGCTGATGGTGTCGAGCATCGCCAACCCGTTTTATCCGGAATTCGCGCTCGCGGTCGAACGCGCGGTGCGCCGCAACGGGCAATTCCTGATCGTCTGCAATACCAACGAAGATCCGTTGCAGGGGCGCGCGTATCTCGACCAGATCGCCGGCACGATTTCCGAAGGCATTCTCGTGACCAACGCGAATCTGCATTTGCCGGATCTGGTCGACGTCGCGCGGCGCGGCGTGCCGGTCGTGCTGTGCCTGTGGGAGCGGCCCGATGCGCCGCCCGAAGGGTTGCCGTGCGTGGCTGTGGATTTCCGCGAGGCGGGGCGGATTGCGACGCGGCATCTGCTCGAGCTCGGGCATCGGACGATCGGCGTGATCGTCGGCGGCTCGGCGAGCGGCGTGCAGGCGGCGCGCTACGACGGCTTCGTCGACGTGATGCGCGAAGCCGGGCTCGACGCGTCGATCGTCGCGGCCGAACCGGATTCGATCGAAGGCGGTGTGCGCGCGGCGGGCTGGCTGCTCGACGCGCATCCGGAGCTGACCGCGCTGGTCGCGACCAACGACCTGCCCGCGATCGGCGCGCTGCACGCCGCGGCCGATCGCGGCCGGCGCGTGCCCGACGATCTGTCGATCGTCGGTATCACCGATATTCATCTGGCCAGCGATACGCGTCCCACGCTGACGACCGTTGCGATCCCGACCGCCGAGGCCGCGGGGCTCGCGGTCGAACTGCTCAACGCATTGCGCGAGGCGGGCGGGCACATCGACGATGCATCGCGCGTGCGGACGGCGTCGGTGCCGCGATTGGTGGTGAGGGGTACGACGGGCGCGGCGCCGGGGCGGCGCACGACGGTGTAGATGTCGCGTGCGGTCGCGACGAGTGTCGCGTGTTTCACCCGCACCGTGCGAGGCCGGGAAGCTGCGAACGGGGGGCGAGCCGAGAACCGGTGGACGCAATGACGAGGCCCGGCCGGATCGCCCGGCGTCGTCACCCGCCTTCGACGAGCCGCATCACGATGCGCCGGGCCGAATCGAGATGCGCGACTGTCATCGCGCGGGCGCCACGTGCATTGCGTTCTCGGCATGCTTGCAGGATTGCGTCGTGCTCGACCTGGAACGACGGCGTATCCGCGAGCAACGTGGCTTGCAGCCGCTCGTAGCGCTCGACCTGGCTGCGCAGTTCCGCGATCGCCTTCAACTGCCGCGCGTTGCCGCAGCACGAATACAGCAACGCATGGAATTCGCGATTCAGTTCGCCTTGCCGGCGCGGCACGTTCGATTCGCCGAGCAGCCGGTGCACGAGTTCGGCACGCGCGAGCGTTTCGTCGTCGAGCCGCTTCACGCTGCGGTAGATCGCATCGCCTTCGAGCAGCGCGCGCATGTCGTAGATTTCCTGCACGTCGGACGCGCTCAGCATCCGCACGACCGCGCCGCGATTGCGGAAGATGTCCAGCAAGCCTTCGCGCTCCAGACGCTGGATCGCTTCGCGCATCGGAATCCGGCTGATTCCGAAGCGCTCGGCGAGGTCGCGCTCGACGAGCCGCTCACCTGCCTGCAACTCGCCGTTGATGATCATCTCCCGCAACGATGCGGCCACGGCGTCCGCCGTGGAATCGGGTCTGGCTTCCATGCTTCCGGGTTCCTCATTTTGGAATAATGGTATACCAAACGACATTCCGGTGCCACAATGGCGGCTTCACGTTCCGACAGCAGAGGAGAGCGAGATGGCGCATGGCGAACACAAGTACCGCGTGGCAGTGGAGTGGACCGGCAACCGGGGAACCGGTACGTCGGGGTATCGCGAATACGGCCGCGATCATGTGATCCGCGCGGGTTCGAAGCCGGACATTCCGGGCTCGTCGGATCCGGCGTTCCGCGGCGACGCGGCGCGCTGGAATCCGGAAGACCTGCTGCTGGCGTCGGTATCGGCGTGCCACAAGCTCTGGTATCTGCATTTGTGTTCCGATGCGGGCATCCGCGTGCTCGCGTATGTCGACGACGCCGAAGCGACGATGCTCGACAGCCCCGAGCCGGGCAGCTTCACCGAAATCGTGCTGCACCCGCGTGTGACGATCCTCGCGGGCGACGATCGCGAGTTGGCCGAGCGGCTGCATCATGACGCGCATGCGAAGTGCTATGTGGCGAATTCGGTGAATTTCCCGATCCGGTGCGAACCGGTGATCGAGTTCGCTGCCGCCTGACGCACGCCGGGGAGAAGTCGTTGAGGCTTTTCTACTATCCATGCAACACGAGCATGGCGCCTCATTTCGTGCTGGAAGAAATCGGCAAGCCGTTCGAGCTGGCGCTCGTCGCCCGCACGCGCGACCAGCACAAGTCGCCCGAGTACCTCGCGCTGAATCCGAACGAGCTAATTCCGGTGCTGGTCGACGGCGACCTCGTGCTGTACGAGACCGACGCGATTTGCCTGCATCTGGCCGATACGCATCCGGCGCGACGGCTTGCGCCGGCGCTCGGTGCGCCCGAGCGCGCGCGCTTCTATACGTGGCTCATGTGGCTCGGGAAGCGTGGTGGCAATGGAACGCAAGGGCTTCGCTCGATTGGTGGATCGTATGGAATCGGGCGACGTGTTGATCGTAACGAAGCTGGATCGTTTGGGCCGTAATGCTATGGATGTGCGAGCAGCGGTCGAAAAGCTGGACGGTATGGGTGTGCGTGTCCATTGACTTGCTTTGGGCGGCGTAGATTTGACCAGCGCTGCGGGCAAGGTGACGATGGGCGTGTTGGGTGCCGTGGCGGAATTCGGGCGCGACCTGTTGATCGAGCGCGCGCAAGCGGGGTTGAAGCGTGCAGTTGGTGCCCGCGCCATGCTTGTGCAGATGGTTAAGAACGTGGTGGAACAGTGCGCGATTCGGAGGGGCCAGTGCACGTTACCCACTGGTGTGACTTCTGGCTGTCGAGAGCGGACTTTTTTTGTTGGAAAAGCCGGGGCTGACAATTAAATAAAGACCGATTATTTCAAAAGTCGGTTGTGTGTGGAAATAAAAACAATAGTCAGGTGGCATTGAGAGTGAGAGGTATTCTGTACGCAAATGTGCTGAAGTGAGGTGAAGGTATTCGGCTTGCAAGAACAGCAGCCCGCGAGTGAAACTCAAACCTAACCTAGCCCCTTCGCTGGATTTTTGGAGAGCACATGTCAGAGTTACTGTCCTACTACGAAATCAACAAAATGCTTTGGCGATGGCGAAAACGGGACGGCGCGCGCATCGTGCATAAGGCCAAGCTCTCGATGGACATGGCCCCGCGGTTACCCCCAGAGCCGCCCAAACCACCGGCACCCAAACCGGATCCGGCACCCAAGCGGGATTCGTTGGACAAGATGGTCGACGACTTCGAAAGGATTGGTAACGCTTTTTCGCGATTCAAGAAATGGCTGGATACCCCCGATCCGCCAAAGCAGCCCAAGCCTTTGCCCCCGGTCCAGGTCAAACCGACCGTTCCACCCTTCGACATTCAGGAGATTCCTGCGGCCATGCGCGGGGAAATGATGCCGATCGGGGCAAAACTCATGGAGCGATGGTTTGCGGGTAGGCTCAATTATTCAACCGATTCGAATAATCAAAGATTTGCGATCGACCAGAACGGGAAACCCTATGCTGATGACATGTATGACTACTCAATCGTTAAGCTGGACTGGGTTTTGAAGCATCGGAGAGCGAAAGAAAAGTACGATCAGTTGATTGAAATCGGAATTTATTCAGAAAGAGCGCGCGGGAAATTAAGGGGTGAATTGTCTGCGTACTACGGCCGCTATACTTTCTTTGCAACATCTGAAGTATTTAAAGATGATATTCGATTGTTGCACAAACTGTTCCAATTTCAATTCGCATCTGTCGACGGAGCCCTGGGAGATAAGCTAAAATCGTTTATTCGCTTCAGCGAAGAAAACAAAGGCGTTCCGGACGATTTGTTTGCTGCGTTAGGGAGTTTCAACCTATATGCGGCAGTTGCGCAAGCAAACTTCTACATTGACGAGTATAGTCGGAGTCGATGTGTCGAAGTAAATGCCATTTGGGTCTATGTAAGAGATGGTTATACCTTTGAGGATAAGGATGGGGACCCATCGCAGTACTTGGGCCACTGGGGTGAAAACGGAATCATTGTAGTCCCGTACGCTTTCGTTGGCTCGTTATCTTCTCGCGTCCCATATCTCGATTATCCCGTCGCCCTCGGAGACACAAGGAAAAAAGGCAGTCTTTACTATCCGGTCCACAACAGCGACTTCAGGGCATGGCAGAAAAAGCATGGGCGAGGTGGGGACTTCATTCTGTTTTCAGAAAAGAAATTTATTCGCCTGGATAAACCAATTCGTGTCTTCCTATGAAACCGAGCAAAGCAATATTATTTGTCGCCGTAGGCGTATGGGCATGTTACATGTGGGGGTTTGATAGAAGTCCGATTGGGAAATACTGCAAAAAATCAATTTCCCCGGATAATAAATACTATGCCACATTGTGCGACTCAACCTATGAGCGGTTTAGCAAGCAACCGTTTAACATTGTCGACTATGCATTTGTCGCCAGACTTTACGACAACAAAACCGGCAAAATTTTGGCAATAACAACTTTTGACTCACCGGTTCCGGATTTATTCTGGGGGAGGGATTGCGTGCAGTTTCAAAGGGGAGGTGAGGACGGAGATGGGTCGTATTTCAATTTACCGCCATCCCTGATGGATAGAATTTTAGCGAACCGCCCTCGGCTTGTCCCACTTAATCAAACCCAGTTCAAAAGCCATTGATATACCCGCCTCCATGTGACTTTTTCCCACGGGCCGGCGAGCTTCGCTTGCCCAATGCGACGTACATCACTCCAGCTACCTTAGCAGGCTGCTGACGGCCTCAGAATCCCCGCGACGAACTCACAAGCCAAAGCCTCAGAGGCCCGATTCCTGAAGATTCAGAAGGGGGCGCGTTGTCATTCAGTCGGTGGGCGTTTGACTTCATGCGCGACGAGTGGAAAGCGCTTGGTCTGCGCCACTATGAGGATGAGTTGGAGAGGGTAGACGAGTTGGGTGAAGCAGGATTCGACCGCCTGTATCAGACGGCCATAGCGCGGCTGGGTGTGTGTCGTGAGCCTTCCGAGCACGATGGACCTTGGGCGGTGTTCAGTATGCAGGAGGGGTGTGGGTAGCAGGGTTTGGAGCGCCGCCCGTGCGCAATCGCGGGCGGCATTGGTTCAGGCGTGGGGGCCGCCGGTTCAGAACGTCGTCAGGACGGCTCTGTCAGCGTAGATCGTAGTGCAGGCTAAAAAGGCGGAGCCGGAATTTCTACACTGAGCGCGACGCTTCAGGCATGCGGCAGCTAGCTAAGGGGTTGTTGCGTCAACGATGAGACCAGGGGGCCGCGCGGCCCCTTTTCTTTTTCTGGAATCAGTACGCGCAGACACGCAATGCATAGACCGTTAACGATAAAGGAAAAATGCATGCCTTCACCGTACTCGCAAGGAGCCCTTCAACGGGCACGCGGCCCACGCGAACCAGAGGCCTCCGCGTTACACCCCGACCCCGTAAACCTCCCTCGCCGCCGCCCGAATCGCGTCCGCCATCACCTCGACAGCCGGCGAATGCAGCCGGTCGGTGCGCGTGATGATCCCGAAATCGTCCATCCGGCAATCCATCTCCAGCGGCAGCACCGAGACGATCCCGTGCCGCGCGTAGTACAGCGCGACATCTTCCGCGAGCACCGCGATCATGTCGCTCTGCTCGATCAGCTGCGTGATGAACAGCAGCGCGGCCGTCTCGACTACGTTCGCGGGCGGTGCCAGGCTCGCGCGCTGGAACACGAGCTCGAAGCGGTGGCGCAGCACGCTGCCGGCCGGCGGCATCACCCATGCGGCGCGCTGCACGTCGGCGAGCGACAGCGGCGCCTGCGCGAGCAGCGGATGGCCGGGCCGCACGACCGCGGCGACCGGCTCGCCGGTCAGCGGCTCGTAGCGCAGGTGCAGCTTGTCGTGTTCGGCGGACAGCCGGCCCAGCACGATGTCGAGCCTGTCCTGCGCGAGGTGTTCGAGCAGCGCGTTGCTCGTGTCGATCGCGACGGACACGCGCACGTTCGCATGCGTGCCCTTCACCGCGGCGACGGCCGGCGGCACGAGCCGCAGCCCCGGCGATGTGATCGCGCCCACCGCCACGTGCCCGAGATGGCCGGCCTTCAGCGCGGCCAGTTCCTCGCGCGCCTGGTCGAGGCTGCCGAGCGCCGCGCGCGCGTGCCGGATCAGCACGTCGCCATACAGCGTCGGCCGCATCCCGCGCGGCAGCCGCTCGAACAGCACCGCGCCGATCGATTCCTCGAGCTCGCGCAGCAGCTTCGACGCGGCCGGCTGCGTCATGTTCAGCGCGGCCGCCGCGCGGTGAATGCTGCCTTCGTCGGCGAGCGCGACGAGCAGCAGGAGCTGGCGGGTCTTCAGGCGGTTGCGGTTTCCCCACGGGCTGGCTTCTTGCATCGTACGGGTTTATATCGATATCGGATTCGATATCGTAATCGCCTAAAACGTCATTAGCCAGTTATCAAATTTCTGCCTAGACTGCGCCGGTATCCCGTCACCACAGGACTGACGATGTCGGCAACAAAACCCAGGCTGCGCTCCACCCAATGGTTCGGCACGAACGACAAGAACGGCTTCATGTACCGGAGCTGGATGAAGAACCAGGGCATCCCCGATCACGAGTTCGATGGTCGGCCGATCATCGGCATCTGCAACACGTGGTCCGAACTGACGCCGTGCAACGCGCACTTCCGCAAGCTCGCCGAGCACGTGAAGCGCGGGATCTCGGAAGCCGGCGGCTTCCCGGTCGAGTTCCCGGTGTTCTCGAACGGCGAATCGAACCTGCGGCCGTCGGCGATGCTTACGCGCAACCTCGCGTCGATGGACGTCGAGGAAGCGATCCGCGGCAACCCGATCGACGCAGTCGTGCTGCTCGCCGGCTGCGACAAGACGACCCCGGCGCTGCTGATGGGCGCGGCGAGCTGCGACGTGCCGGCGATCGTCGTGTCGGGCGGGCCGATGCTGAACGGTAAGCTCGAAGGCAAGAACATCGGCTCGGGCACGGCCGTGTGGCAGTTGCATGAATCGCTGAAGGCGGGCGAGATCGACCTGCACCACTTCCTGTCGGCCGAGGCCGGGATGTCGCGCTCGGCCGGCACCTGCAACACGATGGGCACCGCGTCGACGATGGCGTGCATGGCCGAGGCGCTCGGCGTCGCGCTGCCGCACAACGCCGCGATTCCGGCCGTCGATTCGCGCCGCTACGTGCTCGCGCACATGTCCGGCATCCGCATCGTCGAGATGGCGCTCGAAGGGCTCGTGCTGTCGAAGGTCCTGACGCGCGCCGCGTTCGAGAACGCGATCCGCGCGAATGCGGCGATCGGCGGCTCGACCAACGCGGTGATCCACCTGAAGGCGATCGCGGGCCGCATCGGCGTGCCGCTCGAGCTGGAGGACTGGATGCGCATCGGCCGCGACACGCCGACGATCGTCGACCTGATGCCGTCCGGGCGCTTCCTGATGGAGGAGTTCTATTACGCGGGCGGGCTGCCGGCCGTGCTGCGCCGGCTCGGCGAAGGCGGGCTGCTGCCGCACCCGGACGCGCTGACGGTCAACGGCAAGTCGCTGTGGGACAACGTGCGCGAAGCGCCGAACTACGACGACGAGGTGATCCGCCCGCTCGACCGGCCGCTGATCGCGGACGGCGGCATCTGCATCCTGCGCGGCAATCTCGCGCCGCGCGGCGCGGTGCTGAAGCCGTCGGCGGCGAGCCCCGAGCTGCTGAAGCATCGCGGCCGCGCGGTGGTGTTCGAGAATCTCGATCACTACAAGGCGACGATCAACGACGAAGCGCTCGACGTCGATGCCAGCTCGGTGCTGGTGCTGAAGAACTGCGGGCCGCGCGGGTATCCGGGGATGGCCGAGGTCGGCAACATGGGGCTGCCGCCGAAGCTGCTGCGCCAGGGCGTCAAGGACATGGTGCGGATCTCGGATGCACGGATGAGCGGCACGGCATACGGCACGGTGGTGCTGCACGTCGCGCCGGAAGCCGCCGCGGGCGGGCCGCTGGCCGCCGTGCGCAACGGCGACTGGATCGAACTCGACTGCGACGCCGGCACGCTGCATTTGGACATTACGGATGACGAACTGCAGCGCCGCCTGTCGGACGTCGATCCGACCGCGGCGCCCGGCGTGGCCGGCCAGCTCGGCAAGGGCGGCTACGCGCGGCTGTACATCGATCACGTGCTGCAGGCCGACGAGGGGTGCGACCTCGACTTCCTGGTCGGCATGCGCGGTGCCGACGTGCCGAGTCATTCGCATTGAGCGGCAGGCGGGCGCGGGCGATGGCCCGCGCGACGCGAAGTGGCGATATGAAACCGTGAACGCTTGATGGCCTCGCCTCGAGGCCGACGCAGGACCGAACCATGACATCGAGCAGCACGCCGCGTTATCGCGGCATCTTCCCCGTCGTCCCGACGACGTTTTCCGACACCGGCGAGCTCGACCTCGCGAGCCAGAAGCGCGCGGTCGACTTCATGATCGACGCGGGCTCCGACGGCCTGTGCATCCTCGCGAACTTCTCCGAGCAATTCGCGATCACCGACGACGAACGCGACGTGCTCACGCGCACGATCCTCGAACACGTCGCCGGCCGCGTGCCGGTGATCGTCACGACGTCGCACTACGGCACGCAGGTGTGCGCCGCGCGCAGCCTGCGCGCGCAGCAGCTCGGCGCGTCGATGGTGATGGCGATGCCGCCGTATCACGGCGCGACGTTCCGCGTGCCCGAAGCGCAGATCTTCGACTTCTTCGCGCGTGTGTCGGATGCGATCGACATCCCGATCATGATCCAGGACGCGCCGGCGAGCGGCACCGCGTTGTCCGCGCCGTTCCTTGCGCGGATGGCGCGCGAGATCGAGCAGGTCGCGTACTTCAAGATCGAGACGCCCGGCGCGGCGAACAAGCTGCGCGAGCTGATCCGGCTCGGCGGCGACGCGATCGAAGGGCCGTGGGACGGCGAGGAAGCGATCACGCTGCTCGCCGACCTGCATGCCGGCGCGACCGGCGCGATGACGGGCGGCGGGTTTCCGGACGGCATCCGGCCGATCCTCGAAGCCTTCCGCGAAGGGCGGCACGACGATGCGTTCGCGCGCTATCAGGCGTGGCTGCCGCTGATCAATCACGAGAACCGCCAGTCCGGGATCCTCACCGCGAAGGCGCTGATGCGTGAAGGCGGCGTGATCGCGTGCGAGCGGCCGCGGCATCCGATGCCGGAACTGCATCCGGACACGCGCGCGGAGCTGATCGCGATCGCGCGCCGGCTCGATCCGCTCGTGCTGCGCTGGGCGCACTGAGCAAGTGGCGAAGGAGGAATGCAGATGAGCAACGTGATTTCGCTGGGCGTGATCGGGATCGGCAAGATCGCGCGCGACCAGCACCTGCCGGCGATCGCCGCCGAACCGGGTTTCGTGCTGACCGCGTGCGCGAGCCGTCACGCGGAAGTCAGCGGCGTGCGCAATTATCAGGACCTGCGCGCGCTGCTGGCCGCCGAGCCCGAACTCGACGCGGTCTCGCTGTGCGCGCCGCCGCAGGTGCGCTACGCGCAGGCGCGCGCCGCGCTCGAAGCCGGCAAGCACGTGATGCTCGAGAAGCCGCCGGGCGCGACGCTCGGCGAAGTGGCCGCGCTCGACGCGCTCGCGCGCGAACGCGGCCTCACGCTGTTCGCGACCTGGCATTCGCGCTGCGCGAGCGCGGTGGAACCGGCGCGCGCGTGGCTCGCGACGCGCACGATCCGCGCGGTGCAGGTGCGCTGGAAGGAAGACGTGCGGCGCTGGCATCCGGGCCAGCAGTGGATCTGGGAACCCGGCGGCCTCGGCGTGTTCGATCCCGGCATCAACGCGTTGTCGATCGTCACGCGGATCCTGCCGCGCGAACTCGTGTTGCGCGAGGCGACGCTCTACGTGCCGAGCGACGCGCAGATGCCGATCGCGGCCGAACTCGATTGCGCCGATACGGAAGGCGTGCCCGTGCGCGCGGAATTCGACTGGCGGCACGGCCCCGTCGAGCAATGGGAGATCGCGGTCGACACGTCGGACGGCGTACTCGCGATCAGCCGCGGCGGTGCACAATTGTCGATCGGCGGCGAGCCGGTCGAGATCGGGCCGCAGCGCGAGTATCCGGCGCTGTATGCGCAGTTCCGCGCGCTGATCGCGCGCGGCGAAAGCGACGTCGACGTGCGGCCGTTGCGGCTCGTCGCCGATGCGTTTCTGTTCGGGCGGCGCGTCGGGACCGACGCGTTCGGCCGCTGACACCGTGCCGGCGCGCGCCATCGCGAGCGCGACCGCGCACGACGGTAGTTGAAGACCCAAGCCAATACAAGGAGACACCGCATGAACCGCACGATTCGCCGACATACCCTCCGCGCGCTGCTGGCCGCGCTTTGCATTGCGCCGCTCGGGATGCACGGCGCGGCGCACGCCGACGCGCCGCTGAAGATCGGCTTCCTGGTGAAGATGCCCGAGCAGGCATGGTTCATCAACGAGCAGAACGCGGCGTCCGCGCTGGGCCAGAAGGAAAACTTCTCGGTCGTGAAGATCGGCACGCCGGACGGCGAGAAGGTGCTGGCCGCGATCGACAACCTCAACTCGCAAGGCGCGCAGGGCTTCGTGATCTGCGCGCCCGACGTGCGCCTCGGGCCGGCGATCGCCGCGCGCGCGAAGCGCTACAACATGAAGTTCGTGACGGTCGACGACCAGCTCGTCGACTCGACCGGCAAGCCGCTCACGAACGTGCCGCACCTCGGGATGTCGGCGACCAAGATCGGCAACCAGGTCGGCCAGGCGATCGCCGACGAGATGAAGCGGCGCGGCTGGAAGCCCGAGGAAGTCGGCGCGCTGCGCATCACCAACTACGAGCTGCCGACGGCGAAGCTGCGCACCGACGGCGCGACGCAGGCGCTGCTCGCGAACGGCTTCCGCAAAGAGAACATCTTCGACGCGCCGCAGAAGACGACCGACGACAGCGGCGGTCTCGAGGCGGCCTTCCCGGTGCTCTCGCGCCATCCGAACGTGAAGAAATGGGTGGTCTTCGCGCTGAACGAGGAAACCGTGCTCGGCGCGGTGCGCGCGACCGAACAGCTGCACATCCCGGCGGCCGACGTGATCGGCGTCGGCATCAACGGCGCGGGCGAGGCGTTCGCCGAATTCCAGAAGAAGGAACCGACCGGCTTCTACGGAACGATCGCGGTCAGCTCGACGAACCACGGCAAGGACAGCACGCAGAACCTCGTCGACTGGATCCGTAACGGCAAGACGCCGCCCGCCGACACGCAGACGAGCGGCAAGCTGATGACGCGCACGAACTGGCAGGCCGTGCGCACCGAGCTCGGCATCTGAGCGTGCGGGGCGACGACGCGATGACGATGCAGACGATGACGGCCGTGTCCGACAACGACGACGCGGCCACGTCCGGCGATGCGCTGCTCGCGCTCGACGGCATCACCGTGACGTTCCCGGGCGTGCGCGCACTCGACGGCGTGTCGCTGTCGGTGCGCGCGGGCGAAGTGCACGGACTGATGGGCGAGAACGGCGCGGGCAAGTCGACGTTGCTGAAGGTGCTGTCCGGCGTGAACCAGCCGCAGGCCGGCACGCTGACGCTGAACGGCACCGTGCAGCGCTTCGCGTCGACGCGCGCCGCGCTCGAGGCCGGCATCGCGATCATCTACCAGGAGCTGCATCTGGTGCCCGAGCTGACGGTCGCGGAGAACCTGATGCTCGGCCAGTTGCCGAGCCGGCTCGGCGTGGTCGACGAACGTGCGCTTGCGGTGCGCGCGCTCGATGCGCTGGAGCGGCTCGGCGAGCATATCGATCCGGACATTCCGGTGAAGTATCTGTCGATCGGTCAGCGCCAGATGATCGAGATCGGCAAGGCGCTGATGCGCGACGCACGCGTGATCGCATTCGACGAACCGACCAGCTCGCTGTCCGCACGCGAGACCACGCAGCTGTTCCGCATCATCCGATCGCTGCGGGCGGAAGGCCGCGCGATCATCTACGTCACGCACCGGATGGAGGAAGTCGACGCGCTGTGCGACCGCGTGACGGTATTCCGCGACGGCCGCCGGATCGAGACGTTCGAATCCGTCGCCGATCTCGACCGGGACCGGCTGATCGGCTGCATGGTCGGCCGCTCGATCGAGGACGTGTACGGCTACCGGCCGCGCACGGCCGGCGACGTGCTGATCGAGGCGAAGGGGCTGACCGGGCCCGGCTTGTCCGAGCCGGTGTCGTTCGCGGCGCGGCGCGGCGAGATCGTCGGCTTCTTCGGGCTCGTCGGCGCGGGGCGTTCGGAGCTGATGAAGCTGCTGTACGGCGCGGCGCGCCCGAGCGGCGGGCACGTCGAGCTGGGCGGCAAGCGCGTCGCGTTCGCGAGCCCGCGCGACGCGGTGCGTGCCGGCATCGCGCTGTGCCCGGAGGACCGCAAGCAGGAAGGCATCGTCGCGATCGCGTCGGTCGCCGACAACCTGAACATCAGCGCGCGCCGCCATTTCAGCCCGGCGCGCGTGCTGCTCGACGCGCGGCGCGAACGCGAACTCGCGCAACGCTACATCGAGCGGCTCGCGATCAAGACCCGCGACGGCGAGACGCCGATCGGCGCGCTGTCGGGCGGCAACCAGCAGAAGGTCGTGCTCGCGCGCTGGCTGGCCGAGCGCATCGACGTGTTCCTGATGGACGAGCCGACGCGCGGCATCGACGTCGGCGCGCGCGCGGAAATCTACAACCTGTTCTACGAGCTCGCGGAAGCGGGCCGCACGGTGATCATCGTGTCGAGCGACCTGGCCGAGGTGATCGGCGTGTCGGACCGCATCGTCGTGATGAAGGAAGGGCGGATCGCGGGCGAGGTCGCGAAGGCGCAGGCGACGCCCGATGCGCTGATCAAGCTCGCGCTGCCGCGCTAGCGCAGTCAACCGGAAAGCAACTGATATGAGCCAGGCAATGCAACCCCAACGTACTTCCCCGTCCCCGGATGCCGCGGCCGCGCCCGCGCGAGCGCGCGGCGGCGTGTGGCAACTGATCAACCGCTCCGGCATCGTGATGGTGTTTCTCGTGCTGTTCGCGACGCTGTCGCTGACCGTGCCGGACTTCCTCACGCCGCGCAACATCCAGGGCCTGCTGCTGTCGGTCACGCTGATCGGATCGATTGCGGTGACCATGATGTTCGTGCTCGCGCTCGGCGAAGTCGACCTGTCGGTCGCGTCGATCGTCGCGTTCTCGGGCGTCGTCGCGTCGACGCTGATCACCGCGACGCACAGCGTCGTGCTCGGCATCGCGGCCGGCGTGCTCGCGGGCGGCGCGGTCGGGCTCGTCAACGGCGTGCTGATCGCGCGCTGGCGGATCAATTCGCTGATCGTCACGCTCGCGATGATGGAAGTCGTGCGCGGGCTCGCGTTCATCACGTCGAACGGCGACGCGGTGATGATCTCCGAGGAGCGCTTCTTCGATCTCGGCGGCGGGTCGTTCCTCGGCATTTCGTATCCGATCTGGAGCAACATCGTCGGCTTCGTCGTGTTCGGTTTCCTCTTGCGCAAGACCGTGTTCGGCAAGAACGTGCTGGCCGTCGGCGGCAACGGCGAGGCCGCGCTGCTCGCGGGGCTGCCGGTGATGCGCATCAAGATCGCGGTGTTCGTGCTGCAGGGGCTCGTGACCGGCTTCGCCGGCGTGATGCTCGCGTCGCGGATGAGCCTCGGCGATCCGAAAACGTCCGTCGGCCTCGAACTCGGCGTGATCTCCGCGTGTGTGCTCGGCGGCGTGTCGCTGACGGGCGGCGTCGCGACGATTTCCGGCGTGCTGGTCGGCGTGCTGATCATGGGTTCCGTGCAGGACGCGATGAGCCTGCTGAACGTGCCGACCTTTTACCAATATCTGATACGCGGCGGAATTCTGTTGCTCGCGGTGCTGTTCGACCAGTATCGTCGCAACCAGCGGCGCGCGATGAAGATCTGACCCTGGCGAACGCGCGTCCGCCCGCGAAGGCGACAGATATCGGGAGACGGCATGCAACAGATTCATCCGGGCGCGGCGGCGCTGCTCGTAGACAGCCGCAACACGCTCGGCGAAGGCGCGACGTGGTGCGACGCGACACACGCGCTGTACTGGACGGACATCGAAGGCGCGCGGCTGTGGCGCTGCCGCGCGGACGGCTCGGACCTCGCG
This sequence comes from Burkholderia sp. BCC1638, assembly GCF_902833195.1. Lineage (NCBI taxonomy): Bacteria > Pseudomonadati > Pseudomonadota > Betaproteobacteria > Burkholderiales > Burkholderiaceae > Burkholderia > Burkholderia sp. BCC1638. The sequence goes on from NZ_CADFEC010000003.1 coordinate 99,542, forward strand.
CAGTGGCCGATGCCGGAGCGGCTCGCATGCTTCGCGCTGACGAACGAACCGAATGTGCTGCTGGTCGGGCTCGCGACGCATCTCGCGTTCCTCGATCTGCGCAGCGGCGAATTCACGCGGATCGTCGACGTCGAACCCGATCTGCCGACGCGGCTGAACGACGGCCGCTGCGATCCGTTCGGCGCGTTCGTGTTCGGGATGAAGGACGAAGGCGGCGACCCGCCGCGTGCGGTCGGCGGCTTCTACCGACTCAATCCGGACCTCACGCTCGAACGGCTTGCGTTGCCGGCGGCGGCGATCGCGAACAGCATCGCGTTCTCGCCGGACGGCACGAAGATGACGTTCTGCGATTCGATGGTGCGCGAGATTCTCGTCTGCGATTACCGCGCGGGCGGCGACGTGGCCAACGCGCGGCCGTTCGCGCGACTGACCGATGCGGATGGCGACCCGGACGGCTCGACGATGGATCGCGACGGCGGGCTGTGGAACGCGCAGTGGGGCGGCCGGCGCGTGGTGCGCTACGGGCCGGACGGCGCCGAGACGGATCGCGTGACCGTGCCGACCGCGCAGCCGAGCTGCGTGACGCTCGACGGCGAAGGCCGGCTGTACGTGACGAGCGCGCGCGTCGGGTTGAGCGACGACGCGCTGGCGAGCGATGCGCACGCCGGCGGCGTATTCGTCGCCCGGACGCGCTACACTGGGCTGCCGACCGCAAGATTCGCGGGGGCGCCGCGCGGCTGACCGCGCGTCGGATCCCGTTCATGGGATGCGTCCGACGCAGCGAGCCAGGCGATCCGGCGCGCGATCTGCCCCGCATGCACACGCGCACGGAGGCGGTCCGGCTTGCCGGAACACGCCGTTCGCTCCCCGACGTGCTGGTAAGATGGCCCGCAATTCCATCCCGCCCGCACCATGAGTTCTGCACCGACCAAGCCCGCGAATCCGAAAAACGCCGCGAAGAACGCCGCCCGCGCGACGGGCGACAAGTCGAAGGCGCGCGTGCCGCAGCGCCTGACCTACGTGGTCGGCAGTCTCGAACGGCTGCTGCGCCGCCACATGACCGACGCGCTCGCACCGCTCGGCATCACGCTCGCGCAATACACGGCGCTGTCGGTGCTTGAGGCGCGCGGTGCGTCGTCGAACGCGCAACTGGCGGAACGCTCGTTCATCACGCCGCAATCGGCGAACGAGGTGATGAGCGTGATGGCCGCCCGCGGTTTCGTCACGCGCGAAGCCGACCCGTCGCACGGCCGCATCATCCTGCTGACGCTGACCGACGAAGGCGCGGCGATGCTGCGCGAATGCGAAGCCGTGCTGCGTCCGCTCGAGACGCGGATGCTCGGCGACGTCTCCATCGACGACGCCACGCACGTGCAGCGCACGCTCGAACTGTTCGCGCGCAACCTGCGCGGCTGACCCTTTCCCGAGCCTCCATCACGCGGGCCCGAGCGGCCCGCGTTCGCTTTCCCTCCCGCTTGCCGGTCGCCTGACCGTTCCCCGATTCCATCGCTGCCGCCGCTTCCCGCTCCGGGTTTACACCGGCGCTCGTGCCGCTTGCAATATCAGGTAGCCTGATATTAAATGAAGCCGTCCGCAGCAGGAATGCTGCGCACCGAATCGCACAGGAACGAACGACAGGAACAGACATGAGCAAGTACGACAACCGCTGGCAGACCGTTGAAGTGAAGGTGGAGGCCGGCATCGCGTGGGTCACGCTGAACCGCCCCGAGAAGCGCAACGCAATGAGCCCGACGCTGAACCGGGAGATGCTGGAGGTCCTCGACGCGGTCGAATTCGACGACGAGGCGAAGGTGCTGGTGCTGACCGGCGCGGGCGCGGCGTGGACGGCCGGCATGGATCTGAAGGAATATTTCCGCGAGATCGACGGCGGCTCCGACGCGCTGCAGGAAAAGGTGCGGCGCGACGCGTCGGAATGGCAGTGGCGCCGCCTGCGGATGTACAACAAGCCGACGATCGCGATGGTGAACGGCTGGTGCTTCGGCGGTGGTTTCTCGCCGCTCGTCGCGTGCGACCTCGCGATCGCGGCGGACGAAGCGGTATTCGGGCTGTCCGAAATCAACTGGGGCATCCCGCCGGGCAACCTCGTCAGCAAGGCGATGGCGGACACGGTCGGGCATCGCCGCGCGCTGCACTACATCATGACCGGCGACACGTTCACCGGTGTCGAGGCAGCCGAAATGGGCCTCGTGAACAGCAGCGTGCCGCTGGCCGGCCTGCGCGACGCGACGATCGCGCTCGCCGCGCGGCTGATGGACAAGAACCCGGTCGTGCTGCGCGCGGCGAAGCACGGCTTCAAGCGTTCGCGTGAACTCACGTGGGAGCAGTGCGAGGATTACCTGTATGCGAAGCTCGACCAGGCGCAGCTGCGCGATCCGGAGCGCGGCCGCGAGCAGGGGCTGAAGCAGTTCCTCGACGACAAGACGATCAAGCCGGGCCTGCAGGCATACAAGCGCTGATACAAGCGCCGACGCAACCGACAGAGACAGGCAAGGCAGGAGACGACATGACCGACAGACGGATGCTGATCGCCGGCGAGTGGTGCACCGCCCGCGACGGCCGAACCTTCGACCGATTCAACCCCGCGACGGGCGCGCTCGCGTCGCGCGCGCCGGCGGCCGGCCCGGCCGACGCCGACGCGGCGATCGAAGCCGCGCATCGCGCGTTCCCCGCATGGGCGGCGCTCGCGCCGACCGAACGGCGCCGCCGCCTGCTGAAGGCCGCGGACCTGATGGATGCGCGCATCGACGCGTTCATCGCGACCGGCGTCGCCGAAACCGGCGCGACGCCCGGCTGGCTCGGCTTCAACGTGACGCTCGCGGCGAACATGCTGCGCGAGGCCGCGTCGATGACGACGCAGATCGACGGCGACGTGATCCCGTCCGACGTGCCCGGCAATCTCGCGCTGGCGATGCGCGTGCCGTGCGGCGTCGTGCTCGGCATCGCGCCGTGGAACGCGCCGGTGATCCTCGGCACGCGCGCGCTGGCGATGCCGCTCGCATGCGGCAACACGGTCGTGCTGAAGGCGTCCGAGGCGTGCCCGGGCGTGCACGCGCTGATCGGCGCGGTGCTGGAGGATGCCGGGCTCGGCGCGGGCGTCGTGAACGTGATCACGCACGCGGCGGCCGATGCGCCCGAACTCGTCGAGCGGCTGATCGCGCATCCGCACGTGAAGCGGATCAACTTCACCGGGTCCACGCACGTCGGGCGCATCATCGCGCGCCATGCGGCCGCGCACCTGAAACCCGTGCTGCTCGAACTCGGCGGCAAGGCGCCGGTGCTCGTGCTCGACGATGCCGATCTCGATGCGGCCGTCGACGCGATCGCGTTCGGCGCGTTCTTCAACCAGGGGCAGATCTGCATGTCGACCGAGCGCGTGATCGCCGCGCGGCCGATCGCCGATGCGCTCGTCGAGCGGCTCGCCGCGAAGGCGCGCACGCTGGTCGCGGGCGATCCGCTGGCGGGCCATGCGCTCGGCACGATGGTCGATGCGTCGGCCGCCGCGCGCGCGGCGTCTTTGGTCGAGGATGCGCGTGCGCTTGGCGCGCAACTGCCACTCGGCTGCCGTGTGGAAGGCGCGACGATGCAGCCGGCGATCGTCGACGGCGTCACGCGCGATATGCGGCTGTATCGCGAGGAATCGTTCGCGCCGGTCGTCGCGATCCTGCGCGCGGACAGCGACGACGAAGCGGTCGCGCTCGCGAACGACAGCGAGTTCGGGCTGTCGGCGAGCGTGTTCAGCCGCGATATCGCACGCGCGATGACGGTCGCGCGCCGGATCGAATCGGGGATCTGCCACATCAACGGGCCGACCGTGCACGACGAGGCGCAGATGCCGTTCGGCGGCACGAAAGCGAGCGGCTACGGCCGCTTCGGCAGCCGCGCGTCGATCGCCGAATTCACCGAGCTGCGCTGGATCACCGTGCAGACCACACCGCGTCACTACCCGATATGAGCGAGCCGACGATGAATGTTGCGACGCCCGTAAGCGGGCCGGCGAACGACACCGGTGGCGTGCGCTATCGCGCGGCGGCCGTCGCGGTCGGCGCGGCCGAGATTCGTCGCGCGGAAAACGGCACGTGGTACCTGCGCTCGCGCGAACCGCTCGGCGACTACCCGATGCGCCTGACCGACTGCCTCGTGCGCGGCGCGCACGCGCATCCCGACCGCGTGCTCGCCGCGCGGCGCGGCGCCGACGGCCGCTGGATCGAGATCACTTATGCACAGATGCTCGAACGCGCCCGCGCGCTCGGCCAGGGCCTCGTCGATCTCGGGCTGTCGGTCGAGCGACCGCTCGCGGTGCTGTCCGGCAACGATCTCGAGCATCTGCAGCTGATGTTCGCGGCGATGCTGGCCGGCGTGCCGTATGCGCCGATCTCGCCCGCGTATTCGCTGGTGTCGACCGATTACGGCAAGCTGCGTCACACCCTCGGCGTGCTGCGGCCGGGCGCGGTGTTCGTCGCCGAACGCGCGCCGTTCGCGCGTGCGCTCGACGCGACGCTGCCGGCCGATGCGGCGCTGATCGTCGCGAACGACGTGGATGCCGATGGCGCCGCGGCGGGCCGCGTCGTGCCGCTGTCGCGCCTGCTCGCGACCGTTCCGCGCACGATCGACGCGATCCATGAAGCGATCGGCCCCGATCATCTCGCGAAGATCCTGTTTACGTCAGGGTCGACGAAGCAGCCGAAGGCCGTGCCGACCACGCACCGGATGCTGTGCAGCAACCAGCAGATGCTGCGCCAGACGATGCCCGAGCTGACGCGCGAACCGCCGGTGCTGGTCGACTGGCTGCCGTGGAATCACACGTTCGGCGGCAGTCACAACCTCGGCATCGCGCTGTACAACGGCGGCACGCTGTACATCGACGACGGGCGCCCGGTGCCGGGCCGCTTCGACGAAACCGTGCGCAACCTGCGCGAGATCGCGCCGACGATCTACTTCAACGTGCCGAAGGGCTGGGAAGAGCTGACCGCCGCGCTCGAACGCGATGCCGTGCTGCGCGACACGTTCTTCTCGCGCGTGAAGCTGTATTTCTTCGGCGGCGCGGGGCTGTCGCAGGCCGCGTGGGACCGGCTCGACCGCGTGACCGACGCGCATTGCGGCGAGCGCATCCGGATCATGGCCGGCCTCGGGATGACGGAGGCGTCGCCGTCGTGCCTGTTCACGACCGGGCCGCTGATGCGCGCCGGCTACATCGGCCTGCCCGCACCCGGCTGCGACGCGAAGCTCGTGCCGTGCGGCGGCAAGCTCGAACTGCGCTTCAAGGGGCCGAACGTGATGCGCGGCTACTGGCATGCCGACGTCGATCCGCGCGACGTATTCGACGACGAGGGTTATTACCGCAGCGGCGACGCGGGGGTCTTCGCCGATCCTGAGCGGCCGGAACTTGGGCTGCTGTTCGACGGCCGGCTGACCGAGGATTTCAAGCTGAGCAGCGGCACCTTCGTCAGCGTTGGGCCGTTGCGGGCGAACGCGGTGTCGAGCGGCGCGCCGTACGTGCAGGACGTGGTCGTCACCGGGATCAATCGCGACGACATCGGGCTGCTGGTGTTTCCGCGCATCGACGCATGCCGCGCGCTGGCCGGGCTCGCAGCCGATGCACCGGTTTCCGACGTGCTGCGCGCGCCGGCCGTGCGCGCGGCGTTCGCGTCGTGGCTTGCCGTGCTGAACCGGCATGCAAGCGGCGGTTCGACGTTCGTCGCGCGCATCCGGCTGATCGACACGCCGCCGTCGCTCGATCTCGGCGAAGTGACCGACAAGGGTTCGCTGAACCAGGCGGCCGTGCAGAAGCATCGCGCGGCGACGATCGACGCGCTGTACGACCCGGTGCGGCGCGATCCCGACGTGATTTACGCGTAGGCGGAAGCCAACCGAAGCAAACCGAAGCAAGCAGCGACAACGACCTGCCGGCCACGATACCGGCAGGCATTCTTGCGGCCAGTGAATCAGGCTGCCTGATAAGGTCGGCCGATGCAGGCCGACCGACTACAAGACATGGGACTGGAGACACGATGAACACTTACGTTGCCGAAAAACCCACGGTCGCGACCACGCTCGCGCTGTGTTTCGCGATCGCACTCCTCGAAGGGCTCGACCTGCAGTCGGTCGGCGTCGCCGCACCGCGCATGGCGCGCGAATTCGGGCTCTCGGTGTCGCAGATGGGCATCGCGTTCAGCGCGGGCACCTTCGGGCTGCTGCCGGGGGCGATGCTCGGCGGGCGCCTCGCCGACCGGATCGGACGCAAGCGCGTGCTGATCGCGTCGGCCATGCTGTTCGGATTGCTGTCGATCGCCACCGCGCAGGTGTCGACCTTCGCGATGCTCGTCGTCGTGCGCGTGCTGACCGGCATCGGCCTCGGCGGCGCGATGCCGAACCTGATCGCGCTGTCGTCCGAAGCGGTCGAGCCGCGCTCGCGCAGCAGCGCGGTGGCGACGATGTATTGCGGCATCCCGTTCGGCGGCGTGATCGCGTCGCTGATCGGCGTGCTGCTCGCCGGCGACACCGAATGGCGGCACATCTTCTACGTCGGCGGCGTGGGGCCGCTGCTGCTCGTGCCGCTGCTGGCGTTGTTCCTGCCGGAATCGCGCGCGTATCTCGACGTCGCCGGCACGCCGGCCGCGCGCACCAGCGTCGCGCGCACGCTGTTCGGCGACGGCCGCACGACGTCGACGGTCGCGCTGTGGGTCAGCTATTTCTGCACGCTGATCGTCCTCTACTTCCTGCTGAACTGGCTGCCGTCGCTGATGGCCTCGCGCGGGCTCGATCGCGCGCACGTCGGCCTCGTGCAGATCGCGTTCAACGTCGGCGCGGGGCTCGGCGCGCTCGGCATCGGCGCGGCGCTCGACCGGATGCGCGCGTCGCGCGTGGTCGGCGGCATGTATGTCGGGATCGTGCTGTCGCTCGCCGCGCTCGCGGCCGCGCCCGGCTTCGCGTCGCTCTCGGCGGCCGCGTTCGCGGCGGGGATGTTCGTGGTCGGCGGGCAGTCGGTGCTGTATGCGCTCGCGGCGATCTACTACCCGACCGCGATGCGCGGCACCGGCGTCGGCGCGGCGGTGGCGGTCGGCCGGCTCGGCTCCGTCGTCGGACCGCTCGCGGCCGCGACGCTGCTGGCCGCCGGCCGCAGCGCGCCCGTCGTGATCGGCGCGAGCATCCCCGTCACGCTCGTCGCGGCCTTCGCTGCATTCGTGCTGATTCGCCGCCCGCAAGCCGGCGACTGAGGTTTCGTTTTTTCAATGCGCGCCGTCAGAGCGCGCAATTCAACACGGTCTGGAGACGCAACGAAATGAAGACGAAGACAAGGAACGGCCTGCTGGCCGCCGGCGCGTGCTGCGCACTGGCCGCGACCGGCGCGCACGCGCAGTCGAGCGTGACGCTGTACGGGATCATCGATACGGGCGTCGAGTTCGTGTCGCACGCGAACGCGGCGGGCGACCACGTCGTGCGCATGCCGGGCGTGACGGGCGAGCTGCCGTCGCGCTGGGGCCTGCGCGGCACCGAGGATCTCGGCGGCGGCTATCAGGCGGTGTTCACGCTCGAAAGCGGCTTCAACGTGCGCGGCGGCGATCTCGGGCAGGGCGGCCGGCTGTTCGGGCGGCAGGCGTTCGTCGGGCTGAAGAGCGGCTTCGGCACGCTCGCGTTCGGCCGCCAGTACACGATGACCTATCTCGCGCTGCAGGGCGCGGACATCATCGGCCCCGACATCTACGGGCTCGGCTCGTTCGACGCATACGTGCCGAACGGCCGCGCCGACAACGCGGTGACCTACGTCGGCACGTATCGCGGCGTGACGCTCGGTGCCGCGTATTCGTTCGGCCGCGACGGCGCGGGCACCGGCAATTCGCCGGGGCAGGGCACGTGCGCGGGGCAGGTGCCGGGCGATGCCGTCCAGTGCCGCAACTGGTCGGTGATGCTCAAGTACGACAGCGCGTATTTCGGTGCGGCGGCGTCGTACGAGGAGCAGCGCGGCGGCACCGGCGCGGCCGCGAACTTCTTCGACGGCGTCGCGCCGGTCGCCTTCACCAGCAGCGGCGGCAAGGACGCGCGCACGCACGTGAGCGCGTATGCGCAGGCGGCCGGCGCGCGAATCGGCGCGGGCTGGATCGGGCGGCGCGTGTCGACCGGTTCGCCGGCCGCACCCGGCGCGCATTCGGACCTGTTCTTCCTCGGTGCGTCGTATGCGATCAAGCCTGACTTCGTCGTCGACGGCGAGGGTTACCGGATCGTCAACAGCGCGCACGACACGCGCGCGACGATGGCCACGCTGCGCGCGACCTATCTGCTGACCAAGCGCACGGCCGTCTACGCGCAATCGTCGTATCTGTGGAACAGCGCGCATGCACGCTACGCGGTCAGCGGCGGCGGCCCCGGCACGACGCCCGGCGCGGGGATGGGGCAGCTCGGCGCGATGGTCGGCGTGCGGCACATGTTCTGATCCGGCAGCCTGACGAAGGGGAGATATCTTGAACGGAAAATCTGCATTCCTTTGCATTGCGCCGCTGTCGGCGGCGGTCATGCTCGCCGGGTGCGGCGGCGACGATTCGGTCAGCGCCACGCCGACGCACCTGAGCGCCGCGACGCCGGCCGCGATGACGCAGGCCTGCGACGCGCTCGCCGCGAAGCTGTCGTATGCGAACACGTCGTTCACGTCGGTGACGACCGCGGCCGCCGGCGCGCTGAAGGTGGCCGGCAAGCCGATCGCCGAACACTGCGTGATCGACGGGAAGATGAACGAGCGCGTGAGCGCGGTAGACGGCCAGACCTATGCGATCGGCTTCGAGATGCGTTTGCCGAAAGCGTGGAACGGCCGCTTCTTCTACCAGGCGAACGGCGGGCTCGACGGCAACGTCATGACCGCGACCGGCGAGATCGGCGGCGGCGGGCCGCTGACCGACGCGCTGAACATGGGCTTCGCGGTGATCAGCTCGGATTCCGGGCACAGCGCCGCGCAGAACCCGCTGTTCGGCCTCGACCCGCAGGCGCGGCTCGACTACGGCTACGGCGCCGTCGACGCGCTCACGCCGATGGCGAAGCAGGTGATCCGGCTCGCATACGGGAAGATGCCCGACCGCAGCTATTTCGGCGGCTGCTCGAACGGCGGCCGTCACGCGATGGTCACGGCCGTGCGCAACGCGGGCGACTACGACGGGATCATCGCGGGCGACCCGGGCTTCCACCTGCCGAAGGCGGCGATCGGGGAGATGTACGGCGCGCAGCAGTTCGCGAAGATCGCGTCGGCGACCGGCGCGAACGGGCTGCCGGACATCCGTAGCGGTTTCACCGACACGGAGCGCCGGTTGGTCGGCGCGACGATTCTCGACAAGTGCGATGCGCTCGACGGCGTGGCCGACGGGATGGTGCAGGACGTCGCCGCGTGCCAGGCGCATTTCAGCGTCGAGACGGACATCCCGACCTGCGCGAACGGCACGCGCACCGGCGCCTGCCTGACGACCGCGCAGAAGAGCGCGCTCGAGAACGTGTTCGCGGGCGCGCGCAACAGCGCGGGCACGGCGCTTTACGCGAGCTTTCCGTACGATCCGGGCATCGCGGCCGGCGGCTGGGCCGCGTGGAAGCAGTCGAATTCGGTCACGCTCGATCCGGCCGCGATGGCGTTCACGTTCACGACGCCGCCGAAAACCGCCGCGACGCTCGCGAACCTCGCGGGTTTCGCGCTCGGCTTCGACATGGACAACGACGCGCCGGCGATCTTCGCGACGAACGGCGTCTACACGCAATCCGCTTGGTCGTTCATGACGCCGCCCGACGAGACCAACCTGTCCGCGCTGAAGTCGCGCGGCGCGAAGCTGCTGGTCTATCACGGCACCGGCGACCCGGTGTTCTCGTACAACGACACGAGCGACTGGTACGGACGGCTCGCGCAGGCGAACGGCGGCGACGCGTCGGATTTCGCGCGCCTCTATCCGGTGCCGGGCATGAACCATTGCTCGGGCGGGCCGGCAGCCGACCAGTTCGACATGCTGACGCCGCTCGTCGCATGGGTCGAGCAGGGGCAGGCGCCCAGGGCGATCGTCGCCACGGCGCGCGACACGACGAACGCGGTGCCGAATGCGGACGTGCCGACGTCGTGGGGAGCGGGACGCACGCGTCCGCTGTGTCCGTATCCGCAGGTCGCGCGCTACAACGGGTCGGGCGACGTGAATTCGGCGGCGAGCTTCAGTTGTCGCTGACGCAGCGGGCGTGCGAATGTACCGATGCGCGGGGGCATCGGTGCATTCGCCGTTGTTTTGCAGCGGAAGCGGCGAGCGTGTCGGCCTGAACGACGACGGCGTTTGCCGCCCGACACCGCATCCGGGGATACTATGGCGCTTTTCCGTCGGCGCGACGCGTCCCGATCGACGTGGCGCGCCAGGTATCCTTCCTCCGATTCGACCATGCAAACCGTAGCGGTACTCGACTTCGAAACAACCGGGCTTTCCCCGAACATGGGCGACAGGGCGACCGAGATCGCCGTGATTCTGCTGCGCGACGGCGAGATCGTCGACCGCTACCAGAGCCTGATGAACGCGGGGCGCCGCATTCCGTCCGACGTCGTCGCGCTCACCGGCATCACGAACGAGATGATTGCGTCGGCGCCGCCGGTGTCGAAGGTCATGAAGGAAGCCGCCGCATTCGTCGGAAGCCACCCCGTCGTCGCGCACAACGCCGGCTTCGACAAGCGGTTCTGGCAGGCCGAGCTCGGCATGCTCGGCGTGGCGGCCGAGCATGCGTTCGCGTGCACGATGCTCGTCGCGCGGCGCATCTACCCGCACGCGCAAAGTCACAGGCTGTCGAGCCTCGCCGACATGCTGCGGCTGCCGAAGGCAGGCCGCGCCCACCGCGCGATGGTCGACGCGGAGATCGCGAGCCATCTGTGGTGCCGGATGCAGCGCGACATCGGCGAGACTTACGGGCTGCGACAAGTCGATCACGGGCTCATGTCGCGCTTGCAGACGACGAGCAAGGCCAAGGTCGCGACGTTTTTCGGTTCATTGGCCGCCGACCGGCGCTGACGCCGGTCGTCAGTCTCCGATCTCCACCGGCACCTCGAGCCCGACCTTCACGCGGCTGCCGCCGGAGCAGGGCGGCCTGCGCGCAGCCGGCTTTACGCTTCGGCCGCCCGCTTGCCCGGCGCGTCCGCCGTGCTCGTGCGATCGAGGATCGCCAGCACTTCGCGCGCGGTGTTTTCCGAATGGCTGCGCAGCACCTGCGGCAGCTGAGTGTGGTCGGGATCGGCGAGCGCGGCCATGATGGCTTCGTGCTCGTGCAGCGATTCGGCCCAGCGCAGCGTGTCCGCGTTCGCGGCGCCGCGTGCGCGGTGCACCTTCGACATCAGCGACGCATAGATGCCCGACAGCACCGGGTTGCCCGCCGCGTCGACGATCATCTGATGAATCTGCTGGTTCAGCCGGAAATATTCGACGCGCTTGCCGGCCTCGTGGCACTCGACCATCCGCCGGTGCTTCGCCTGCAACGCGGCGAGCGTCGCCGCGGCGATGCGCTTGCGCAGCAACTCTCCCGCCATCGCCTCGAGCCCGTGCAGCAGCTCGAACGTCGACACGAGATCGTCGACGTCGATCGGTGCGACGCGATAGCCGATGTACTGGCGATGCGTGACGGCGCCTTCCGCGACGAGCACCTTCAGCGCTTCGCGCAGCGGCGTCTTCGACACGTCGAACGCGAGGCTCAGTTCCTTTTCGTCGATCCGCGCGCCGGGCGGCAATTCGCCTTCGTCGATCATCACGCGCAGGCGCGCGGCGATCTCCGCGGCCATGCCGCGGGTGCGCAGAAGCAGGGGATTGCGGGGTGTCTGGCTCATGATGGGGCAAGCTTATCACGATATCGGGGCTTACCCTGCACCATCGTAGTGATCAAACAAATTCAATGAAACCAAGTGTTTACGCTAACGGTAATTATAAATTTCTAATCCTATACTCGGTTCCACGTTGCGCGACGTCCTGACCATCCTCGTTCACTCCTGGAGTCCGTCCATGTCTTCAACCTCCGGTGTCGCCGGCCTGACGGTCGGCAAATCCGCCGTCCGCTGGAAGATATTCGTCGTCATGCTGAGCCTCATCGCGATCAACTACGTCGATCGCGCGTCGCTGTCCGTCGCCATGCCTTACATCTCGCAGGAGTTCAACATCGGGCCGGCGATGGAGGGTCTGATCCTCAGCTCGTTCTTCTGGACCTATGCGGTGATGCAGATCCCGGGCGGGATGCTCGCCGACCGGTTCAAGCCGCGCATCGTGATCGCGACGGCGACCGTGTTCTGGGGCTTCTTCCAGGCCATCGCCGCGCTGTGCACGAGCGCGCCGGCGCTGCTGCTCACGCGCCTCGGCCTCGGCGCGTCCGAAGCGCCGATCTATCCGGCCGGCGGCAAGCTCAACGCGATCTGGATGACGCAGACCGAGCGCGGCCGCGGCGCCACGCTGCTCGACGGCGGCGCGCCGCTCGGCGCGGCCCTGGGCGCGGTGCTGATCGCCGGGCTGATCGCGCTGCTCGGCTCGTGGCGTCTCGCGTTCGCGGTGGCCGGGGTCGGCACCGTGCTGGCCGGTTTCCTCGCGTGGTACTACATCCGCAACACGCCGCGCGAGCATCCGGGCGTCAACGATCTCGAAGCCGACTACATCGAGGCGTCGCACGCGAGCGATCTCGCGGCCGAGCCGGCCGATGCGTCGGGCCGCTCGCGCGACTTCTTCAAGTACCGCTCGGTGTGGTGCATGTTCTTCGGCTGGATGTGCTTCAACAGCGTGTTTTACGGGCTGCTCACGTGGATGCCGAACTATCTGCACAAGGTGCACGGCTTCGACATCAAGCAGATGGGCGGCTCGACCTTCATCATCTTTTTCTGCGGCTTCGTCGGCGAGCTGCTCGGCGGCTGGATCGCCGACAAGTGGAAGGCCGCGGGCGGCCGTCCGAACGTCGTGATGCGCACGCTGTTCGGCATCGCGGCCGTGATCGCGACCGTGTCGATCTTCTCGGTCGCCTATGTGAAGAACCCGCTCGTCGTCGTCGCGCTGCTGTCGTCGACGCTGTTCTTCCTGCGCTGGTGCGGGCTGTACTGGTGCATCCCGTCGTCGCTCGGCACGCGCAACAAGATCGGCTTCCTCGGCGGCCTCATGAACCTCGGCGGCAACATCGGCGGCATCACCGTGCCGATCCTCGTCGGCGCGATCGTGCAGTTCACCGGTTCCTATTTCCTTGCGCTGATGGTGTTCGCGGCGGCCGGCGTCGGCCTGCTCGCGTGCTCCAGCGCGATCGACTACGAAAACAAGCTCCCCGTCTGACCGACCCCTTTCATTGCATCGACTGCATTCACTGGTAGAGAGAAACCCATCATGAAGAAACGTACCCTGCTCGGCATGCTCACCCCGTCGTCCAACACCTCGCTCGAACCGCTGACGAGCGCGATGGTCGCCGGCCTGCCGGGCGTGTCCGCGCACTTCGCGCGCTTTCCCGTCACCGAGATCTCGCTGACGGGCCAGGCGCTCGGCCAGTTCGACGACGACAAGATCATCCAGGCCGCGATGCTGCTCGCCGACGCGAAGGTCGACGTGATCGCGTGGAACGGCACGTCGTCCGGCTGGCTCGGCTTCGAGGCGGACGAGCGGCTGTGCCAGCGCATCACCGCAGCGACCGGCATTCCGGCCACGACCTCCGTGCTCGCGCTCAACGAGATCCTGAAGAAGACCAGCGCGCACGAGTTCGGCCTCGTCACGCCGTATCTGGACGACGTGCAGACGAAGATCGTCGACAACTACCGCCGCTCGGGGTTGAACTGCATCGCCGAGCGCCACCTGAACCTGAAGGTCAATTTCTCGTTCTCCGAAGTGACGGGCGACCAGATCGGCGGGATGGTGCGCGAAGTCGCGAAGGCCGGCCCGCGCGCGATCTCGATCTTCTGCACGAACCTGAACGCCGCGCACCTGGTGCCGTCGCTCGAGGAAGAGACGGGCATTCCGATCTACGACACGATCTCGACCGTGGTGTGGAAGTCGCTGCAGCTCGCCGACTACGACACGCGGCAGGTGAAGGGCTGGGGGCGTCTCTTCAGCGACGTGATCTGAGGCGCGCGCCATGTCGAACGATCTCGATTTCGTGATCCGTCACGCGGACGTCGTGACGGCGGCGGACCGGTTCTCGTGCGACATCGGCATCCGCGCGGGGCGCGTGGCCATGCTCGGCCACGGGCTCCCGCGCGCGCCGCGCGAGCTCGATGCGACCGGGATGCTGGTGATGCCGGGCGGCGTCGATGCGCACTGCCATCTCGACCAGCCGATGCCCGACGGGCTGAAGATGGCCGACGACTTCCTGTCCGGCACGCGCTCCGCGCTGTGCGGCGGCACGACCACCGTGGTGCCGTTCGCCGCGCAGGCGAAGGGGCAGTCGCTGCAGGCGGCCGTCGACGACTATCACCGGCGCGCGGAAGGGCGCGCGCTGATCGACTACGGATTTCACCTGATCGTCGCCGATCCGACGCCGCACGTGCTGGCCGAGGAGCTGCCGCGGCTGATCGCGAACGGCTACACGTCGTTCAAGGTGTACATGACCTACGACGACCTGAAGCTGAACGACCGGCAGATGCTCGACGTGCTGTCGGTCGCGCGCGAGCACGGCGCGCTCGTGATGGTGCATGCGGAAAACTCGGACTGCATCGGCTGGCTGACCGAGCGGCTGCTCGGCGACGGCCACGTCGCGCCGCATTTCCATGCGCATGCGCGGCCGGCGGTGGTCGAGCGCGAGGCGACGCATCGCGCGATCGCGTTCGCGGAACTCGTCGACGTGCCGATCCTGATCGTGCACGTGTCGGGCGCCGAGGCGATCGAGCAGATCCGCTGGGGGCAATCGCGCGGGTTGCCGATCCTGGCCGAAACCTGCCCGCAGTATTTGTATCTGACGGCAGCCGATCTCGGTCATCACGGTCACGACGGCTACGAAGGCGCGAAATGCGTATGCAGCCCGCCGCCGCGCGATCCGGCCAACCAGCAGGCCGTGTGGAAGGCGCTGAAGCAGGGCGTATTCTCGGTATTCTCGTCCGATCACGCGCCGTTCAACTACGACGATCCGTGCGGCAAGCATCCGGGCGGGCAGGCCGTGTCGTTCGACCATATTCCGAACGGAATCCCGGGCCTGGAGACGCGCCTGCCGCTGCTGTTCGACGGCGTGCGCAAGGGGCAGTTGTCGCTGCATCAGTTCGTCGAGCTGACGTCGCTGCGGCCCGCGAAGCTGTACGGGCTGTATCCGCGCAAGGGGACGATCGCGGTCGGCGCCGATGCGGATATCGTCGTGTGGGATCCGGACAAGCGCGTGCGGATCGCGAATGCGTCGCTGCATCATGCGGTCGACTACACGCCTTACGAGGGGATCGAGGTGACGGGCTGGCCGCGTCATTGCCTGTCGCGCGGCGAGCTGCTCGTCGAGGACGGCCGGCTGCTCGCGGCGGAGCCGGGGCGCGGGCAATTCCTGCCGGCCGGCAAGCCGTGTCTCGACTGATTTCCCGGGATTCGACGCGACAGCCCGCACGACGTGGCGGGCGCGCGTTTCAACAGGAGCAAGGATGAGCGTTTCCCTCGCAATGCGCAGCATCGCGGCCGCTGCGATCGTCGCCGGGTCGTGCGGC
Source organism: Burkholderia sp. BCC1638 (assembly GCF_902833195.1). Taxonomy (NCBI): domain Bacteria; kingdom Pseudomonadati; phylum Pseudomonadota; class Betaproteobacteria; order Burkholderiales; family Burkholderiaceae; genus Burkholderia; species Burkholderia sp. BCC1638. The sequence goes on from NZ_CADFEC010000003.1 coordinate 115,176, forward strand.
GGCCCGGCGCTGGCCGCGGGCGGCGCGCCTCAGGACCTGCCGAGCGTCGTGCCCGAAGCGGCCGGCGTCGATTCGGCGCCGCTCGTGCGGATGTCCGAATGGCTGCGCCGCGACCGGATGGACGTGCGCAGCCTCGTCGTCGTGAAGGACGGCAAGATCGTGTTCGAGCGCTACGGCGACGGCCTGACGCGCGACAACAACTACGAGCTGTATTCGGTGACGAAGACGATCACCGCGCTGCTCGCCGGCATCCTCGACGGCGAGGGCAAGCTCGGCCCGTCGACGAAGGTCGCGCCGCTGATCGCGGCCGCGCGGCCCGATCTCGCGAGCGAACTCGCGGACAAGCAGGACATCGAGTTGCGGCATCTGATGTCGATGTCGAGCGGCTTGCGCTACACGACGCGCGAAGGCACCGATCCGCTGTACTACGACGCGCCCGACCGGCTGCGCGTCGCGGTGACGAGCCGGGCCGCGCAGGCGCCCGGCACGCATTTCGACTACATCGACGTGAACCCGGTGCTGGTCGGCACGGCCGTATCGATCGCCGCGCGGGAGCGCGAGGACGACTTCGCGCGCGAGCGGCTGTTCGAGCCGCTCGGCTTCGCGCATTACCGCTGGAGCGGCGCCGACGGCACCGGCGCGGTGGCGGGCGGCTGGGGCCTGCGGCTGCGTGCCGTCGACATGGCGAAGATCGGCATGCTGCTGCTCGACAACGGCCGCTGGAACGGCAAGCAGATCGTGCCGGCCGGCTGGGTCCGGCAGATGACCACGCCGTCGCCGGCTGCGACCGACTACGGCTATTACTGCTGGATCAGCCACGTCGTCGAACACGGCACGCCGGAATTCGGCGCGATGGGCTTCAAGGGGCAGTTCATCACGGTGCTGCCCGCGCAGCGCGCGGTCGTCGTGATGACGAGCCTGCTGCCGACCGATGGCGGCTTGCGCGACGCGACCTATCTGAACCTGTATCGACGGATGGTCGGCGATTACATCCTGCCGGCGCTCACGCCCGCGCAGCCGCCGGTCGAGCGCGCGGAAACCACGCAGGCGCTGCGCGACGAACTCGCGCGCAGCCGTCGGACGAAGGGTGTGCCCGGCACCGCCGCCGCGTTCAACGATGCGCCGGAGATTTGATGAGGATTGCGCATGTAATTGCCCCTTCGTCTACGTGGCGTCGCGATGGGCGGCGTCCCGCGGCGCCTTTCATGCGACGGCTGCTCGCGCGGGTGGCGGCGCTGCTGATCGGCGGCGGCGCGCTGGCGTCGGCGCCGGTGCTGTCCGTGGCGCATGCGGACGATGCGCTGCCGCCGCTGCATGAAACCGGCATCGCGGCGGCCGCGCCCGAAGACGTCGGCGTGGATTCGCGCAAGCTCGTCGAGCTGTCGCGCTGGATTCGCGAGCAGAAGCTCGACGTGTACAGCCTGCTCGTCGTGAAAGACGGCAAGTTGATCTTCGAGCGCTACGGGGCGAACGCGTCGCGCGATTCGACCTACGAACTGTATTCGGTGACGAAGGCCGTGACGTCGCTCGTCGCGGGCATCCTGGTCGATCGCGGTGCCGTGCATCTCGACGAACCGGTGGCCGCGCGGCTCACCGCATGGCGTCCCGATCTCGGCGACGCGCTCGCGGACAAGCGCGGCATCGAGCTGAAGCACGTGCTGTCGATGTCGAGCGGCCTGCATTACGACTTCAGCCCGAAGGACGATCCGATCTACTACACCGCGCCGGACCGGCTGAAGCTCGCCGCGTCGGCGGCGCCGAAGGTCGCGCCCGGCACCGCGTTCGAGTACACCGACGTGAATCCGATCCTCGCGTCGGCGATGCTGAGCGCGGCGGCCGGCGAACCCGTCGAGCGCTATGCGCAGGCGCATCTGTTCGGCCCGCTCGACATGAAGCGCGCCGCATGGGCGCGCGCGGACCGCACGGGGCTCGTATCGGCCGGCTGGGGGCTGCGGCTGCGCGCAGTCGACATGGCGAAGATCGGCATGCTCGTGCTCGACGGCGGGCGCTGGCAGGGGCGTCAGGTCGTGCCGCAGGCGTGGATCGCGCAGATGACGTCGCCGCGCGTGTCGCCGCATTTCGGCTACTACTGGTGGATCAACAACATCGTCGCGAGCGAGCCCGAATTCGACGCGATGGGCTTCAAGGGGCAATTCATCACGGTGCTCCCGAAGCGCAACACGGTGATCGTGATGACCGGCGTGCTGCCGGTGGATGGCGGCCTGCGCGACGCGGAGAACGTGAAGCTGTTCCGCCGGATGGTGAATGGCTACATCCTGCCGGCACTCGATGGCAGCGGTGCGTCGGGGCAGGATTCCGGCGGCGGCGATACGCGTGCGGCGCTGCGCGACGAGCTTGAAGCGAGTGCGCGCACCGCAGGTGTGCCCGGCACGCAGGTCGATCCGACGGATCTGCCGAAGTAGCGCCGGGCGTGCGTTCGGCTCGCCGTCGCGGGCGAGCCGAACGCACGCTGCATCACGTCACGCCAGTTCGCCCAGGCACGCGTCGAACTGCGCGACGAGCGTATCGACGTCGTCGGCCGTCGTCTGCGGGCACACGAGCATCATGTTGTGGAACGGCGTGATCAGCACGCCGCGGTTCAGCAGGTACAGATGCACGATGTGCTCGAGCTCGCTGTCGAGCTGTTCGCCCGCGATCGTGCCGTTGCGCGGCGGCACGGGCGTGAACTGGAACTCGGTGCGCGCGCCGATGCGCGTCACGCACCACGGCAGCCCGTGTTTCGCGATCGCCCGTTCGAGCCCGGTCGCGAGCCGCGCGGCCAGTTCGAACATGTGCGCATACGCGGCATCGGTCGCGACTTCGGCGAGCGTCGCGCGCATTGCATGCATGGCCAGCATGTTCGCGGTGAGCGTCGTGCCGATCCCGGAATGGCCGGGCGGCGCGTTCAGCTTCGCCTCTTTCGCGCGCGCCGCGAATTCGGCGCTGAACCCGTAGACCGCGCACGGGACGCCGCCCGCGATCGGCTTGCCGGCCACCAGCGCGTCCGGTTCGAGACCGTGCGCGGCCGCGTAGCCGCCGGGGCCGCTGCTGATCGTGTGCGTTTCGTCGATCACGAGCAGCGTGCCGTAGCGGCGCGTCAGTTCGCGTGCGGCCTCCCAGAAGCCCGGATCGGGCAGGACCATCCCGATGTTCGTCATCGCCGGTTCGGCGAGCACGCACGCGACGTCGCCGTCCTTCAGCGCCGCTTCGAGCGCGTCGAGATCGTTGAACTCGACCACGCGCGTGTTCGCGAGCAGGTCGTAGGACTGCCCGAGCAGGCTGTCGCGCTGCACCGGGCGGCCGTCGACGAGATCGACGAACACGTCGTCGACCGTGCCGTGATAGCAGCCGTTGAACACGACGATCCTATTGCGGCCGGTGGCCGCGCGCGCCCAGCGCAGCACGAAGCGGTTCGCGTCGCTCGCGCTCAGCGCGAATTGCCAGACCGGCAGCTTGAAGCGGCGCGCGAGTTCGCGCGAGACCCACGCCGCGTCCTCGCTCGGCAGCATCGTCGTGTAGCCGCGCGTCGCCTGCTCGGCAAGTGCGCGCGCGACCGGTTCGGGCGCATGGCCGAACATCGCGCCGGTGTCGCCGAGACAGAAGTCCGCGTAGCGATGACCGTCGACGTCGGTGAAGGTTGCGCCGCGCGCTTCCTTCACGACCAGCGAGAACGGCGTCGACCAGTCCTGCATCCAGTGCAACGGCACGCCGAACAGCAAATGCTCGGACGCTTCCGCGGACAACGCGCGGGAGATCGGCATGGCTTCGGTGAATGCACGGCGCTCGCGATCGAACAGTGCGCGGGCGCGGAGGAGGTCGACTCCGTGGCGGGTCTGCAATTGAGGCTCCTGTGACGGGGTTGCATGGACGGGTGATGCTTCCGCGAGCTTGTCATATTCCATGCGCGCGGTCGATTCGGGCCTGACCGCGTATCCATCAGATATGGAGTTTTTGCGCATAAAGATACGACAACGTATGTCTTATTCTCTGTCGCTGAGAAGTGAGTGGGCGCACACAGGCGATCGGCGCGCCGGGGCCGATCCATGCGTTCAACGTGAGCGCGATGACGCTGACGAACGTGACGATCGCCGGGCAGGCGCCAACACGACGATCACCGACAAGCGGTGACGTAACGGCGAGGAGGGGCGTTCGCGTGCGGCCTGCCGGTGCGCGCGAACGCGACGCGTCATGCCAGCGTCTTGACCATGTGGTGTTCGTCGTAGAAGCGGCCGTCGACGAACAGCGACCGCGGTTCCGTGCCGAACCGGACGAACCCCTGCGACGCGTACAGCCGTTCCGCGGTGCCGTTGATCTCGTTCACGCACAGGACCAGTTGCGTGCACTGCCACGCTTGCGCTGCGTGCGCGGTCGCGCTGTCGAGCAGCGATTGCGCGATGCCGCGCTCGCGATACGCGCGGTCGACGAACACGCCCCAGATCGTCGCCTTGTGCGCGACTTTCGCGCGCGCATCGCGGCGCACGCCCGTGATGCCGACGAGCGTTGCGTCGTCGAACGCGCCGAACACGGCGCGCTCGAGGGTTGGGGTGATTCGCGTCGCGAATTCATCGATCGGGACGCCTGCTTCTTCGTCGCGCGTCGGCAGGAAGGAGGTCGGCGACGTGTCGACCGCGCGGAGGCGGACGGACTGGAATTGCGCCGCGTCGGCGGCGTCGAGCAGGCGGATCGTGATCATCGGTCGGGATTGTCGTTGGTGTGCCGGGATATCGGAATCTGCGGCGCGACGCGCGGCAGGGCATCGGCAATGCTAAGCGGAAACGCATGCGCTTGCTCGTGCGTTCGACGTGCCGCATCGGCATGCGTGAAGCAACACGGCACCGATGGGCGAAGGGCGATGGAGGTGACGCGTGGAGAATCGATGAGCGTTCGCGATGCCTGCGGGCAATCGCGCACTCGGCGTCGAACGGATGCAAGCGGAAACGAACCGGATGCGGACATACCGCGCTGCGTTCGATGCGAGCCCGACCGCGGGTGACGATGCCATGCCGTACGCGACAAGCATGCCGCGCGGATGGAGGGAGCGGGATGAAGAGAAGCGCGCCCATGCGTTGCGCCGAAGCGGCGCACGGTGTCGGGCGCGCGAAATTCCGACGCGACGCGACGTGAGGTGTCCGCGATGCGCCCGATCAGCTCAGGCGCATGCGACCCACGTCAATACCGCGACAGCTGATTGCCGTTGATCTGGACGCGATCGCCCGGACGCAGGTTGCCCGGCGACTGCACGTCGAACGAGCGCGTCGAGCCGTCGCTGACCTGTACGTCGATCCGATAGCTGCTCGGCGGTTGGGCCGCGCCCATCTGCTGACCGATCTGGTTGCCGGCGACCGCGCCGCCGAGCGCGCCGATCACGGTGGCTGCATCGCGGCCGTGGCCGCGGCCGAACTGGTTGCCCACCAGGCCGCCGACCAGCGCACCGACGACGGTGCCGGCGACGCCCGACGCGCCGATCGAGCCGCTGACCGGCTGGATGTTCGCGACGGTGCCGTATTGCGTGCCGTAGCCGTTGCCGTACTGGCCGCCGTACTGCGGGTTGCCGTATTGGTCGTACTGCGGCGCCTGGCTCGGATACGCCGGCTGCTGCACGTAGCCGGGTTGCGAATACGCGGGCTGCGCGTAACCGGGCGTCGTGTATTGCTGCTGCGGATAGCCCGGCTGCGCGCCATAGTAGCCCGGCGCGACACAGGCGGTCAGCGGAAGCGCCGCCACGGCGACGAGCGAGGCGAACAGAACGGTCTTCGTGGAAGGCATGCGCATCATGATGTTTCCTGCATCGGCAACGTGTTCGCCGACGAATTCCAGGACGGGTGGCGAACTCGGCGTGAGTATAAGGAAAGGGCGATTGCGCGTCCGGTGCGGCCGGGTAACAACGTGTAAAGTCTGTTGCCGCGCAAATCGCGGCCGGGCGCGGCGGCGCGATTCGCCCGACCGCGCCCGCGCCGATGCACGTTTATCGGCAATGCGGGCGCCGCCCCGATGATCGCACCCCATCGCCGCGCCAGGCCCGACGGGACGGCCCGTCCGCACATCGCGAAATCGAATGCACGGCATCGCGACATTTAATTGGCCACTGGCCGCCCCGTCCGATATCGTGACCGCATTCCCTGCCAATGGCCGTGCCGTGCCGGCCGCGGATCTTTCCCCCGTCCGCGCCGGCGTCGCGCAGCGACCGCCCCACACATTCCGAGTCATGACCGATCGCTTCTTCACCAACGCCGTCGATGTCGGCGGCCAGCCCGTCAACCTCGCCGTCCATGACGGCCGCTTCGTCGCGATCGGGGCCGATTGCACGGCCGCGCCCGGCGCGGAAACGATCGACCTCGGCGGGCGCGTCGTGCTGCCCGGCTTCGTCGACGGCCACATCCATCTCGACAAGAGCTTCGTCGGCGATCGCTGGGTGCCGCACGAACCAGTCGGCTCGCTGCGCGAGCGGCTCGCGGTCGAGAAGCGCCAGCTCGCGGCCGCGCCGCCGATCGTCGAACGCGCGAATGCGCTGATCGCGCAGGCCGCCGCGTTCGGCACGATCGCGATGCGCAGCCACGTCGACGTCGACGCGACGACGGGCCTGTCGAACCTGCAGGCCGTGATGGCCGCGCGCGAACAATGGCGCGGGATCGTCGATATCGAACTGGTCGCGTTCCCGCAGGCCGGCGTGGTGACGTGCCCGGGCACCGCCGCGATCCTCGATGCGGCCGTGCGCGAAGGCGCGGACGTGGTCGGCGGGATCGACCCGACGACGCTCGACGGCGACGCGGACGGCCAGCTCGACATCGTGTTCGGCATCGCCGAGAAGCGTGGCGCGAAGATCGACATCCATCTGCACGAACCGGGCGAGATCGGCATCGCGCAATTGTTGCGGATCGCGGCGCGCACGCGCGCGGCGGGCCTCGGCGGCCGCGTGAACGTGAGCCACGCGTATGCGCTCGGCCAGGTCGATCACGGCGACGTCGAGCGTGCGGCCGCGGCACTCGCCAGCGCCGGCGTGTCGATCCTGACCAACGCGCCTGGCGATTGCGCATTCCCGCCGGTGCGGCAACTGCGCGATGCGGGCGTGCACGTGTTCGCCGGCAACGACAACATTCGCGATGCGTGGTGGCCGTACGGGAACGGCGACATGCTGCAGCGCGCGATGATGGTCGGCTACCGCTCGGGCTTCTACACCGACGAAGCGCTCGGCATCGCGCTCGACATGGCGACGCATGTCGGCGCGCGCGCGATCGGCAAGGCCGACTACGGCATCGCGGTCGGCTGCGACGCGAGCTTCGTCGCGGTGCGCGCGCCGAATGCGGCGGCCGCCGTCGCCGGCGTGCCGGCCGAACGCTGGGTGTTCCGCCGCGGCGAAAGCGATACCGGCGCGCCGTTCGCGCCGGCACAGCGTTTCACGCGATAACGCGATAGCGACCTGACCGCCGTCGCGGTGCGTGCATCGTGACGGCCTTGCACTGACCGACCACACCGGAACCGACATGACGAACCTGCTGATCCGCAACGTCCGCACGCACGCCGACGAAGCGCTCGACATCCTGATCGAAGGCGAGCGCATCGCGCGCGTCGGCCCGTCGCTCGACGCGCCCGCCGGCTGCGCGATCGAGGACGGCGCGCGCGCGCTCGCGCTGCCCGGCCTCGTCGAAGGCCACACGCACCTCGACAAGACCCAATGGGGGATGCCGTGGTATCGCAACGCGGTGGGGCCGCGCCTCGTCGACCGCATCGAGAACGAACGCAACTACCGCGCGACGAGCGGCCATGATGCCGGCGCCGCATCGCTCGCGCTGTCGCGCGCGTTCCTCGCGGCCGGCACGACGCGCATTCGCACGCACGTGGACATCGACACCGAGGCCGGGTTGCGGCATCTGCGCGGCGTGCTCGCGACGCGCGAGACGCTGCGCGACCAGGTGGAGATCCAGATCGTCGCGTTTCCGCAGTCGGGCGTGCTGAAGCGGCCCGGCACCGCCGCGCTGCTGTCCGACGCGCTCGGCGCGGGCGCCGACCTGCTCGGCGGGCTCGACCCGTGCGCGATCGAAGGCGATCCGGTCGAGGCGGTGGACGTGCTGTTCGGGATTGCCGAGCGTCACGGCCGCGGGCTCGACCTGCACCTGCACGAGCGCGGGTCGATGGGCGCGTACTCGCTCGACCTGATCCTGCAGCGCACCGCCGCGCTCGGCATGCAGGGCAAGGTCACGATCAGCCACGGCTTCTGCCTCGGCGACATCGCTGAGCGCGAGCGCGACGCGCTGCTCGCGCGGATGGCCGAACTCGGCGTCGCGATCGTCACGACCGCGCCGGCCGCGGTGCCGGTGCCGCCGGTCGCTGCGTGCCGCGCGGCCGGCGTGACCGTGATCGGCGGCAACGACGGCGTGCGCGATACGTGGACGCCGTACGGTTCGCCCGACATGCTCGAACGCGCGATGCTGATCGGCATGCGCAACGATTTCCGCCGCGACGACGCGCTCGAAGTCGCGCTCGATTGCGTGACGCACGGCGCGGCACGCGGCTGCGGCTTCGCCGACTACGGTCTGGAGGCGGGCAAGCGTGCGGACGTCGTGCTCGTCGATGCGCTGACGTTCGCCGAGGCCGTCGTCGCGCGGCCGACGCGGCGGCTTGTCGTGTCGTCGGGGAAGATCGTCGCGCGCAACGGCGTGCTGGTCTGAGCCGAGCGCCGCATCGTGCCGGTATGATCGGGCCTTCTTCAGCCTGATCTCCGGGGAGACGACGATGCGATGCACGCGCACGAGGGCGGCACGCGCCGCCAGATGGATGGCGGCGGCAACGTTCGCGGCGACGGCCGCGCATGCGATGGCGGCCGGCCCCGACGACGCGCGGCAGGAAGCGAATCGCCGCACGGTGCTCGCGTTTTACGAGAAAGGCCTGAACGAGAAGGATGCGGATGCCGCGCTCGCCTATGTCGGCGACCGATACGTGCAGCACAACCCGAACGCGGCCGACGGCCGCGACGGCTTCCGCAAGTTCGTCGCGTTTCTGCGCGACAAGTATCCGCAGTCGCACAGCGAGATCAAGCGGTCGTTCGTCGACGGCGACTACGTGATCCTGCACGTGAACGCGGTGCGCGAACCCGGCACGCGCGGTAGCGCGATCATGGATATCTTCCGGCTCGAGCACGGCAAGATCGTCGAGCATTGGGACGTGAACCAGCCGGTGCCGGAGCAGGCGGCGAACGGGAACACGATGTTCTGATGCGCGTGCATTCCACGGTTACGCGGTTGCTCGGTTGATGCGGACCCGCATCGCCGCGCTCAATCCTCTTCGTGCTCCAGCATCGCCGCGAGCGCCTTCGTCAGTTCGCTGACCATCGGATCGGCCGTCGGCCGATGCAGGATCGCGATGTCCATGTTCTCGATCGGCGCGAAGCCGCCGTGTTCCTCGGTCAGCACCACGTGGTCGTCGGTCACCACGCGCGCGGGCAGCACGCTGATGCCGAGCCCGTCCGCGACGGCCGCCTGGATGCCGCTCAGGCTCGACGTCGTGAAGCTGATCCGCCAGCGGCGGCCGCGTTCCTCGATCGCTTTGATCATGTCGTCGCGATAGAGCCCGCGCGGCGGAAACACGACGATCGGCACCGGATCGAGGTCGATCGTCGGATGTTGCGCGCTGTCGATCCAGCGCAGCTTCTCCGGCCAGCGCGCCACCGCCTCGCGGCTGTCGCGCCGCTGCTTGATCAGCGCGAGATCGAGCTCGCCGCGATCATAGGCCGCGCAGATGTCGCGGCTCAGCCCGCACATCACCTCGAGCTTCACCTGCGGATGATCGCGCTTGAACGCGGCGAGCGCATGGGTCGTGCGGCCCGCCGCGAAATCGTCGGGCACGCCGAGCCGGATCGTCAGCGCGACGGTCGCGCCCGACAGCGCCTCCAGCATCTCGTCGTTCAGCGCGATCATGCGCCGCGCGTAGCTGAGCACCGTCACGCCGGCGTCGGTCGGCCGCACGTCGCGCGTGCCGCGGTCGAGCAGGCGATGCCCCGCGATCTCCTCCAGCCGCCGCACCTTCTGGCTGACCGTCGACTGCGTCGAATGCAGGCGCGCGGACGCGGTCGTGAAACTGCCGCAGTCGGCGACCATCACGAGCGCGCGCAACAGGTCGAGGTCGAACAAAGGTCTATTCATATCCGCACTTTTTCGGCTTGCAACATTTCATTTTCAAATACGCGCGACGATTTTTAACATGGGCCGAGCCCGTGGGCAATCGCGGTTTCGCCGGACCCGGCGCCCGGGGACCGGCGGCGCGGCGCGGCTGATTGCGGTGCACGGGCGGCGATGATGTGGAAGCAGTGCGGGCGGGTATGAACGCCGATCACATGAGTCGGTTCGACCGTGGCATCGATGCGGTATAGGTCGGAATCGCGGCCAAGGTAACTCGCGAAGAGTGACGGTCTGATTTGCCAGCGATTTCTGATCGTCCCGGCTTGTGGATATCCGATCGAATACGCTCTCCGTTGGCTGTGCGCATTACCGGGTAAACGCCTGAACACGCGCAAACTCCCGGCAAGTTTCTATATTTTGTGGGTTAGATCGCTCTTTCTGCGCGATTTCTCCGCGTAATTCCCGCCCGTCCACTCCGCCTTCATTTCTTCGCCTTGCGCTCGAAAATCGAGCGGTCTAGACTGCATCGCAGTTTCATCGAAGTCCCAGTCTTTCGCGTACCGCGCCGGGCCTGCCGGCACGACGCTCCCCAACGGACGCCCGGCGCTCGCCCGCCGCGTCGAGACCACAAGGACACACCATGAACCGCACTGCAAAGCTCGTCGTTTCCGCGCTGGCGTTCGCGCCGCTCGTCTCGGTCGCGCAGGACACGGCGACGATCCGCTGGGGCATCGATCCTACCTATCCGCCGTTCGAGGCGAAGCAGCCCGACGGCTCGCTCGCCGGCTTCGACATCGACCTTCGCAACGCGATCTGCGAGCAGTTGCGCGCGAAGTGCGTGTGGGTCGAGCAGGGCTTCGACGGGATGATTCCGGCGCTGCGCGCGCGCAAGTTCGACGTGATCATGTCCGCGATGACGGCCACCGACGAGCGGCTCAAGCAGATCGACTTCTCGAACAAGCTGTACGCGTCGCCGGGTGCGCTCGTCGCGCCGGCCGGCTCGAAACTGCTGCCGACCGCCGCGTCGCTCGCCGGCAAGCGCGTCGGGATCGACCAGGGCACGACGCAGGAGGCGTACGCGAAGGCCGAATGGGCGACCAAGGGCGTGACGATCGTGTCGTACCAGAACCAGGACCAGGTGTATCAGGATCTGGTGAACGGCCGTCTCGACGCGACCTTCCAGGACAAGACGCAGGCCGGCTATTCGTTCCTGAAGACACCGCGCGGCAAGGGCTACGCGTTCGCGGGCCCCGACGTGACCGACGTGCGCATCACCGGCTACGGCGTCGCGATGGGCGTGCGCAAGGGCGACGCCGAGATGAAAAAGCGGCTCAACGACGCGATCGCCGCGATCCGCGCGAACGGCACGTACCAGAAGATCGCCGCGAAATACTTCGACTTCGACATCTACGGCGCGAAGCAGCAGCTGACCGCCGCACCGTGACCCCGTGACGCATTCAATCGACAGGCAAGCCATGACGAGTATCCAGGATCGCGTCGCGACAGCCGTGACGCCCGAACTGATCGCCGCCTTCCGTGAAGAAGGCGCGGTCTGCATCAAGGGCATCTTCTCGCCCGGCGAAGTGGCCGCGCTGCGTGCCGGCATCGACGCGAACCTCGCGCAGCCGAGCGAGCGCGCGAAGGTCGCGAGCCGGCCCGACGACCCGGGCTGGTTCTTCGAGGACTTCTGCAACTGGCAGCACAACGACGCGTACCGCGACTTCATCGTGCGCTCGCCCGCGCCGTCGGTGGCCGCCGCGCTGATGGGCACGCGGACGGTGCGGCTGCATCACGACCATCTTCTGGTGAAGGAGCCCGGCACGCGGCAGCGCACGCCGTGGCATCAGGACCAGCCGTACTACAACATCGAAGGCGACGACAACGTCAGCATGTGGATTCCGGTCGATCCGGTGCCGCTCGAATCGACGCTGGAGTTCGTCGCGGGTTCGCACCGGGGGCCGTGGCTGATGCCGCGCACGTTCATGGACAAGGAGGCGAAGTGGTTCCCGGAAGGCAGCCTCGCCGACCTGCCCGACATCGAGGCCGACCGTTCGGCGTTCCCGATCCGCCACTGGGCGCTCGAGCCGGGCGACATGGTGTGCTTCCGGATGCTGACGCTGCACGCGTCGGGCGGGACGCAGAACCGCCGGCGCGCGTTCTCGATCCGCTTCGTCGGCGACGACATCCGTCACGCGCCGCGCCGCTGGAAGACGTCGCCCGATTTCCCGGGGCTCGCGGACGAACTGCCGGACGGCGCGCCGCTCGAGCACCCGCTGTTTCCGGTCGTGTGGTCGCGCGGCGCGGGGCAGGTCGGGGCGATCCGGGCGTAAGCGGCGGATCGCGACGACATCAGGTGACATCACGCGCGCGGCGTCCGCTTCGCGATGAAGCGGACGCCGCGCGTGGTCGTTTTCGAGCGTCGCGGGAGGTTCAGGTCTGGTGCCGCCCGGCGCCCGGCTTGAAGCGCGAGCCGAGCCGATAGCGGTTGCCGGGATGCAGGAAGTGTACGAACGTGACGGGCAGTCCGTTCGTCCAGGTGCGGCGCGTGAGCGTGAGGCACGGCTCGTCGGCGCGCATGTCGAGCAGCCGCGCCTGTTCGCCGGTCGGCAGCGACGCGTCGACCACGTGCTCGATCTCCAGTTCGTAGTGCGACACGTTGTTGAACAGGTATTCGGACGGCGGCTCGGCCTGGAAATCCTGGTCGATGAATTCGGGCGCGGCGGCCGGGTTCACGTAGCGATCCTCCAACTGGATCGGGCGGCCGTTTTCCTCGTGCACGCACACCACATGAAAGACCGGCGTGTTGACCGCTAGCCCGAACGCGGCCGCGACGTCGAACGACGCGGGCTCGCGCGACTGGCTGAGCACGCGGCAGCGATATTCGTGGCCGCGCGCGCGGATCTCGTCGCGGATGTGCGCGATCATCAGCAGGTTCGACTGCGGCTTCACCTCGGCGACGAAGGTGCCGACGCCCGCAATGCGTTTCAGCACGCCTTCCTCGGTCAGCTCGCGCAGCGCGCGGTTGACCGTCATGCGCGCGACGCCGAATTGCGCGGCAAGATCGAGTTCGGACGGAATGCGGTCCCCCGGGCGCCAGTCGCCCGCGTCGACATTCTGGCGGACGAGCGTCTTGATCTGCTGGAACGGAGCGGTGGTCTTCGTGACCATCGGGGGATCCTCGGGGAAAGGCAACCGCAAAATTCTATCCCGGATCAGGTTGCGGGCAATTCGCGAACGTCGGCCGTCGGCACCGAACCGAACGCGTCGCTCAGTGCATAGCCGATCAATTGCCGCGCGGCCGCCTCGGGCGTCGACAGCGCGCCGCTCGACTTCAACTGGTCGAATTTCTCGCGCATCGGGAAGTTCGCTTCGCTGGTCGAGCGGATCGTCGCCTGCATGCCGGTGTCGACGACGCCCGGCGCGACGCTGCAGATCCGCAGCGCGCGGTTCGCGTCGAGCGCGACGGCGCGCGCGTGATGATCGAGCGCCGCCTTGGTCGCGCAGTAGACGCTCCAGCCCGCATACGCGTTGCGCGCGGCGCCGCTCGACACGTGCAGGATCCGGCATTCGGTCGGCGCCGCCGCCGCCTGCACGAGCGCGGCCGACAGCATCAGCGGCGCCGCGACGTTCACGCCGACCGCGCGCGCGACGAGCGCGGCGTCCTGCGCGTCGAGCGGGCCGATCGGATCGACGATGCCAGCGTTGTTGAAGAGCAGCACGATCGACGCGCCGTCGACGAAGCGGCGTAGCGTGTCGCCGGCGAGCCAAGCCGCGACGGCCGACGTGTCCGACAGGTCGAGCTCGATGTCGGCGAAACGGTCGCCGGCCTGCGCGGCGAGCGACGGATGACGGCTGCGCGACACGCCGAGCACGGCGATGCCTTCCTGCAGCAGTTGTTCGGCGAGCGACGCGCCGAGGCCGCGCGTGTGTCCGGTGACGATGGCGCGCACGTGCGGCGCTGAAATGGATGCGGTCATGGCGATGAATGAGTGAACGGATGAAGCGTGTTGACGCGTGGCGCGCATGCGCCGCGGCACGGCGTGCGGGACGGGCGATGCGCGGCGCCGGCGTGGCGGCCGAAGTCGGCCGCGTGCGGCGCGGCATTTCCAAAAGTGAACGCGTATCGTAGCGCCGGCCCGCGCGACGCGCAAACGCGGGCGACGCCGCGCGCGGGCGCGGTGCGTGAATTCGCGACGTCGAACGCATGCACCGCCGCGCGGCCGATACGTTGGACGAAAGCGGACTGCGGCAAGTCCGCACGCCATGGCGGCGCGTGGCGCCGGGCACCACGTCGCGAGCTATCATATGGCTCGCCCGTTCGCGACGCCGGACGGGGCGCGACTGTTTCCTTTCACTTGCTGCACGCTGCGACGCATCCATGAACACCACGCCGGACATGCCCACGCCACGCGCCTTGCGCGAACTTACGCCCCTCGAGGCCCGCATTCTCGGGGTGCTCGTCGAGAAGCAGCACACCGTGCCCGACACCTATCCGCTCTCGCTGAATGCGTTGACCTCGGGCTGCAACCAGAAGACCGCGCGCTCGCCGGTGATGAACGTCAGCGAGGACGAGGTCACGACCGCGCTCGACGGGCTCAAGCACCTGAGCCTCGTGATGGAAGGAAGCAGCAGCCGCGTGCCGCGTTTCGAGCACAACATGAACCGTGTGCTCGGGATTCCGAGCCAGGCGATCGCGCTGCTGACGATCCTGCTGCTGCGCGGCCCGCAGACGGCCGCCGAACTGCGCCTGAACAGCGCACGCCTGCACGGTTTCGCCGACATCTCGTCGGTCGAGGCGTTTCTCGACGAACTCGCGGCGCGTGCGCAGCCGCTCGTCGTCCGGTTGCCGCGCGCGCCCGGTGCGCGCGAGAATCGCTGGATGCACTTGATGTGCGGCGAGGTGAACGTCGCCGACTTCGCCGGTTCGGATGCCGGCGGCGGCGCGGATTCCGTTCCGCCGTCCGAGTTCGAGGCGCTGAAGGCCGAACAAAAGCGGCTTGCGGATGAAGTGGCGCGGCTGAACGCGCTCGTTCAGCGCATGGCGACCGAACTCGGGATCGACGTCGAGACCCCGGGCGACGCCGGCTGACCTCCCGCCCGAGCCAACTCGACACCGGCGCGGATCTGGGCGCGCCGGCTGACGAACGCACCTCCCGACACCGCTCGAACCTGCGCTACCAGCGGCACCCCGTCTTCTCGGACGCATCGACGTCCTGCGCCCACGCGAAATCGGTCTTCTTGCCGGTGCGCGCATTGGTGTACGTCATCGAATAGACGATCGCACCCTGGCTCATCATTTCGTATTCGCCGTTGATCTTGCCGTCGACCATTTCCCACCACGTCGTCGTGAACTGGTACGGGCGGCCTTCCGCGAGTGCTTCCTGATCCACGTGCTTGAGCAGCAGCGGAATCGACGTCTTCGATTTCGCGTAGCGGACGACGCCCCCTTGCCACTTCGCCACGTCGTCGTAATACGTGCGCAATTCGAAGCGCACGGGTTTGTCGCCGGTCGTCCTGAAGCACAGCACCTCGGTGCTGACCTCGGCCGACGCAGGCAACGCAATGCACACCAGCAACGCGGCAAGTGTCTTTTTCATATTTGCGTGAGAGTCGTGGATGGCTCGCGCCGAACGTGAGGCACCATCGGCGGCGGACAGTCGTGATCGTACGGTACCTCGGTGATACGCGACACTCGGCCGTACGGCCGGAGCGTCTCGCGGAGAGCGATCGTCGCGACGCGGTTTAGGCGTTTACCTTCAAACAACGGGAAATCCGCATCGATTCCGTTCTCGCTGTGCTTCAATTCATCCGGTTTGCAGTCCTACTAAATGACATAACGAAAACAGAAGAGACCCTTCACTCAAAGGAGACAGCCGATGGCCAGGAACCCGTCTTGACACCGCAATCCGGACAAGTCGCAACACAGCGAACTTCCTCGATGAAAAGCAGGTTATCCCCAGAGGCAACTCCGATGTCCTCCAAACGTTTGATGACGATCGCGGCCGCCGTGCTGGCCGTCGCCACGTCGTCGGTTCATGCAAGCGCGGCCACCGTGACCGACCCGTTCTACACGTATACGGGCGCCACGCCGTTGAAATCGATTCCACCCGGCACGGTGCTCAACACGCGAACCGTCACCTATCACGTGGCCGGAATGCCGACCGCGGTGACCGCCCAGCAGTTGCTGTATCGCACCAACGACGCGCAGAACCGGCCGGTCGTCAACGTGACGTCGGTGATCCGGAGCCCGGTCAGCAACGGCCGGGCGATCTCGTACCAGTCGGCCTACGACTCGCTGAATCCTTACGACGAACCGTCGCAGGTGATCGCCGGCGATCGCGACGTCACGAAGATCATCAATGCCGGCACCTTGCTCTACAGCGCGGAATCGATCCCGCTGTCGACGCTGCTGCTGCTCGGCTACAACGTGATCGTGCCCGATACCGAAGGCCAGACGGCGGACTTCGCTGCCGGCCCCGAATACGGGATGACGACGCTCGATTCGATCCGCGCGGCGCTCAACACGCCGTCGACGGGCCTCGCGCCGTCCAGCAAGGTCGCGATGATCGGCTATTCCGGCGGTGCGATCGCGACGAACTGGGCCGCGCAACTCGCGCCGAGCTACGCGCCGGACGTCAACAAGCAGCTCGTCGGCGCGGCCGAGGGCGGCGTGCTGGTCGACCCCGCGCACAACCTGCGCTACGTCGACGGCAGCATCGTCTGGGGCGGCGTCGCGGCGGCCGCGCTCGCCGGGCTGTCGCGCGGCTTCGGCTTCGATCTGACGCCGTATCTGAGCGACAGCGGCGTCGCCGTGTTCAACGACATCCAGAACCAGTCGCTCGCCTACATCCTGCCGAAATACACGGGGCTGCGTTGGGCGACGCTGTTCAAGCCGCAATACGCGAACGACATCAACAGCATTCCGGCGTACGTGACCTACGCGAACAAGGTGAACGCCGGGCTGGCCGCGTCGCCGACGATTCCGATGTACATCGTTCAGGGCACGGCCGGCGTGCTCGACGGCACGTTCGGTAGCCAGGTGGGCGACGGCGTGATGCTCGCGTACGATGTACGCGCGCTCGCGCAGAAGTTCTGTGCCAGCGGCGTGCCGGTCGTGTACACCGAATATCCGCTCGAACATGCGGGCGCGATCGCGCCGTGGGTGGCCGGGATGCTGCCCTGGCTCTACGACCGCTTCGGCGGCAAGGCCGCGCCGAGCAATTGCGCGCTGACGGCGTTGTTGCCGAGCAATTCGCTCGCGCCCGAGACGCTGCACTAGCCGCCGCGCGCATCGACGCAATCGCCCGGCGATCCTTCGCGGATCGCCTTTTTCATCCGGCGCCTTGACGCCGATCGCCTTCCCCCGCCGCGCCTCGCTGCCGCCACGCGCGAGTGCCATAATCGAGCCTGCACATCATTCCAGACGTCCCCGGAGAATCCCCATGCAGAACCTCGACAATCCTTCCCACGATCGCGAGGTAGGCAGCGCCGACGCGACGCAGGACACCACGCGCATCGACGACGTCCGCATTGGCGCTGTGCGTCCGCTGATCTCGCCCGCGCTGCTGCAGGACGAGCTGCCGGTGCCGGCCGCCACGCAGACGCTCGTCGAGGACACGCGCCGCGCGATCGGCGACATCCTGCACGGCCGGGACGACCGGCTGCTGCTCGTCGTCGGCCCGTGCTCGATCCACGACCACGACCAGGCGCTCGACTACGCCCGTCGCCTGAAGGCGGCCGCCGATGCGCTGAAGGACGACCTGCTGATCACGATGCGCGTGTACTTCGAGAAGCCGCGCACGACCGTCGGCTGGAAGGGCTACATCAACGATCCGCGCCTGGACGGCAGCTTCCGCATCAACGAAGGGCTGCGCGCGGCGCGGCAACTGCTGCTCGACATCAACGCGCTCGGCTTGCCGGCGTCGACCGAATTCCTCGACCTGCTGAGCCCGCAGTACATCGCGGACCTGATCGCGTGGGGCGCGATCGGCGCGCGCACGACCGAGAGCCAGAGCCATCGGCAGCTCGCGTCGGGGCTCAGCTGCCCGATCGGCTTCAAGAACGGCACCGACGGCGGCGTGCAGGTCGCGTCGGACGCGATCGTCGCCGCGCGCGCGAGCCATGCGTTCATGGGGATGACGAAGATGGGCATGGCCGCGATCTTCGAGACGCGCGGCAACGACGACGCGCACGTGATCCTGCGCGGCGGCAAGAACGGGCCGAACTACGATGCCGAGCACGTCGAGGCGAGCTGCGCGGTGCTGCGCAAGAGCGGATTGCGCGAGCAGGTGATGGTCGATTGCTCGCACGCGAACTCGAACAAGTCGCATGAGCGGCAGATCGAAGTCGCGCAGGATCTTGCGCGGCAGCTGTCGCAGGGCGAGCACCGGATCGTCGGCGTGATGGTGGAGAGTCATCTCGAGGCGGGGCGTCAGGATCTGAAGCCCGGCGTGCCGTTGCAGTATGGCGTGTCGATTACGGATGCGTGTTTGAGCTGGACGCAGACGGAGCCGGTGCTCGACGTGCTGGCGGAGGCGGTGCGGCATCGGCGAGTGTATTCGCGCAATGCGTGAGGTGACGGCGGCGGGTTGATGCCCGCCGCCGTCAAAGTCGGCCCATCGACTAAGACTGGTGCCGAGCAAGTTGATTCATCTGTCTCGTGTGCCGCGCCACTCGGAAACTTCTCGCGCGCGTGTTCGGCCTGCGGCACGTCGCATATCGGCGGTATCCGAACTACAGGAATCGCGGCGACGCCGACGAGACATTCGTTCAGCCGCGTCGCAAATTGTCAGGCGCGTGCGCCCGAGGTGCCGTGCGGCGTGCGGCCGCGCCGTGGGCGATCCTGCTAATACGAATCCCATGGCCTCCGGCAAAATTTAGGCAAATTCCTAAGGCGTCTGTCCGAAATAGGATTGGATGGACGGCCGATTTGCGGATCGTCGGATAGAGTCGACACATCTGCAAACCTCAACCGACGGCGCATGCCGTGCATGGTCTCCGATGCACTTGCTCCGGCCGCCGTATCGTACATGGAAGGACGTCTTATCGCGTGCCGCGCCGCACCGCGCCTGCTCTTGCGCGCAATATTCCTTTGGCTCGTTGTCTCGTCGCTCCCTGCGAACGGCGCGACCGCCTCTTGGAAGCCCACCTTCACTGACGAGGAGCTTCAGTGGATGCGCGCGCACCCGGTCGTCAATATCGCAGTCGAGGCGAACTGGCATCCGATCGAATACATGCGCAACGGCAGCCATGCCGGCCTTGTCGCGGGGTACCTGAACGCAATCTCGAAAATGACCGGGCTGACGTTCGCAACGGTGCCGGGCACGGAATGGGGGCACGCGTACGAGGCGCTTGCATCGCACAAGGTTGATCTGCTGCCCGGCGTATGGCGCGACCTGGTGCCGGACCGCGTCGGCGCCGGTGCTCTCGTCAGTGCGCCCTACTTGGTCGGCCGGCTGACAGCCGTCACGCGCAACGACTCCGCGATGATCTTCAACCTGAAGCGGCTCGAAGGCCGGCGTGTCGCGATCAAGGGGCGAGGCGCGGTCGAGTATTTCACGCGCAACAGCGGCGTGATGCTCGACGTGCTTACGTTCGACACCGAGGAACTCGCGCTCGCCGCGGTTGCCAACGGCGAGGCGGATGCCGCGCTCGGCGTCGACGTCACGATTCTGCCGATCGTGCAGCGGCAGTTTCCCGGGCAGCTTTACATGTCGGGGATGCTTGCTGACCGCCCTGTATCGCTGGCGATGCTCACGCGGGCAGACTTGCCGATCCTGGCATCGATCATCGACAAGTCTCTCGCGGCCATTCCCGTGAGCAAGACGGCGGAGCTCACCCGCGACTGGGTCGAGATGGCCGATTACGGCAAGCCGACGATCCGTGCGATCCTGCATT
Organism: Burkholderia sp. BCC1638; assembly: GCF_902833195.1. Taxonomy (NCBI): domain Bacteria; kingdom Pseudomonadati; phylum Pseudomonadota; class Betaproteobacteria; order Burkholderiales; family Burkholderiaceae; genus Burkholderia; species Burkholderia sp. BCC1638. Next base: position 135,185 of record NZ_CADFEC010000003.1, read on the forward strand.
ACCGGGCGCCCCAGGTGCTCGCGATCGCTGCCGCGCTGGTGGCGTTCGCGATGCTCGCATTCCTGTCGTGGAAGTCGCGCGTGGCCGCGATCCGCAGCGAGCACGACAAGGCGACGTTTCTCGCGTTCGTTAGTCACGAAATCCGCACGCCGATGCATACGATCCTGTCGTCGCTGGAATTGCTGCAGCGCTCGCGGTTGACCGGGCGACAGGCGAATCGCGCGGATGCGGCGATCTCGGCATCGGAGACGCTTCTGACGCTGCTCGACGATATCCTCGAATATTCTCGCCTCGAATCGCGTAAGGTCGGGCTTGCCATGCAGACAGTCGAGCTCGAGTCGTGGGCGCGGCATACGGTCGACATGGTGCGCTGGCGTGCCGACGAGAAGATGCTCGAGCTGGTGCTTGACGTTGCTTGTCCGCCGGCGGTGCGTGTTTCAATCGATCCGGTCCGTGTGCGTCAGATCGTGCTGAACCTGCTCGTCAACGCAATCAAATTCACATCCGCCGGCTCGGTGACGCTGCGCGTCGAGCATGTTTCGGGGCGCCACGGGCAAAATGGCACGCTGACCCTCACGGTGCGCGATACCGGCATCGGCATTGCGCCCGAACGGCTCGAACACATTTTCGACGCATACTGGCAGGGGCCTGCCTCGCTTCACCAGGACGTCAACGGCAGCGGGCTTGGCCTCGCGATCTGCCGTGAACTGGTCGCATTGATGCACGGCACGATCACCGTCCAAAGCCTGCCGCGCGTCGAAACGACGATGACGGTGCGATTGCCGGTCACGGAAGTGGACGAGCCGTTGCCGGTGCGGTCTGCCGCATCGATGCCCGTGCTGGTCGACGCACTGCCTGGATATGCTCACCCTGACTCGCCGCGTATCCTGATTGTCGACGATCACGAAACCGTGCAGTTCGCGCTGCAGCAGCAATGCGACGAACTCGGCTGCGTCGGCATCGGCGCCGCTACCGGCGAGGACGCGCTGCGTCAACTGGCGCGCGGCCGTGTCGACCTCGTGTTGCTCGATAGCGATCTGCCGGACTTCGACGGTTATGCGCTCGCGAAGATGATCCGTCAGGACGAGTCGGCACGCGAAGCCAGACATGTTCCGATCATCGGGATTTCCGCGGTATCCGGCGACGGGCATCGGGAGCGCTGCGTCGACAGCGGCATGGACGGCGTGCTGGGCAAGCCGCTGCGGCTCGAAACGTTGCGGCAGCTGATCGCGATGTGGTGCCCAGCGTATGCCGAGATGGAACAGGCGGCGCATACCGACGATGCCGCTGATCTCAACGCGGTCTATGACCGCGAAGTGGCGAAGGATCTCGACGTGCTTGTCAAGGGATTGCTATCGCGCGATTTCGCCGCAGCCGCACGGGCCTCGCACCGGATTGCGGGGGCGTCGCATCTGGCCAAACTGGGCGATATCGCCAATGTCGCGCTGCATGCCGAAACGCGGCTTCGCGAATTCCACGGCGTTCATCAAGTCGACCCGTTCGCGACGGATCGATAGCCCCGGTCCACTGTCGTTCACGCGACGGCTGCCCGGTGGCTCGACGCACTGGTAGGGCATCGAAAATGCGACGCTGGCGATCGGGCGGAATGCCGATACCGGTGTCACGGACTTCGATCGCGAGCGAGCCGGCATGGCCCGGTATGCCGTCGAGATAAACGACGCGCAGTGCAACCGAGTCAGCCGGCGTGCACTTGATCGCGTTGGCAAGCAGGTTCAGCACGATCTGCCGCGTGCGCAGCGGATCGATCGGCGCGCACAGCTCAGTCTGGCGCGAGTTCGAGCTCCCGGCTCAGGTTTTTCTCGTCGACGCGCCAGCGTACCATGTCGGCGCTGTGCCAATGCGCGGACGTGCGTCGGCTCGGGCACGAGCGTCACGTTTCGAGACTCGAGACTCGAATATTCCAGGACGTCGTCAAGCAACGTCAGCAGCGATTCCGAAGCAGCAACGCCGCGTCCGCGCGACCAGCCTGCTTCGGTGCTAGTTGCGAGCGCGATAGCAGTTCGAGCAACGACGGGATCGAATGCACCGCCTTGCGGATCTCGTGGCTGGTGAACACGAGTTGCATCGCCTTGTCGAGTTCGCTGCGCACAGCTGCGACGCGCGAGCGCTACGAAACGAATGGGACCGCGAACAGGATGGTGCCGGCCGCTGCGACTTGCCAGCGACGGTCATGGACGATCGATTGCGGGCTAGGCTTGCCGTAGTCGGCCGTTTCAATCCATTGACGCGGAATTTCGTCGGTGTCGTGCGCGGGAATGGCCGCGCGCGCGTCGCGTTCGTCGTCGAAAGTCAGCAGGATCACCGGCACGCCGACATGCGCGGATCGCATATTCGAGTCGCCGCTACCCTTGGTCGCGATTTGCTTGCCGGCCAGATTCTCAAGATCGACGAAGAGATTCAAGGGCTCCGGTGCGACAACAACCATCGTGCCGGCGAACTACGGCAGGCTGACAATGGTGCCACTGCGGTATCGCGAGATGTCGGCGCTTCTTGACGCGTCCGGCGCCATGTCGATCTTCCCCGACATGAAAGCCGGGTATGAATTGGCCCACGATACGTTGTCGACATATTCGACGCGCAGTCCGCCGATTCGCGGAATCGCGTCGAGATATGACGACACGACGCCAACGACCTTCCCGCATTCGCGAAATTTGAACGGACGCTAATGTGGGGCGGCACAGGCACGCACGACCGGATGCGCGGCGATCCATGCCTTTGCCTCAAGCGTGAACTGCGCAGGTGGGATGATCTGTATCAGGCGCTGCAGCGGCGTGAGAAATGCGCGGAGCGAGATCGTCATCACAAATGGTCCGTTGCGCCGACGCAACGCGGTGCGGGCGGGAGCACCGGCAGCAACAGTGCCTTTGGACGACGCGAGCGCCGTCGGCGATTCGTTGCGGGTCGCGCCAGCGCCAGCGCCTTACGCCGTTCTGATGGCTGAGACGGGGCGCGCGGGCCGTTTCCCATGCTGTCGCTGCTGCGGATGCCGAATCGGACTGCATGGCGTCCGCGACGACTACTCGCACCTCGGCTGTTTAGCCGGCGGGGTTAAAAATTATCCAGAAAGCCGGTAAGCTAATCCGGATCATCCGTTCCGGTTTGCCATGGCAAGAAATGGCCAACCGCTGATGGGCCGTATCGCCAGAATCAAAAGGGGTAGTAATGAGACCAGAGCTCCAACCGATCCGCGTCGTGATCCTGGACGACCATGCCGTCGTCCAGCACGGGATCGCCAGTTATCTGACGGAGAGGACCGGCATCGAAGTGGCGGCGAGCTTTGCGAGGTCGCGCGATCTGATCGGCTGGCTCGAGTCGAATCACGCGGACGTCGTGCTGCTCGACTACACGCTGGGCCCGGACGAGATCGACGGTCTCAATCTCGTCAAGCTGGTGAGCACGCGCTTCCCGGATTGCAAGATCCTGATGACGTCGAGCAGCGATACGCCCGCGACCGTCAACATGACGATGCGCGCAGGCGCGCTCGGTTTCTTCGGCAAGAGCGAAAATCTTCGCGAACTGGTGCATGCGATCCGTGTGGTCGCAGATGGACGTTCGTATATCAGTGCCGAATTGGCAGGCAGGGTGATGGCGAGTGCGACGCCTGTCCAGAGTGTGACGGCGCCGAAACCGGCGGTCAGCGACGACGCGCCGGCGGCCGAATCGGAAGTGTCCGCCGACCTGCGCCTGAGCCCGCGCGAGCACGAGGTGCTGCGCTGTTATCTCGCGGGCATGTCGGTATCCGATATCGCATTGAAATTTTCCCGCAGCCGCAAGACGATCAGCGCGCAAAAGCAATCGGCGTATCGCAAGCTCGGCATCCGCAGCGATGCCGAATTGTTCGCGTCCCGCAAGCTGCTCGAGAAACATTGAGCGTCGTCTGATTCCGAATCTCCCTCGGCATTTTTCACGCCGACATTGATCTTCGTTCATCGCTGTGCAATGCAGCCTCATGGCAGCACTTCTCGACTGGCGCTACCATGACCCGTGTTGCGTTAACCGACGGGCCCGTCCGGGCCCGTTGCGCGCACACGCAGCGGCGGCGCGGCCGGCCGCTGCTGCATCGACGAAGCGCGGGGTGCTCACCGATTCGCCACCGCACCCGCGCCGCTTCGCTCCCGGCACCAACAACAACCTAACCGGAGTGCAATCAGCATGGCTTTCACCAAGACAATCGTCGCAGCCGCCGTTCTCGTATCGAGCCTCAACGTGCATGCGCAGATCGCGGGCGCCCAGCCACTCAGCGTCACCGTCGAGCAATCGCAGGCGCTACTCGAAGGCTGGAGCGTGAAGAAGAGCGTGCTCGGCAAGGCCGTGTACAACGACCAGAACCAGAAAGTCGGCACGGTGCGCGACCTGATCGTCGCGCCTGACGGCTCGGTGTCGGCCGCGATCGTGTCGGCCGGCGGTTTCCTGGGCGTCGCGGCGCATGACGTCGCGGTGCCGATCGCGTCGCTCGACGTGCGCAACGGCAACATCTATCTGCCGGGCGCGACGAAGGACGCGCTGAAGGCAACGCCCGCGTTCCAGTACGCGAAGGTGCCGTCGCCGCCGAAGCCGAAGAAGCTCGACGACAAGCACTGATGCAACCGACCCGGCGCGCAATGCGCCGGGCATGGCCAACCGCGGGGCATGTCCGGCCGCGCGTCGGTCGATCACGGCCGCAACCCGAGCTCTCACCCCTTGGCTACGTAATTCTACGTAGCCTCGCATACGTAGTTGTGCGCTTGTAAGCCTCCCCCGTCGCGCGGAATACTACGGCCCACCGCCGTGTCTTCCGCGAGACGCGGCACGACGCATCGACGTCACGCGGGTCCGGCGCCTCGCCGGATCCACTCAAAACCACATTGGAGACCAGGAGACGCCATGAATCGGGCTTCCAGTACCCTGCTCTGGATCGCGGTCGCGCTGCTCGGCGCGTTCGCGTTCGGGACGATCGCACTTGCGCACGGCGAACGCGTCAGCGCGCTCTGGATCGTGATCGCCGCAGTCTGCGTATATCTGATCGCGTATCGCTTCTACAGCCGTTTCATCGCCAGCAAAGTCATGCAGCTCGACGGGCTGCGGATGACGCCGGCCGTCCGGCACAACGACGGCCTCGACTACGTGCCGACCAACAAGTACGTGCTGTTCGGCCATCACTTCGCCGCGATCGCCGGCGCCGGGCCGCTCGTCGGGCCCGTGCTCGCAGCGCAGATGGGCTACACGCCGGGCATGCTGTGGATCCTGGCCGGTGTCGTGTTCGCGGGCGCGGTGCAGGACTTCATCGTGCTGTTCATCTCGACGCGCCGCGACGGCCGTTCGCTCGGCGACCTCGTCAAGATGGAGCTCGGCACGGTGCCCGGCGTGATCGCGCTGTTCGGCGCATTCCTGATCATGGTGATCATCCTCGCGGTGCTCGCGCTGATCGTCGTGAAGGCGCTGACGAATTCGCCGTGGGGCACGTTCACCGTCGCCGCGACGATTCCGATTGCGCTGTTCATGGGCGTCTACACGCGCTACATTCGTCCGGGCCGCATCGGCGAAGTGTCGATCATCGGCTTCGTGCTGCTGATGGCGTCGATCGCGTTCGGCCAGACCGTGCACGATTCGCCGGCGCTTGCCGCATGGTTCACCTTCAGCGGCACGCAGCTTACGTGGATCCTGATCGGCTACGGCTTCGTCGCATCGGTGCTGCCGGTGTGGCTGCTGCTCGCGCCGCGCGACTACCTGTCCACGTTCCTGAAGATCGGCACGATCCTCGGCCTCGCGATCGGCATCCTGGTCGTCGCGCCGGAACTGAAGATGCCCGCGCTGACGAAGTTCGTCGACGGCACGGGCCCGGTGTGGTCGGGCAACCTGTTCCCGTTCCTGTTCATCACGATCGCATGCGGCGCGGTGTCGGGGTTCCACGCGCTGATCTCGTCGGGCACGACGCCGAAGCTGATCGACAACGAAACCAACGCGCGCTTCATCGGTTACGGCGCGATGCTGATGGAATCGTTCGTCGCGATCATGGCGCTGGTCGCCGCGTGCGTGATCGAACCGGGCATCTACTTCGCGATGAACGCGCCGGCGGCCGTGCTCGGCTCGACGCCTGAAGCCGTCGCGAATACGGTTACGCAATGGGGCTTCGTGCTGACGCCCGACATGCTCACGCAGACCGCGAAGGCCGTGGGCGAAACGACGATCATCGCGCGCGCGGGCGGCGCACCGACGCTGGCCGTCGGCATGGCGCACATCCTGCACCAGGTGATCGGCGGCGAAGCGATGATGGCGTTCTGGTATCACTTCGCGATCCTGTTCGAGGCGCTGTTCATCCTGACGGCCGTCGATGCCGGCACGCGCGCGGGCCGCTTCATGCTGCAGGACCTGCTCGGCACGTTCCACCCGGCGCTCAAGCGCACCGAGTCGCTGCCGGCGAACCTTGTCGCCACCGCGCTGTGCGTGGCCGCGTGGGGCTATTTCCTGTATCAGGGCGTGGTCGATCCGCTCGGCGGCATCAACACGCTGTGGCCGTTGTTCGGGATCTCGAACCAGATGCTCGCCGCGATCGCACTGGTGCTCGGCACCGTCGTGCTGTTCAAGATGAAGCGCGAGCGCTACGCATGGGTGACGATCGTGCCGACCGCATGGCTGCTGATCTGCACGCTGACGGCCGGCTGGCAGAAGATCTTCGATTCGAATCCGAAGGTCAGCTTCCTCGCGCACGCGGCGAAGCTGCAGGCCGCGGTGGACGAAGGCAAGGTGCTCGCGCCGGCCAAGTCGATCGCGCAGATGCAGCGGATCATCTTCAACGACTACATCGATGCGGCGCTGGCCGGCCTGTTCATCTTCGTCGTCGTGGCGATCGCGGGGTACGGCCTGCTCGCCGTGCTGCGCGCGCGTCGCGAGTCGAACCCGACCGTGCGCGAGACGCCGTACGAAGCGATGCCGGCCGCGCAGGCGCTCGGCAGCGGACGATAACGGGAGGCCGCGATGTTCACCGATCTCGGCAGCGACCTGCGCAGTGCGGGGCGTTACCTCGGGCAGGCGTTGCGGCTGATGGTCGGCCTGCCCGACTACGACACCTATGTCGCGCACATGCGCGAAACCCATCCGGACCGCGAGCCGATGACGTACGAGGAATTCTTCCGCGAGCGTCAGAATGCGCGGTACGGGTCGGGGGCAGGGAAGTGTTGCTGAACCGGGCCGGCGCAGCCGGCCGGTGAGGCGGTCAAGTGACGGACCGGGAAGCGCCGCGAAGACATTCGCGGCGCTTTTTCTTTGGCGTGCCGGTGCGGTGCGCGCGAGGCGCCCGTCACTGCGGCGTTTGACTTCGTCCAGCGCGGCAAAGTCCGGGCGTCGGTATCATATGAGGCATCCTCTTTCCCCGAAGAATCCGCGCAGGAGAACCCGTCGTGCATGTCGGTGAGCGTTTCAACAGCATTTCCCATCTCGTCGGCGCGGTGCTGTCGGTGGCAGGGTTGGTCGCGCTGGTGACGATGGGCGCGCTCGACCGCGATCCCTACAAGATCGTGAGCTTCAGCGTGTACGGTGCGATGCTGATCCTGCTCTACGGAATCTCGACGGCGTATCACAGCGTGCGCAACCCGCGCCTGAAGGCGATCCTGCAGAAGTGCGACCATTCGGCCATCTATCTGCTGATCGCGGGCAGCTACACGCCGTTTACGCTCGTGACGCTGCGCGGCCCGTGGGGCTGGTCGCTGTTCGGCGTGAGCTGGGGGCTCGCCGCGTTCGGGATCGCGCAGGAACTCACGCTCGGTCGGCGCACGCGCATCGTGTCGATGGTGCTGTACGTGCTGATGGGCTGGCTCGCGCTCGTCGCGATCCGCCCGCTGATTCATGCGCTGCCGCCGGTGGGTGCCGCATGGCTCGTGGCCGGCGGCGTCATCTACAGCGCGGGGATCTACTTCTTCATCAACGACGAGCGCATCCGCCACGGGCACGGTATCTGGCATCTTTTCGTGCTGGCCGGCAGCTTGTGCCAGTTCGTCAGCGTCGCGATGTATGTCGCGTGAGCGTGAACGCGGGCGGCACGGCGCGCGTCATGCGTGCCCGGCCGCCTGTGCCGCGCCGCGCAGCGCCATGAACCCGACCCACCCCCAGTAGACGCGGTGATGCGCGATCAGCCCGTCGCGCAGATCCATCATCTCGACGAGATCGACCTGATCGCCTTCCGGCGTTTCGCGCGGATATTCCCATGTGAGTTGCCGGCCGTTCGAGAAGAACAGCCCGGTTCGATACCAGCGTCCGAGCTTGTTTCCCGGATTGCGCAGGGCCGCCGCGAAGAACGCGCAGATCGCGGCCTTGCCGTGCAGCACGCCCGAGCCGTGATCGGGCAGCGCGACGACGATCAGCGGCGTTTCGAGTATCGCGTCGTCCGCGTACAGCGACATCAGTGCGTCGAGGTCGCGCGCGACGACGGCGGCGTGCCAGTCTTGATGGATGCGTTGCGCATCGGTGTCGGCTTGTGTCATGGCGGGTTCCGGCAAACGTGGGTAACGGAACCACTGTATCGACGCCGCGCCGCCGGACGTTTCAGTTCGGGCCGAAACGTGGATGTCGCGTATGTCGAACGCGACCGCGTGCGGCTCGTCAGCCCGCCAGCGCGCCGAGATTCAGGTCATGCGACTTGCCGATCCACACCGCGCTGTCGCGATGGTCGCGCAGATCTTCGCCGGTATTCGGATGCAGGAAGATGTCGAGCGCGCCGTGATTCAGGATGAGCCACGGCACGATGGTGTTGAAGCGCGCGGCGTCGAACGCGATCTGGTACGACCAGGCCGGATGCGGGCCGACGAGGCGCTCGTGAAAGCGGCCGAGCTCGATGATCGCGCCGAACCGTTCTTCGACGACGAGGCGGAACGCCCAGGCTGCGTCGCGGCTCGCGGCATCGAAGTAGACGTGTGCGTGCCAATTGTCGATGGCGGTGGTGTCGATGGCAGCCATGGCGGAACTCGAGAGAAGAATAGGGAACGGATAAGCGCCGTGATTGACGGCGCGATGCGCAATTATCGCGCGTCCGTGTCGCACACGTCTTCTCGCGGCGCGGTAAATCGGCGCGGAGGTTTTGTCGTATGTCAGGGAAACGAGCGCATTTGTCGAATCGTTTCCCGCTTGTGCCGGCGTGTGCGGCATCGCGCCGAAAGTCGCGCCGGGCAGGGCTTTGGCCGAAATTGCATCGGCAATACGTCATTTCAAAAACTGCAAAAGCGATTCACACGGCACGTCGATTCGTCTGCAAAAACGCGATCAGGTAGTTGAATGAAATAAAGAAATTCCGCTCAGGCAGCATTGGCGAATCGCGTGGATCGCACCCCGTCCGTCGGTGCCGAAAATATCAATTGCGGAATCGGCTATTCAAGCGCGTGGTCACGCGACATACGATGATTGCACCGCATCGACGACGACGATCGATGCGGAAACAACCATCTGGAGGCCATGATGCGATCCGTTGTTTCCCTTGCTGTCCTGTCCGGCGCGCTTGCCGTGCTGCCCGCCGCGAGCTTCGCGCAGTCCGTCGATACTGAGTGGCAGTCGAACGTCGCGCCGTTGAGCTGGTCGGCGGCGCGTGCCGAAACCGATGTGCAATTGAGGCAGATGACGCGCGCCGGCTATCGTGCGACGACAGCCGGCAACCAGAACTATCCGCTCGCGATGCAGCGTGCGCTCGAACGCGTGAGGTACCCGGTGCCTGACCGCTCGCGCGAGGAGAAGGCCGCGATGGAAGCGCGCGCGGCCAGCGCGGCGCAGAGCGGCCATCCGGTGAAGGCGTTCTTCGTGAAGACCGCGTACTACCTGAAGGGCGAGAACACGTTCTGATGCGGGAGCAGAGCATGGCATGCCTTGACCGACTCCCCGCCGTGTTGCGCGCATCCGCGATCCGCCGGCTGCCCCAGACGTGCGCGACGCGGCGACGGGACGACGTGTACGGCGGCGCGCGGCGCCGCGCGAACGGCGGTCGCGATGCACGGCGCGGTGCCCGCGCGTGCCGCACCGCGTGGCCGGCATTCGACGTGGAAGACGTTGCGGCAGGCGAGGGCGGATCATGAAGGCCGCCCGAAAAGGCCGTCGCCACCCGCCGTTGACGCGCGAGTGGCTGCTGCCGCTGCCGCCCGCGCATGTGCGCGACATCTCGCTGAAATGCCACATGGCGCTCGTCGCGCTGCGCGGCGAGCACGGCAGCGAAACGTTGCTGATGCGGCTGCGCACGAGCGTCTATCTGGTGTTCCTCGCGCTCGACGATGCGGTATCCCCGGATGCGAACGTCGACCTGTGCGTCGACGCGGAGCGCGTGCTCGACGCGAGCATGGCGCGCGCCGAGCAAAGCGGCGCATGGACGCTGCACGACGACGAGTGCGCGGCGCTCGAGCGTGTGCTCGCGGCGAACGACGCGTGCGTCGCGACGCTCACGCGGCACCGGCTCGCCGAGCTGTGGCGCCACGTGTGCGCGTTCGCGTCCAGCGAGCAACCGGGGCTGGTCGCGCAGGCGGCGGCCCGGATGCGGGAAGCGGCCGTTCTGCATTGAGCGGTGGCAACGCGACCGACCCTTGGCTGCGTTTCATGCGCGTTCCGTTCCCCGGGGGCGACGCTCGCCGCCCAATGTCACGACAGGAGCCGAACGGGTTCGGTCGATGACGATCCATCCTCGCGTTCGCGGCGATCGTGCGTGTCGCCGCGAATGCATTCGTTTCAGTCAGGAGGCGCGATGGCGCTATACAGGATCGGTGGCTACTTCACGTGCGGAAGCGGCCGCGCATTCAACGAGAACCTGCCGCCGGGCAGCGAGACGCCGGTTGCGGGCATCTATCGATGCACCGTATGCGGCGACGAGATCGGCATCGCGAAGTCGCAGGCGCTGCCGTCCGACGACGCGCATCGTCACGATTTCGATCCGCCGTCCGACCCGCTGCTCGATCGCGGGCCGACCGCATGGCAACTGATCGCGGCGGCGGAATCGAGACACTAGCGTGCGGGCATTCGCATGCTCACGCGTGCGCGACTGCACGCGGCCCTACGACGACGCCCATCAAAACAAAAGCGCCACGGAGCGAACTCCGTGGCGCTTCTTCGATGCGGGCCGACGCGGAGGCGCGAACCTCCGCGTGGCGATACGCGCTTAAGCCGCCGTTGCCGGCTTCGCCGGCTTCTGCAGCTTGCCCTTGCCGGCGCGCTGGATTTCCTCGAGCTTGATCTCGACGTGGCGCGAGAACACATACTCGGCCGGGCGCTGCTTCGCGATCGAGATGTCCGGCGCGAATGCGCCTTCCGTCTTGATACCCTTCCGGCTCACGGCAAACGCCTTCAGCGGATGCGCGATCGTGTCCATCACGGCGGTGGCTTCGAAGCCGCAGTGGACCATGCAGTCCGCGCACTTCTCGTAGTTGCCGACGCCGTAGTTGTCCCAGTTCGTGTCTTCCATCAGTTCCTTGAAGGTCTTCACGTAACCTTCGCCGACCAGATAGCACGGCTTCTGCCAGCCGAACACGGTACGCGCCGGGTTGCCCCACGGCGTGCACTTGTACGTCTGGTTGCCGGCCAGGAAGTCGAGGAACAGCGACGACTGGCTGAACGACCAGCGCTTGCCGCCTTCGCCGCGCTTCAGGATCTCGCGGAACAGGTTCTTCGTCTTGTCGCGGTTCAGGAAGTGCTGCTGATCCGGCGCGCGCTCGTACGCATAGCCCGGCGACACGGTGATGCCGTCGACGCCGATCGGCCCCAGCGTGTCGAAGAACTTCGCGACGCGCTCAGGGATCGCATCGTTGAACAGCGTGCAGTTGATGTTCACGCGGAAGCCGCGGCGCTTCGCTTCCTTGATGGCCGCGACCGCCTTGTCGTACACGCCTTCCTGCGACACGGAATGGTCGTGCATGTCCTTGTCGCCGTCGAGGTGGACCGACCAGACGAAGTACGGATTCGGCTGGTAGTCGTCCATCTTCTTTTCCATCAGGAGCGCGTTCGTGCACAGGTACACGAATTTCTTGCGCTTCATGATGCCCTTGACGATCTCCGGCATCTCCTTGTGGAGCAGCGGCTCGCCGCCGGCGATCGACACGATGGGCGCGCCGCACTCGTCGACGGCTTCCAGGCATTCCTCGACGGACAGGCGCTGGTTCAGGATCGGGTCCGGATAGTCGATCTTGCCGCAGCCGTTACAGGCGAGGTTGCAGCGGAACAGCGGCTCGAGCATCAGCGCGAGCGGATAGCGTTTGTTGCCGGACAGGTGTTGGCGCATGATGTATGCGCCGACGCGGACTTGCTGGAGCAGCGGAATAGACAAGAGTTGTCCTCCTTAAACTTCGCGGGCGACAGCTTGCGTAAGCTTCGCCGGCAACTTGAATTCGACTTTTTCCTCACGGCCCGCCATCGTCGTGACATCGACGGGCCCCAGCGCGCGCAGCGCGCCGATTACATCCTCAACCATTTCCTCGGGTGCCGACGCGCCGGCGGTCAGGCCGACCGTCTGCACGCCCGCGAACCATTCGGGCTTCACTTCCGAGCCGTCGGCGACGAGATAGCTCGGCACACCGCTTTCGGTGCCGATCTCGCGCAGGCGGTTCGAGTTCGAGCTGTTCGTCGCACCGACGACCAGCAGCACGTCGACCTGGCCGCTCAGCTCGCGCACGGCGGCCTGGCGGTTCTGCGTCGCGTAGCAGATGTCGCGCGTGTCCGGGCCGACGATGTCGGTGAACCGGCGCTGCAGCGCTTCGATGATGCCGCGCGTGTCGTCGACCGACAGCGTCGTCTGCGTGACGTACGCGACCGGCGTGTCGACCGGCAGCGTCAGCGTATCGACTTCTGCCTCGCTCTGCACGAGGATCACCTCGGCCGGAATCTGGCCGATCGTGCCCTCGACTTCCGGATGGCCCGCATGGCCGATCAGGATCAGCCGGCGGCCCGCCGCGACGTACTGGCGGCCCTGCACGTGCACTTTCGTGACGAGCGGGCAGGTTGCGTCCAGCACGTCGAGCCCGCGCGTTTCGGCGTCGCGTTCGACCGTCTGGGCGACACCGTGCGCGCTGAAGATCGCCACGGCCCCATGCGGCACCTCGTCGAGCTCCTCAACGAATCGTGCCCCTTTATTACGCAGATTTTCGACGACATGCCGGTTATGCACGATCTCATGACGCACATAGACCGGCGCGCCGTGCTGTTGCAGCGCGCGATCGACGATCTCGATCGCACGGACAACCCCCGCACAAAAGCCGCGGGGCTGGGCAAGGATGACTCGCATAAGTGAGCGAACTCCGACGACAGACGCCGGGGTTCGAGGAGCTGGCACTGCTCGCTCGCCCCGGCTTGATGTTATGAAGGCAGGAAACGAACCGGCCAGGCCAGGCCCCGGAACCCCGAATTAATCGCGCATTTTAACCCTATCGCGCCGTCCTTGCTCTGGTGCCGTATCGGCCGTGTTGCATCCGCCGCAGAGCCGCGTCGGCGCTCGCGCGCGCGGAACCCGGTAAACTGCGCGGTTTCGCGGGCAACCTGTCCGGCTGCCCGGCGTCGCGCTCATTTCAAGGCCATTCGATGACCGTCGATTCTTACGCGTATTGCCCTGCCGCCGATGCGGTCATGGGTGTTTTTACTCAGACCCCGATTATGACCGGACGATCCGATGCTGCTCACGCCGGCATCCGGCAGGAGGCGTGCCGATGATGCTGGCGATTACCTTCCTGGTATCTGGCCTGTCGCTGCTGATCTGGATCGTGCTGCTCGTCGCGCGCGGCGGCTTCTGGCGCGCACGCCCCGCGCGGGCGCTGCCGCCCGAGGCACGCGGCGCCGCAGCCGAGGCCGGCTGGCCGGCCGTGGTCGCGGTCGTGCCGGCGCGCAACGAGGTCGACGTGATCGCCCGGGCGGCGACGTCGCTGCTCGAGCAGGATTATCCGGGCGACTTTCATCTGATCATCGTCGACGACCACAGCGACGACGGCACCGCCGATGCGGCCCGCGCCGCCGCGCTCGCGATCAACCGCGCCGACCGCCTGACGGTGCTGGCCGCGAAACCGCTGCCGGCGGGGTGGTCGGGCAAGGTATGGGCGCAGTCGCAGGGCATCGCCGCGGTGCGCACGCTCGGGCTGCCGGCCGACTATCTGCTGCTGACCGATGCCGACATCGGCCATCCGCCGGACGCCGTCGCCCAGCTCGTCACACGCGCGCAGGCCGAACAACGCGATCTGGTGTCGCTGATGGTGCGGCTGCGTTGCGATTCGTTCTGGGAAAAGGCGCTGATCCCGGCGTTCGTGTTCTTCTTCGCGAAGCTCTATCCGTTCTCTTGGATCAACAATCCGCGCAACCGGACGGCCGGCGCCGCGGGCGGCTGCATGCTGGTCAAGCGCAGCGCGCTCGAGGAGGCGGGCGGCATCGAATCGATCCGCGGCGCGCTGATCGACGACTGCAGTCTCGCCGCGCAGATCAAGCATCGCGGCAGCGGCCGGCATCCGATCCGGCTCGATCTCGCCGACCGCAGCGTGTCGCTGCGTCCGTACGACAGCTGGCGCGACATCTGGAACATGATCGCGCGCACCGCGTTCACGCAGCTCCACTATTCGCCGCTGCTGCTCGCCGGCACGCTGCTCGGAATGACGATCATCTACCTCGTGCCGCCCGTGGCCGCGCTCGCGTACGGCGCGCGCGCGTGGCCGGCGTGGCTCGCATGGGCGTCGATGTGCACCGCATATGCGCCGATGCTGAGCTACTACCGCCGCTCGCCGCTGTGGGCGCCGGCGCTGCCGCTCGTCGCGCTGTTCTACGTCGGTGCGACGTTCGCGTCCGCGTGGCGCTACTGGCGCGGCAAGGGCGGCCAGTGGAAGGCGCGCGTGCAGGCGCCAGTGGAGCGCTGACAGACGCCGGCGAATGCCGGTCGTTGCTCCGGGTTCCGGAAAGCAAAAAGCCCGATCGATTGTGAATCGATCGGGCTTTGTCATATGCGGCGGCGCCGCACGTGCTTACCGCTGCGTCAGCATCATGTACATCTGGATCACGACGTCCGGCGAGAACGTGAACGGCACCCAGCCGTAGCCGGTGTGGCGCGCGACCAGCAGGCGGTCGCCGTTGGACTGCTTCTGCACGGCCATCATCGGGTTCTTCGTCGTCACGAAGCGCCAGCCGGCCGGGATGCCCGGCGGCGGTTCCGGCTGCATCGACGCGCGCGCATGCGCGAGTTCCTCGATCAACTGGCCGAGCTGTTCCGGGTGCAGCGTGATCGACTGGCCGTTGACGGTCAGCGTCAGTTCGTTCTGCGACGGGCGGGCGACGTGCAGCGTCGGCTTGTCCGCGACGGCGTCCGCTGTTTCGGCAGCGGGGGCGACTTCGATTGCGGTGTCGGCGGCCGGCGCGACGACGGCGGTGCCGGCATCGGCGGGCGCTGCCGCGGCTTCGTCGGCGGTCACCGCCACGGCTGCGTGCGCCACCGGCTCGACCATGGATTCGACAACCGGTTCGACGACTTCGGCCGCGACGGCCGGCGCGGCTGCCACAGCCGCCGCGTTCGTCGCGGCGTCCTTCACGACGGCTTCGACCAGCGCTTCCGCGTCGGCGATCGCCTTCGCGTGACGCTCGGCGGCCGCTTCGGCCTGCGCGATCGCTTCGGTGTGGCGCTGCGCGACGGCCTCGGCCTCGGCAGTCGCCGCCGCGTGGCGTTGCGCGGCCGCGTCGGCTTGCGCGATCGCTTCGGTGTGACGCTGCGTGACGGCTTGGGCTTCGGCGGTTGCCTCGACATGGCGCTGCGCGGCGGCTTCCGCTTCGGCGATCGCCTGCGTGTGACGCTGCGCGAGTGCCTCCGCCTCGGCGATCGCGGCCGCGTGACGCTGCGTCGCTGCCTCCGCCTCGGCGGTTGCTTCAGCATGGCGCTTCGCGGCGGCTTCGGCTTCCGTGGCGGCCGCTGCATGACGCTGCGCGGCTGCATCCGCTTCGGTCGCGGCGGCGTGATGACGCTGCGCGGCGGCCTCGGCTTCGGCGATCGCGGCCGCATGACGCTGCGACGCGGCTTCGGCATCCGCGTGACGCTGGGCGAGCGCTTCGGTCAGCGCGGTCGCCTCGGCGTGCCGCTCGACGGCGGCCTCGGCCTGGGCGGTGGCTTCGATGTGGCGTTGGGCGGCGGCTTCGGCCGCGGCGGTGGCGTCCGCGTGGCGCTGCTGCGCGGCTTCGGCGTCGGCGGCTGCGGCCGTGTGGCGCTGCGCGGCGGCCTGTGCTTCGGTCTCGGCGGCGGCGTGACGGGCGGCGGCGGCTTGGGCTTCAGCCGCGGCGGCGCGCGCGAACGCTTCCGCGCTGCGTGCCGCCTGCTGCGCGGCGTGGTGATCGTGGAGGAGCCGATCGACGCCCGCGTTGAGCGAATCGATCTGTTCGTTCAGGTTCATGCGTGTCTTCTCTGCGTAAGACCCGCGATTTTAACCGCTGCGCCGGTGCCGGTCCGTCAGCGACGTGTAACAAAGTGCGCAAAGCGGCGTGAAGCACGCCGCTTTGTGTTACTTCAGATAGCCCGCCGAGCCGAACCAGTCCAGCGCGTCGCGCAGTCCTTCCCGGTACGGACGCGCGCGGTAGCCGAGCTCGCGCTCGGCCTTCGCGGACGTGAAATACATCTTGTTCTTCGACATCCGCAAGCCATCGACGGTCACGAACGGCTCCTTCTTCGTGAACTTCGCGACGGCCTCCGCACCGACCGCGAGCGGGTAGAGCGGCCAGCGCGGCAGCGCGATCGTCGGCGCCTTGCGGTTCGTCATCTGCGCGATGTCGGCCAGCATCTGCTGCAGCGGCAGGTTCTCGCCGCCGAGGATGTAGCGCTCGCCGATGCGGCCGCGCTCGAGCGCGAGGAAGTGGCCGTGCGCGACGTCGTCGACGTGCACGAGGTTCAGGCCGGTATCGACGAACGCGGGAATCTTGCCGAGCGCGGCTTCGACGATGATGCGGCCGGTCGGCGTCGGCTTCACGTCGCGTGGGCCGATCGGCGTCGACGGGTTGACGATCACGGCCGGCAGCCCTTCGTCGGCGATCATCCGCTCGACCGCGCGCTCGGCCAGCACCTTGCTGCGCTTGTACACGCCGATCGCCTGCTCGGCGGTCAGCGGCCGGTTCTCGTCGGACGGATCGCCGGCGCTCGTGACCTTCAGCGTCGCGACGCTGCTTGTGTAGACGATCCGCTCGACGCCCTCGGCACGCGCGGCGCGCATCGTCGCGACCGCGCCTTCGAGGTTCGCGCGCTCGATCTCGTCCGGATCCGGCGCCCACAGCCGGTAGTCGGCCGCCACGTGCAGCAGATAGCGCACGCCGCGCAGCGCGGCGCGCATCGACGTCTCGTCGCGCATGTCGCCGGTGACGATTTCAGCGTCGAGATCCGCGACGTTCGTGCGCGGGCTGGTCGGGCGCACCAGCACGCGCACCGCATAGCCTTTCTGCTGTGCGATGCGTGCGACGGCCGAGCCGACGAAACCGGACGCGCCGGTGACGAGAACGAGATCGCGGGAGGTATCAGTCATGCGTTTCCTTCAGGGCCGCGCGCGGGCGGCGCGGCGGTTGTGCGTCGGCGAGATTGTACGTGGTCGGCGCGCCCGGCGACGCGAGCGCCGCGCGGCGGCCGCAGCGGGCGTCGGCGGCCGCGTGCGGCCCGCTTGCCGGGCGCGTGTGCGAAGCCGCCGACGCGACTACAATGCCGGGCTTGAATGCTACGGGAGGGCGACGCGATGAGCCGCAATGAACTGGACGAACGGATCGAGACCTACTACGTGCGGGTGCGCGGCGTCGTGCAGGGCGTCGGCTTCCGTCACGCAACGGTGCGCGAGGCGCATGCGCTGAAGCTGCGCGGCTGGGTCGCGAATCTCGAGGACGGCAGTGTCGAGGCGATGATCCAGGGCCCCGGCGCGCAGATCGACCGGATGCTCGCCTGGCTGCGGCACGGGCCGCCGTCCGCGCACGTGACCGAGGTGACGTTCGAGGAGCGTCAGGTCGAAAAGCGCTTCGAGCGCTTCCAGCAGCAGTAAGGCGAAAACAACATGACGGGGTATCCGGAGGCCGGTCGCGGCATCGCGCTGTCGGTGATGGCGTCGACGCTGTTCGCGCTGATGTCTGCCTACGCGAAACTGCTCGCGCCGCTCACCGGGCTCGACATCTTCGCGTGGCGCATCCTGTGGACCGCGCCGGGCGCGCTCGCGCTGATCGCGCTGCGCGGCCGCTGGCCGGCGCTCGTCGAACTCGTGCGGCGCGGCGTGCGCGACTGGCGCCTGCTGATCGCGCTGCCGGCGAGCGCGGCGCTGCTCGGCCTGCAGCTGTGGCTGTTCCTGTGGGCGCCGCTGCACGGGCGCATGCTCGAAGTGTCGCTCGGCTATTTCCTGCTGCCGCTGACGATGGTGCTCGTCGGCCGCTTCTACTATCACGAACGCCTCGATCCGCTGCAATGGGCGGCGGTCGCGTGCGCGGCGCTCGGCGTCGCGCACGAGGTGTGGGCGACGCGCGCGTTCGCGTGGCCGACGCTCGTCGTCGCGCTCGGCTATCCGCCGTATTTCGTGCTGCGTCGCCGGATCAACGCCGATTCGCTCGCCGCGTTCGCGCTCGAGATCGCGCTGCTGTGTCCGGTCGCGCTCGCGATGGTGTCGGCAAGCGCGACGCCGGTCGCCAGCCATCCGCTGCTGTGGGCCGTGCTGCTGCCGGGGCTCGGCGTGCTCAGCACGCTCGCGCTCGCGAGCTACCTGAAGGCGAGCCGGATGCTGCCGATGGCGCTGTTCGGGATCCTCGGCTACGTCGAGCCGGTGCTGCTCGTCGCGGTGTCGCTGCTGCTGCTCGGCGAGACGCTGAGCGTCGCGCAGCTCGCGACGTACGGGCCGATCTGGGCCGCCGTCGCGCTGACCGCGTGGCACAGCGCGATGCTGATGCGGCGCTTGCCGATGCGCGGCTGAGCGTCATCGCCCGGCGGCGCGACGGCGGCTGCGAACGTGCCGCGCATCGCGTGTGCGTTGCGTCGAATCTCGCGATGCCGGCGTCGAACTGGCAGCGCGCTGACGCCCGGCTGGCGGCCTTGCCAGCTTCGTATCGTCGACGTCACGCCTGTAATCGAACAGAAGATTCCGTTGCACTTTGTTACTTAGGGTATCCCCCGGCCGGCCGCTAGACTGACCTGACCGTCTTCTCTTCGTATGCGGCTTTTCCATGAACGGTCATTTCCGTGCCGGGCCGGCCGGGTTGGCGCGATGCGAGCATACGCGCATCGCCGCTGATCGCGTTCGCCTTCTCTCTTCCGATTCTTCCACCGGTGCGTGCCGCGCCGTCGTCGCGCAGGTGCGGCCATGTCGTTGAGCATGCCGCCCGCCGTCTCGGTGCCGCCGGCGCGCGGCGGCCGCCTGATCGAAGTCGATTTCTTTCGCGGCATCGTGCTGCTGATGATCGTCGTCGATCACATCGGCGCGAGCATGCTGTCGCGCGTGACGCTCCACGCATTCGCGCTGTGCGACGCGGCCGAGGTGTTCGTGTTCCTCGGCGGCTTCGCGACCGCGAGCGCGTATGGCGCGATCGCCGACCGGCACGGCGCGCGCGCCGCGCAGCGGCGGTTCGTGCACCGCGCGATGCAGATCTATCGCGCGTTTCTCGCGACGTCGACGCTGATGCTCGTCGTGTCCGCCGTGCTCGACCATTACGGGATCGACGCGCCGAACCTCGCGCTCGACGACGTCAGCGTGATGCTCGCGTCGCCGCTCACGGGCGCGGCCGAGCTGCTCACGTTCCAGCGCCAGCCGTATCTCGCGTCGGTGCTGCCGATGTACGTGCTGTTCGCGCTCGCGTCGCCGGTGATCGTGCCGTTCGCGCGTCGCCATCCATGGCTGCTCGTCGCGTCGAGCGCGGCGTCGTGGCTCGCGGCCGGCTGGCTCGGCCCCGAACTGCTGGACACCGATGGATTCCGCTGGAGCTTCAATCCGTTTGCGTGGCAGTTGATGTTCGTCGCCGGCGTGCTCGCGCGCTGCCAGCCGTTCTACCGGCACGTCGCGCTCGGGCGCTGGAGCGCCGCGGCGACCGGTGTCGCGTGCGCGGTCGTGCTCGGTTGCGCCAGCTACAAGCTGTTCTCGGGGCTGCCGGTGCCGGAAGGCGTGCTCAAGCGCGATCTCGCGCTGCCGCGCATAGTGAGCTTCGCGGCGATCGCGTGGCTGATGGCCGATTGCGTGCGCCGAGGCTGGATCGCGCGCATCGCGCAGGCCGTTCAGCCCGTCGTCGCGGTCGGCCGGCGCGGCCTGATCTGCTTCGTCGCGGGCGCGGCGATCTCGCTCGTCATCGATTCGCTGCTGCATCCGGTCGCGAACGGCGCCGAGCTGCGGCACATCGGCGTGGGCTTCGCGGCCGACGCATGCGCGGTCGGGCTGATGATGGCCGTGGCGGGTTCGGGAACGTGGTTCGCGCGCTGGCGCGGCGCGGCCGCATGAGCGGCACGGAAGCATCGATAACGCGGAAGCACGGAGGCGGCACGCGGGGTGCCGCGCGGCGTCGGTGCGGTCAGTGAGGTGAGCCGATGCGGGAGCGGGGGACGGCGGTCGCGTCGTCGGATTCGGCGTCGTCGCGTTCGTCGGACTTCGGATCGTCCTGCTCCGCGAGCACCGCGTCGGCTTCGGCCGCGGCCCGGGCGGCGCGCAACGCGGTGCAGCGCTGCGCGTGCCGGATATCCGACAGTATCCTCAAGAGCCGAGTCGTTTTGCTTTTCATGATCTTCTCCCGCCAGTGCGCATCGCGACGGAGCGGATGCGCCGTTGCAACCAGTGTAGGACGTGCTGGCCGCGCTGGCGGGAGAATGTGGCGTGCAGGCCGCACGCCGAGGGATAGTACTTACTGCGCCGAGGCCATCGCCTGCGCCTGAACCGCTTCTTCCTCGCGGCGTTCTTCCGCGCAGCGCTGATGCTGACGCGACAGGCGGTTCATCATCGGCAGCAGCAGAAGTGCGAGCAGCATGCCGATCGCGGCGAGCCAGCCGAGCTTCTCGAACAGCGACAGGTAGAGCGGCAGCGATTCGGTGGCCGGCAGGTCGTGCGACGGCATCTGCGCGAAGTTCGCGACGACGCTGCCCAGATACTGCGACACACCCGTCGCGACGAAATACGCGCCCATCATGAAGCCGCTCATGCGCGCCGGCACGTAGCGGGCGATCATCGCGAGGCCGAGACCGCTCACCAGCAGTTCGCCGAGCGAGTAGAGGCCGTAGCCCCACACCATGAACCACGACGACACGCGACCGTCCACCGCGTAGCGGCCGCTGATCGTGAACACCAGGTAGCCGGCCGCCACCGCGCCGAAGCCGAGTGCATACTTCGCCGCGACCGGCAGGTCACGGCCGCTCTTCGCGACCGCGTTGTAGACCCACACAAGCACCGGGCTCAGCATCATGATCCAGATCGGGTTCAGCGCCTGGAACTGCGCGGCGCTCCACGTGAACAGCGTCGTGCCGAACAGGATGAAGCGCGGATCGACGTTGCGCAGCGCGAACAGCGTCAGCGACGTCGACATCTGCACGTAGAAGATGAAGAACAGGATCACCTGGCCGATCAGCACGAGCGCCGCGATCAGCCCCGCGCGCTCCGAGCGCTCCGACTTCGCGATCATGTACGCGAAGATCGCGAGGATCGCGAATGCGGCCGTCCACACGCTCGCGACCGCGAGCTGCTTGTGCTGCAGCACGTACAGCGTGATCAGCGCGAGCGCGACGCCGCCTGCCGCCACGCCGCCGAGGCGCTTCCAGCGGATCGGTTCGTCGTCGGGCTGCGAGCCGATGTGCGCGAGCGTGCGGTGCATCAGCATGAAGTTCAGGATCGCGAGCAGCATACCGGCGCAGCAGACCGCGAACGCGGTGTGCCAGCCCCAGTGATCCTTGATCCACGGCGTCGCGAGCATCGACACGGTCGAGCCGATGTTGACCGCCATGTAGTAGATCGTGAACGCGCTGTCGATGCGCGCATCGTCGCCTTCGTAGATGCGGCGCACGAGGTTCGCCGCGTTGGCCTTGAACAGGCCGTTGCCGACGACGATCACGCCGAGCGACGCATACATGTATGCCAGCGCGTCGTTCGGCACCGCCAGCATCAGGTAGCCGGCGCACAGCACGGCCGCGCCGATGATCATCGTGCGACGGGCGCCGAGCACCTTGTCGCCGATCCAGCCGCCGATCGACGGCGACGCGTAGACGAGCGCGGTGAACGCGCCCCAGGTCAGGTTCGCATGGCTGTCGGTGAAACCGAGCCGGTCGACCATGAAGAGGACCAGGAGCGCGGCCATGCCGTAGTAGCCGAAGCGCTCCCACATTTCGATAAGGAAGACCGTCGTAAACGATCGGGTCTGTGAAACAGGTGCGTGCATCATCAATCTCGTTTGAAACGGACGGCGCGGATCGCGCGTCGCCTTGGGGGTCGAACTGGCGCCGGAGCACTGTGGCCGGGTAGGCTTTGCGTCGGCGATGGAGCAGTCGGGCGGTTAGCCCGGGCCGGGGTCGGACGCCGCCAGGCAAGGCGGTGCAAGGCCCCGACCGGCGCGCGAATGGTAACGTTTGCCGGTCCGGTGCGTCAGGTCCGCGCCACTCAGGGAAACTCCCGATATGGCAGCAGCTTTCAGGAACATTTGTCTCATCATCTATTTGTAAGCTTCGCGCCCGTTCTCCGCAAATTCCCGGAGAGCCGCTTGCAGCTTGCCTGTGAAGCGGGCGAGTCTGGCAAGATAGCGCGTCGTTTCGCTCGCTTCGTGCCCTGTTTAGTGCACCGGGCTCAACACCGAAGACGTGTGCGAAACCGAAGACTAAGCCAAATCGATCTAACTTAGTTACTTTCCATCAAACATTTTTTGACGACCACATTTCGGCCTGCTATGGTTCCCCCCACTGAAAACTCGCAGTCGGCAGACGCTGCCGCAGCACTGGGCAGCAAGATCCGCGCGTTGCGCCAACGACTCAAGCGCACGCTCGACGACACCGCTACCGCCGCGGGGATTTCGAAGCCGTTTCTGTCTCAAGTCGAACGCGGGCTCGCGTCGCCGTCGCTGACGTCGCTGGCCGGTATCGCACAGGCGCTCGGCGTGACGGTGCAGTACTTCGTGGATACGCCGAGCGAGGAACGCTCGGTCTGCAGAGGCGATCAGTTGCGCTTCTTCGGATTCGCCGATTCGGCGAACCTGTTCGCGAGGCTGACCAACGTGACCGAAGGGCGTCAGCTCGAGGCGATCCTCGTGCGGATGCCGCCGGGGCAGAAGCGGTCTGAAGTGACGACACATGCAGGAGAGGAGTTCCTGTATGTGATTGAAGGGGAAGTGTCGCTGACGCTGGAAGGCAAGACGTTCGTCCTGCAGGCCGGCGACAGTTCGCACTATCAGTCGACGGTCCCGCACAGCTGGGTCAACACCGCGAAGATCGAGTCGGTGGTGGTCTGGGTCGGTACACCGCGGCTGTTCTAACGCACAGGTATTCCTTCGTTTCCGAGACGGAATGCCTGTCGAAAGAAACGTAAGGAATACTAAGATGCAATACGAGAATCACGGGCCTCCTCAATCGCTGAACCCGTCAGCGTCTCACGCGTAACCGCGGCATTCGCCGCGCATCGCTCACCGAACAACCTTCTCAAGACCGCCACGATGAAATCCTTGCATGCCATGTCGGCCGTGCTGGCCGCGCTCGCCCTGACGACGCCCGCCGCTCACGCCGTGACCGTTCCGTCGAACGTCGCGCTCGCTCCTCAACAGGACCTGACGCGCCAGGTGCCCGCCGAAGTCGAATCGCTCGACCCGGCGCACATCGAGTCGTGGACCGGCAACACGATCGGCCTCGACTTGTTCGAAGGGCTCGCCCGCATCGATGCAGCCGGCCAGGTCGTGCCGGGCGTCGCGCAGTCGTGGGAGCGCAAGTCGCCGCAGACGTGGATCTTCAAGCTGCGCCACGATGCGAAGTGGAGCAACGGCCAGCCGGTGACGGCCGCCGATTTCGTCTATTCGTGGCAGCGCCTCGTCGACCCGAAGACGGGCTCGAAATACACGATCCTCGTCGAGTTCGTGAAGAACTCGAAGGACATCATCGCCGGCAAGGCCGCGCCGACGACGCTCGGCGTGCGCGCGGTCGACCCGTACACGCTGGAAGTGACGACCGACGTGCCCGTCGCGTTCTTCCCCGAACTGACCGCGATGGTGCCGCTCGCGCCGGTGAACAAGGACACCGTCGCGAAGTTCGGCGACGCATGGACGCGACCGGGCAACATCGTCAGCAACGGTGCGTACCAGCTCGTCGACTGGCAGCCGAACAACCGCATCGTGATCTCGAAGGACGCGAAGTACTGGAACGCGCCGAAGGTCGTGATCAACAAGGTCACGTACCTGCCGATCGAAAGCGACGAAACGGCGATGCGCATGTACCAGGCCGGCCAGATCGACTACAGCTACTCGATCCCGTCGGGCATCTTCCAGCAGGTCAGCAAGCAGTTCGGTGGCGAACTGCGCCCGGGCCTGCAGCTCGCGACCTATTACTACTACCTGAACAACAGCGACGCGGCGCTCAAGGACAAGCGCGTGCGCCAGGCGCTGTCGATGGTGATCGATCGCGACGTGCTGACGTCGAAGCTCACGCAGGCCGGCGAGAAGCCGATGTACGGCCTGATGCCGAACGGCACGAAGGGCGTGCAGCCGTTCACGCCGGAATGGGCGTCGTGGCCGATGGCCAAGCGTATCTCGACCGCGAAGGACCTGCTGAAGCAGGCCGGTTACTCGGACGCGAAGCCGCTGTCGTTCACGCTCACGTACAACACCAACGACCTGCACAAGAAGGTCGCGCTGTTCACCGCATCGGAATGGCGCACGAAGCTCGGCATCAACACGAAGCTCGAGAACGTCGAGTTCAAGGTGCTGATGAAGGAGCGGCATGACGGCAAGGTGCAGATCGCGCGCGACGGCTGGTTCGCCGACTACAACGACGCGATGACCTTCTTCGACCTGATCCGCTGCGGCAGCTCGCAGAACACTGTCGGCTACTGCAACAAGCAGGTCGACACGTTCGTCGACGACGGCAACCAGAAGCTCGACGACAAGGCGCGCGCCGCGCTGCTCACGCAGGCGCACGACACGGCGATGAACGACACGCCGATGGTGCCGCTGTTCCAGTACTCGGCGGACCGTCTCGTGAAGCCCTACGTGGGCGGCTACTCGCTGAAGAACGTGATCGACATGCGTGCTTCGCAGGACATGTACCTGATCAAGCACTGAGCGGAGCGATCATGCTGGCCTACGCATTGAGACGCACGTTGTGGGCGGTGCCGACGATTCTCGCCGTCATCACCGTCTGCTACCTGCTGCTGCACTTCACGCCGGGCGGACCGTTCGATACGGAGAAGCAGCTGTCCGCGGCGACGCTCGCGAACCTGAACGCGAAGTACCACCTCGACGAGCCGCTGTGGAAGCAGTACCTGCTGTATCTCGGTTCGCTGCTGCAAGGCGATCTCGGCCCGTCGTTCCGTTACGTCGACTGGTCGGTGAACGATCTCGTGAAGAAGGCCCTGCCCGTGAGTCTCGGCGTGGGCGGTGTGTCGATCCCGATCTCGATCGTGTTCGGCGTGCTGCTGGGTACCGTCGCGGCCGTGCGCCGCGACAGCCTGATCGATCGCTTCGTGATGCTGATCGGCAACTTCGGCAACGTCGTGCCGCCGTTCGTGCTCGGCCCGGTGCTGGTGTGGATCTTCGCGATCCTGCTCAAGACGTCGGCCGGCAACGGCTGGCTGCCGGCCGGCGGATGGGGTGACGGCGGCTGGCAGTACCGGCTGCTGCCGATCGTGCTGCTGACCTTCATCAACGTGTCGCTCCTCGCACGCGTGATGCGCGGCTCGATGATCGAGACGCTGTCGAGCAACTACATCCGCACCGCGCGCGCGAAGGGCCTGCCGGGCTCGACGATCGTGCTGCGTCACGCGCTCAAGCCCGCGCTGATGCCGGTCGTGTCGCTGTTCGGCACGGTCTGCATCACGTCGATCACGGCGGCCGTCGTCACCGAATCGGTGTTCGCGCTGCCGGGGCTCGGGCAGCTCGTCGTGAACGGCGCGATCAACCGCGACTACACGCTGGTGCTCGGCCTCGTCGTGCTGACGACCGTCTGTGCGGTGCTGTTCAACCTGCTGGTCGACCTCGCGTACGCATGGCTCGATCCGCGCATCCGTTATTGAGCGAGGCACTGCGATGACTCCGACTACTCCCGTCGTCAGTCTGCCCGTGCAGACCGACTCGCCGCCGCGTTCGCGCTCGCCGCTCGCGCTCGCGTTCGCGCGCTTCCTTCACAACCGCGCGGCCGTGTTCAGCCTCGTGCTGCTCGCGCTCATCACGCTCGCGTGTTTCGTCGGCCCGTGGCTGCTCGCGGCCGATCCCGCCGCGAGCGACTGGGGCGCGATCAGCCTGCCGCCGACGCTCGCGAACCAGCACTGGTTCGGCACCGACGAACTCGGCCGCGACCTGCTCGTGCGCACGCTGATCGGCGGCCGCGTGTCGATCGAGGTCGGCCTGCTCGGCACGCTGGTGTCCGGCCTGTTCGGCGTCGCGTGGGGCGCGACCGCCGGCTTCGCGGGCGGCCGTGTCGACTCCGCGATGATGCGCGTCGTCGACATGATGTACGCGATCCCGTATCTGTTGATCGCAATCCTGATGATGACCCTGTTCGGCCGCTCGTTCATGCTGGTCGTGCTGACGATCAGCGCGTTCTCGTGGATCGACATGGCGCGCGTCGTGCGCGGCCAGACGCTGTCGCTGCGCAATCGCGAGTTCGTCGACGCGGCGCGCGCGATCGGCGTGTCGCCGGCGTCGATCGTGGTGCGCCACGTCGTGCCGAACCTGCTCGGCGTGGTCGTCGTGTACGCGACGGTGTCGGTGCCGAACATCGTGCTGACCGAATCGGTGCTGTCGTTCCTCGGCCTCGGCGTGCAGGAGCCGATGACGAGCTGGGGCGTGCTGATCCAGGACGGCGCGCAGAAACTGGAATCGATGCCGTGGCTGCTGCTGGCGCCGGCCGTCATGCTGTGCGTGACGCTCTATTGCGTGAACTTCGTTGGCGACGGCCTGCGTGACGCGCTCGACCCGAAGGATCGCTGAAATGGCTGCACTGCTGGAAGTTGAAAACCTCGGCGTGCGCTTCTCGCGCAAGGACGCGCCGCCGATCGACGCCGTGAGCGGCGTGTCGTTCTCGCTCGAAGCCGGCAAGACGCTCGGCATCGTCGGCGAATCGGGCTCGGGCAAGAGTCAGACCGTGATGGCGCTGCTCGGACTGCTGGCCGGCAACGGCACGACGACGGGTGTCGCGCGCTATCGCGGCGACAACCTGCTCGAGATGGATACGCGTGCGCTGAACGCGGTGCGCGGCGACCGGATCGCGATGATCTTCCAGGATCCGATGACGTCGCTCAATCCGTTCCTGACGATCGAGCGGCAGATGACCGAGACGCTGCAACTGCATCGCAAGCTGTCGCGCAAGGAAGCGACCAGGCGCGCGATCGAGGCGCTCGAGTCGGTGCGCATTCCCGACGCGGCGCGTCGCATCCGCATGTATCCGCACGAATTCTCCGGCGGCATGCGCCAGCGCGTGATGATCGCGATGGCGCTTCTGTCCGAGCCGGAAATCCTGATCGCAGACGAGCCGACCACCGCGCTCGACGTGACCGTGCAGGCGCAGATCATCGATCTGCTGCGCGAGCTGAACCGCGAGCGTGGCACCGCGATCGTGCTGATCACGCACGACATGGGTGTGGTGGCAGGCCTCGCGGACGACGTGATGGTCATGTATGCGGGCCGCACCGTCGAATACGCGCCGGCCGAATCGATCTTCGCGGCGCCGTCGCATCCGTACACGATCGGTCTGCTCAACGCGCTGCCGCGCCTGACCGACGCCGACGATGCGCCGCTCGTCGCGATTCCCGGCAATCCGCCGATGCCCGGCACCGCGCCGGCCGGCTGCGCGTTCGCGAAACGCTGCACGTATGCGGAGGAGCGCTGCGGTGCCGCGCGCCCCGCGCTCGAAACCTATGGCGCCGCGGGCGCGGTGCGCGCGTGCCACCGGCCGCTGGCCGATCTGACGGGAGGTCTGCGATGAGCGTCGATGAACGCCGCAATGCCGGCGCGACGGGCGACACGCTGCTGTCCGTCGAGGATCTGAAGGTGCATTTCCGCGTGCCGCTCGGCGGCTATCCGTGGTCGCCGAAGGGCACGCTGCGCGCGGTCGACGGCGTGTCGTTCGACGTGAAGCGCGGCGAGACGGTCGGGCTCGTCGGCGAGTCGGGCTGCGGGAAGTCGACGCTCGCGCGTGCGCTGATCGGCCTCGTGCCGATGACGGCAGGCACGGTGCGCTGGCGCGGTGAAGCCGTCGCGCCCGATCACCTTCGCGGCACCGCGATGCGCCGCGAAGTGCAGATGATCTTCCAGGATCCGCTCGCGTCGCTCGATCCGCGCATGACGATCGAACAGATCGTCGCGGAGCCGCTCGTCACGCACCACGCCGGCCTCGGCCGCGCCGAAGTGCGGCGCCGCGTGGTCACGATGCTCGAGCGGGTCGGCCTGAACGCGCATCACCTGCTGCGCTACCCGCACGAATTTTCGGGCGGACAGTGTCAGCGTGTCGGCATCGCGCGTGCGCTGATCGGCGAGCCGAAGCTCGTGATCTGCGACGAGCCCGTCTCGGCACTCGACGTGTCGATCCAGGCGCAGATCGTGAACCTGCTGCGCGATCTGCAACGCGAACTGTCGTTGTCCTATCTGTTCGTCGCGCACGACCTGGCGGTGGTGAAGGCCATCAGCCAGCGCGTGCTCGTGATGTATCTCGGCCGCGTGATGGAGTTCGGCACGCGGCATGACGTGTACGGCGTGCCGCAACACCCGTACACGAAGGCGCTGCTCGACGCGGCGCCGACGCCGGAGCCGGCGCGCGAGCGTGCTCGCCGTCCGATGCTGCTGGCGGGCGAGATGCCGTCGCCGCTCAACCCGCCGTCCGGCTGCGCGTTTCGCACGCGCTGCCCGGTCGCGATCGACGCGTGCGCGCAGGACGTGCCGCTGCCGGAAGTGCGGCACGGCTCGGCGGCGCGTGTCGCGTGCATCCGGGCGGGCGTGGCGGCGTGAAGTGACGCAGCAAACATAACCAGGCAGGTCAACAGGGGTAGGGTGCGGCGCGAATGATCTTCGCGTCGCGGGTAAAGGCGCGTCCTTAACCGGGCTCGCCGGGGGGCTGGAAGCGGATCGCAACCGGCGTGGACGACATCAACACAAGACGAGAATGACGATGAAAAAGCAAAAGACGATCGGGACGGCATCGAAGATGCTGCTTGCATGGGGCTTGCCTGCGCTTGCCGGCGTATCGCTGAGCGGCGTCGCGCACGCCGACGACGCGGCCCCCGCACCGCTGACGGTCGCGCAGGCCGCGCCGTCCGCCGGCGCCGGCGCGACGGTTGCGCAGGCAACGACCCCGAACGCCATTATCAACGCCGAGGCGAACCAGGCCGTCACGCCGCCCGATGAGCCTTCGGCGCAGTCGAAATCGAACGGCTTCATCGCCGACAGCCACCTGAACTTCCTGTTCCGCAACTATGCGGACACGCTCGACAACAAGGGCGGACCGCATCGTCACGCGTGGGTCCAGGGTGCGATGGCGAACTTCGAGTCCGGCTACACGACCGGCCTGATCGGCATCGGCTTCGACGCGTCGCTGTATGCGGCGTTGAAGCTCGACGGCGGCGCCGGCGCCGGCAGCATGGTGCACATCGCGAAGGGCGGCGGCGGTTCGAACCAGCTTGCGTGGGCCTATCCGGGCATCTACGACGTGAAGGCACGCATCTCGAACACGGTGGTCAAGTACGGTCTGCAGGCCGTCGACAACCCATTCATGGAGCAGCACGACAACCGCGCGCTGCCGCCGACGTTCCTCGGCGCGACGATCGTCAGCAATGAGTTCAAGAACGTGATGCTCGAGGCCGGCAGCTTCACGAAGACCGACGCGCGTGGCCACACGACGCTCACCAACCTCACGACCCAGTACGGCGGCACGCGCATCAATCGCCTGACCTACGTCGGCGGCACGTGGGACTACTCGCCGGACGGCGAAGTCGCGCTGTACGCAAACCAGGCCGATGACGTGTGGCACCAGTACTACGCGTCGGTGAAGCACAGCATCGGCGATACGAAGTCGATCAAGTGGACCGGCTTTGGTAACGTTTACTCGACGCACGATACGGGCGACGCGCTGCAGGGCAAGATCAACAACAACGCGTACAGCCTGTCGCTGGCCGCGCAACACGGCCCGCACGAACTGCTGCTCGGTTATCAGCAGGTGCTCGGCGACCAGTTCTTCGACTACCTGAACGAAACCAACGGCATCTTCCTGACCAACTCGATGGACGTCGACTACAACGCGCCGCACGAAAAGTCGCTGCAGCTGCGTTACACGTTCTACGGCAAGGAAGCAGGCCTGCCGGGCTTCAAGGCGATGGTGTGGGGCGTGACGGGCTGGGGCGCGGATGCGAGCGCGGGCGCGGCGGCGGATCCGAGCAAGTCGAGCATCTACTGGAGCAACGGCGCACCGGTGCAGGGCCGTCACCACGAGTTCGGCTTCATCCCGTCGTACACGTTCCAGAGCGGCAAGCTGAAGGACACGAAGGTCACGTTCATCGCGATGTGGCACAACGGTTCCGCGCACTACTCGGACGCGACCAACAAGGAATACCGCCTGGTCGTGAACGTGCCGCTGCACGCGTTCTGATCGAAGGGGGGCGCAACGCCCCCTTCGGCATTTCTCGTCTCGCGCGGCCGGCCTGCGGTCAGTTCGATCAGGCCGGCTTGTGCAACCCCGCCACCGGATCGTTCGCGGCGGGGATGTCTTCCACCAGCGACGTGAGCTGGCGGCCCGTGTCGCGCCAGGCGTCGAGACCGCCGCGCAGCGGCAGCGCATCGGTGAAGCCCGCGTCGAGCAGGCGCTTGGCCATCAGCGCAGCCGTCACTTCGTTCGGGCACGAGCAATACACGACGAACTTCTGCGAGAACGGGTAGCGCGCGACGATGTCCTCGATGTGCCGCTCGTCCGCGAACTGAGCGCCCGGAATCGTGAACGGGTCGAGCTTGCGGTGCTCGGGCGAACGCACGTCGAGCACCACCGGCGCGGCCGCGTCGCGCAGCAGCAGATCGAGTTCGTCGACGCCGATCCGCGCGCTCGCGAGCTGGCGGATCAGCGCACGGCGGCGCATCCAGCGCACGGCCGCATAGACGGCCAGCAGCGCGACGATCACCAGCAGCACCGCGCGGCCGAGCCGGCTCGCGCCGGCGAACAGCCAGTCGATCTGCCGATAGAACACGAGCCCCGCGACGAGCCCGACGGTTGTCCACAGCGCGGCGCCGAGCGCATCGTAGCCGGCGAACGTGCGATAGCGCGTGCCGAGCGCGCCGGCCATCGGCACCGACACGAGCGACAGCCCCGGAATGAAGCGGGCGACCGCGAGCACGCGCACGCCGTAGCGGCCGAAGAAGCGTTCGGTTTTCCTCACGCAGGTATCGCGCGACAGCGACAGCCGGCAGATCGTCTTCAGCGTCGTGCCGCCGTAGCGCCGCCCGGCGACATACCACACGGTGTCGCCGATCAGCGCGCCGAGGACCGACAGCGCCAGCACCGTCAGGAGCTGCGAGCCGATCATCGCCGGATGCATCGCGGCCATCGCGCCGAACAGCACGAGCGTCGGCATCGCCGGCACGGGCAGGCCGATGGCCGCCGCCAGGACGTTGGCGAAGACGAGAAGCGGCCCGTATTGGGCGACGAGGTCACGGAGCATGACGGCTGGCCGAAAAGGGAGCGCGTGAGGAAGGTACGCGAATGGGCCGATTATCGGCCATTTTCAAGCGGGCGGAGGGGAATGACGGAAAGCGCCTGACGGCGGCAGGGAAATGCGGACAGAACGGTGAGCCAGTGCATTGCACGCGGCTCACCGTTCGACATCAGGAAGGGGTGCGGGCGAGCGACGCGGCGCCGTGGTTTTCGCCGGGCAGCTCGGCGCCGTGCGAGCGGATCGCCGCGATCAGTTCGGCCGGCGTGATCTCGTAGCGGACCTCGCGGTGAATGCCGGGCTTGCGTTCGTCGATCTCGATCAGCAGCACGCTCTTGCCGTCGCCGGTCGATTCGAGCCTGAGCGAGCGCAGTTCGCGGCCGTCGGCCGGGTCGTGTTCGGTGAGCAGGGTCATTGCCCCGGATGAGCCGGTAGTGCGCATCGAACCTATCCTCGTGTCGTGTGTGCCAGATTGGCGAAGATCTCGTTGTTGAATGCAGCTTGACGAAGTTTAACGCGAACGGGCCGCAATACGGAGCATTTTCGTGGACCCGAAATGAGGGCTGCACCACCGATCCCTCTGATGTTTGAGCCGCGCCGGGCGGGCGTTTCAGCCGGATCGGACCGCGCCGCGCCCGGCGCCCGGCCGGCGCTCGGGTCGGGCGGGCGCAGTGCCGTCAGAAGCGACCCGGTGAGCCCCATCGCCGGGCCGCTGACCGAGTGGCGACCCGTTTCGACGCGGCCGGCCACGCGGCGCGAGAAGCTCGCGCCGCTGTCGGCGGTGACGACGAAGTCGTACCAGTGGGCGAGGTCGCCGGTGAAGCGGCGGCGATAGCCGTGCGGGCCGTGCATCCACAGGTCATATTTGCCGCCGTCGTCGGCCAGCGCCGCCCAGTCGCCGCGCAGCGCCTTGCCCGGTTCGACGACGTAGCGGCGTGGCGCGCGGTCGAGGTGTCTCGTCGTGATGTCGAACACCGCTGCCGCGCGGCCCGTGTTCGCGAACGTCAGCGTGACGGTGCCCTTGCGGGCGTCGATCTGCGCGCTCGCATGCAGCTCGTATGGCAACGCGCGCGACAGCCGTTGCCGGGATCCGGCACGCCGCGCGTTCGTGATGCGGAAATGACATGGCGTGTCGCGTTCTTGACGTTGCGTGCGCAACGAACAAGCGACGCGCGGTGCGGATGTTGGAACGGTCTGAAATTACCGATTTGTGCGCGTGATGTCGGTAAGAAATTGCCGATTTCGTGAGGGCGACGTGACGCCATGTAGTTGCGCGTGCAACGTTATAGACTTGTGCGTCGACCATGTTTCATTCGCATGAAATCGGATAAGCTCGGTGCGTTGTTGCGTTCGCGCGGCGACAAGCCCCGGCACGATACTGCGACTCCACCCAGTCATGACCGATATCACGATCCGGCGCGGCGAGACGCACGACGTCGATGCGATCCGGCAGATCATCGTCGCACCCCGCGGTGTACATGAACGCGCTCCAGCATCCGTTTCCGTCGCGCGAGAAATGGCGGCAGCGGCTCGAACGCCTGCGCGAACAGGGCATTCGTGCATGGGATCGGGCGGCATGACGGGACGATGTCGACGAAGCGCACGTCATATCCATTCGAGAATTCGTTTGTTTTCAACCGGCCGCGTGAATCGTATCGTCGAGCGATTTGCCGGTCGTCGCGATTGTCGCGGTCGACACGGCTGCGCGATGTGAGCATGCAGCGGCCGGTCGTGGCTTACCTTGTCGATGCCCTTCGTCGTTTCGTCGTTTCGTCGCTTCATCGTGTTTTCGTTTCGCCGCTTCCCGCAACCGTCTCTTTCAACGGAACCCGTCTCGATGAAAACCGTTCTCCGTAACGTGACTGCAGCCTGCTTGTTCGCCGCCGCGGGTGCGGCGTTCGCCACCACCGCGCCGCAGGGCGCCGCCGTATCGAGCCCGTCGGGTGACGGCGCGCATCTGCCGCCCGGCATCGCGTGGCAGCAGGGCGACGTCGATGCCGCGTTCGCGCTCGCGAAGCGCACCGGCAAGCCGCTGCTGCTATACTGGGGCGCCGTGTGGTGCCCGTCGTGCAACCAGGTGAAGTCGACGATCTTCAGCCAGCAGGCATTCAAGACCCGCTCGTCGTTCTTCGTGCCCGTGTATCTCGACGGCGATACCGAAAGCGCGCAGAAACTCGGCGAGCGCTTCAAGGTGCACGGCTATCCGACGATGATCCTGTTCCGCCCGGACGGCACCGAGGTGACGCGGCTGCCGGGCGAGGCCGATCTCGACCGCTACATGCAGGCGCTGTCGCTCGGGATGACGGCCGCGCATCCGGTGCGGCAGACGCTCGCGACCGCGCTGAACGACGGCGCGGCACTGACGCCGGCCGAATGGCATCTGCTGGCCGACTATTCCTGGGACACCGACGGCGCGCTGCCGGTGCCGGCCGACCGTGTCGCGGTGACGCTGCAGACGCTGTCGCAACGCGCGCGTGCGGCCGGCGCGAAGGCGGACGCCGCGCGGTTCGCGCTGAAGTCGGCGGTGGTGGCGGCATCGGACGATCCCGCACAGGCCGGCGCGCTCGACAAGGCGGCGCTCGCCGACGCGCTGCGCGCGGTGCTGCGCGAGCCGGCGTTGGCGCGTGCCGATTCGGACGTGCTCGTCGCGGCGCCCGCGCGCGTGGTCGCATACCTCGGCGGCGACGCCGCCCAGCGCACGAAGTTGCGCGGCGCGTACGACACGGCGCTCGCGCGCCTGTCGACCGATACGACGCTGTCGTCCATCGACCGTCTGATGGCGCTGCACGGCCGCGTGCTGCTCGCGCGCGACGATGCGCACGCCGGCGCGCCGCTCGCCGCGCCGGCGCTGGTCGATACCGCACGCAAGCAGATCGCGGCATCGGTGCAGGGCGCCGCGAACGCGTACGAGCGGCAGGCGCTCGTCAGCGAAGCGGCGGACACGCTGACCGACGCCGGGCTGTTCGACGAATCCGACGTCTTGCTGAAGGCCGAATTGCCGCGTTCGTCGACGCCGTACTACTTCATGTCGGGACTGGCCGCGAATGCGAAGGCGCGCGGCGACAAGGCCGCGGCGCTCGACTGGTACCGGAAGGCGTACGACTCAGCGAGCGGCCCGGCGACGAAACTGCGCTGGGGCGCGACCTATTTCGCGAACGCGGTCGCGCTGGCGCCGGACGATTCGGCGCGGATCGAGGCGATCGCCGCGAGCGTGCTCGCGCAGGCCGGCAAGACCAAGGATGCGTTTTATGGGGCGAACCTGCGCGCGTTGACCAAGGTCGTCACGCAACTGAATCGCTGGCGCGGTGGCGGCGCGCACGACGCGTCGGTCAGGTCGGTCGTGAAGCAGTTCGACGGGGTGTGCGCGAAGTTGCCTGCGGGCGATCCGCAGGCAGCGGCATGCGCGAAGCTGATCGAGCCGGTGAAGGCGTGATGGCCTGCGAGAAAGCGGCCGGATGGAACGGCCGCGTCGTGACGTCGATTAGTGGCTCGACTCCGACGATGCACCTTGATCGCTGCCATACCCGGCACTCTGCTGACGGGCGATCTTCGCTTCGGCGGAAACGATGCTGGCCGGGTAGAACCAGTCGCTCGGCTGGAAGCCGGCCTGCTTGAGTGCCTTCACTTCGGCATGAACCTGCGCGCGCGTGAGCGGCGGGTTCGACTGCGCTTGCGCGGCGAACGACGCGGATACGGCGAGGGCAACGGCAACTGCGTGAATCAGGCGCTTCATGATCGTGACCTCCATGTTTCCAACTGGGCGTCCGGCCTTCGTTCGACGAAGCGGCGGCGGTTGAAAGCAGTGTAGGACCGGCCGCGCGCGCGAAAAATGCGATCGCGCCCAACGCAGTGTTCTGCTGCCGGTAACAATGGATGGCGGGAACGGACCGTGCCGGATGGCGGTGCGTGACGGGCGTCGGGCCGTGCGGCTCCGGTCGGGCGGGGGGACGAACCGGTGGATGAGAACCTCGGTGATCCGTCCCGGCTTGCATGCTGAGGTATCGGGAAGGTGCGTCGCGTCGCGACCGGCGTTGCGCCGCCTGCTTCGACGATGCTGGGCCGGTTGCCCAGCCTTGGCGTGCAGAGGAGGGAAGGTGCGCCGGCCGCGGCGATGCGGCCTGACGCGTCGCGGCGGCGTTCGGAACGCCGCCGCATGCGGAGACTTACACGAGACCCGTCGTGTAGTACACGGCGATCACGAAGAACACCGCGAGCGTCTTGATCACGGTCACCGCGAAGATGTCGCGATACGACTCGCGGTGCGTGAGGCCCGTGACCGCGAGCAGCGTGATGACCGCGCCGTTGTGCGGCAGCGTGTCCATGCCGCCGCTGGCCATCGCGACGACCCGGTGCAGCACGTCCATCGGAATGTTGGCTGCCTGCGCGCCCTTGATGAACAGGTCCGACATCGCGGCGAGCGCGATGCTCATGCCGCCCGACGCCGAACCGGTGATGCCGGCGAGCGAGCTGACCGATACGGCCGCGTTCACGAGCGGGTTCGGAATGCTCTTCAGTGCGTCGCTGACGACGAGGAAGCCCGGCAGCGCGGCGATCACGCCGCCGAAACCATATTCCGACGCCGTGTTCATCGCGGCGAGCAGCGCGCCGCCGACGGCGGCCTTCGAACCGGCCGCGAAGCGGTCGCTGACGCGCTTGAACGCGGTCAGGACGACCAGCACGATGCCGAGCAGCAGCGCGGCCTCGACCGACCAGATCGCGACGACGGTCTTGATCGACGTCGTGACCGGCGTATGCACACCCGGCAGCACGTCCGGCGCGACCGTGTACGACGCGGCGCCGTACCACTGCGGGATCAGTTTCGTGAACGTGAAGTTCGATGCGCCGACGAGGATCAGCGGCAGGATCGCCAGCGCCGGGTTCGGCAATGCCGTCGCTTCGACGCGCTCCGGCTCGTTGACGAGCGACGTGCCGTAGCCTTCGCCCTTTGCCATCGCCGAACGGCGGCGCCATTCCAGATACGAGAGGCCGACGACGATGATGAACAGCGAGCCAATCGTGCCGAGCGCGGGTGCGGCCCAGGCGGTCGTCTTGAAGAACGTGGTCGGGATGATGTTCTGGATCTGCGGCGTGCCGGGCAGCGAATCCATCGTGAACGAGAACGCGCCGAGCGCGATCGCGCCGGGCATCAGCCGCTTCGGAATATTGCTCTGGCGATAGAGTTCGGCCGCGAACGGATACACGGCGAACACCACGACGAACAGCGACACGCCGCCATAGGTGAGCAGCGCACACACCGCGACGATCACCGCATTCGCACGCGAGCGGCCGATGTAGCGGATCGCGGCATGGACGATCGACTCGGAGAACCCGGACAGCTCGATCACCTTGCCGAACACGGCACCGAGCATGAAGACCGGGAAATAGAGTTTGACGAAGCCGACCATTTTCTCCATGAAGATGCCGGAGAAGACCGGTGCGACGGCGGCGGGTTCGATCAGCAGGACCGCGCCGAGCGCGGCGATCGGCGCGAACAGGATCACGCTGTAGCCGCGATACGCGGCGAACATCAGGAACGCCAGCGCGGCGAGGACGATCACGAAAGACAAGGGGAGTCTCCTAATAGCTTGGAATGGCTTTGGTTGTTGTTCGATCGCGGGACGCGCCGCGAACCGGCTCAGGTTCGTGCAGGTTTCGTGCCATCGGCCGGATTGCGCCGCCGGACGTGGATCCGGCGCAGGCCGGCGGGCCCGCGCCGGCCAATGTCTGAAGATTCTACATAAATCGTCTCCACCGGGAGACGATTCGGCCGGCAGGACCGCCCGCTGAATCGGGCAGGGCTTTCCCGGACAAGGCATTCCGGGATGTCTCCAAAATGAGATACTGCGTCTCGTTCCGGAGACGTCCGGCCAAGCATACGCGGAGACAACGACACGATGATGAACGACTGGGCCCGCCTGCCCGTCAATTACGGCGACGTGCTGCGGCGCGCCGCCGAGTCGCTGTTTCAGACTTTCGAGGATTCGAGCGCGGGCACGGTGGTCGTCGATCGCGACGCGCGCGTCGTGTGGATGAACGAGCGTTATGCGGCACGCTTCGGGTTCGCCGATCCGCAGCAGGCGGTCGGCCTCGACTGCGAGGCGGTGATTCCGAACAGCCTGATGCGCGAGGTCGTGTCGACCGGACAGCCGATTCTGCTCGACATCATGGAGACGGGCCGCGAGCCGCTCGTCGTCACGCGCCTGCCGTTGAAGAACGAGACGGGCGAGACGGTCGGCGCGATCGGCTTCGCACTGTTCGACCAGTTGAAGACGCTCACGCCGATCTTTTCCCGTTACGTGCAGCTTCAGCAGCAGTTGATCGCCACGCAGCGTTCGCTCGCGCAGGCACGCCGTGCGAAATACACGTTCGCGAGTTTCGTCGGCACGAGCGCCGCAAGCCTCGAAACCAAGCGGCAGGCGCGGCGCGCCGCACAGGTCGATTCGCCGGTGCTGCTGCTCGGCGAGACGGGCACCGGCAAGGAACTGCTCGCGCATGCGATTCACGCGGCGTCGGCGCGCGCGCTTCAGCCGCTCGTGACCGTCAACGTGGCCGCGATTCCCGACACGCTGCTCGAAACCGAATTCTTCGGCGCGGCGCCGGGCGCATATACCGGCGCCGATCGCAAGGGACGCGTCGGCAAGTTCGAGCTGGCCGATCGCGGCACGCTGTTTCTCGACGAAATAGGCGACATGCCGCTGCCGCTGCAGGGCAAGCTGCTGCGCGTATTGCAGGACAAGGAGTTCGAACCGGTTGGCTCGAACCGGATCGTGCGCGCCGACGTGCGGATCATCGCCGCGACGTCGGCCGACCTGCCCGCGCTGGTCGAGGCCGGCCGCTTTCGCGCGGATCTCTATTACCGGCTCAATGTGCTGACGATCCACGCGCCCCCGTTGCGCGAGCGTGCGTCCGACATCGCGGCGCTCGTCTACGCGACGCTCGAGGAGCTGGCCGCGCAGCACGGTCGCGCTGCGCACTGCGAACTGACCGACGATGCGCTGCGGATGCTGTGCGCGTACCCGTGGCCGGGCAACGTACGCGAACTGCGCAACACGCTCGAGCGTGCGCTGATGCTGTCGGATCGCTCGGTGATCGATGCGGGTGCGCTCGCGCCGTTCCTCGGGCCGGTGCGCGTGGTGACGGATGCCGTGCCGGCAGGCATGCGGGCTGCTCCGTCGCCGGTCGGCCGGGATGCGGGCGATGCAGCGGGGGCGCCTGATGCGCCGGTCGTTTCGTATACCGATGCATTGGCCGCGTGGGAGCGCCAGTTCCTGATCGACGCGCTTGCGGCCTGCGACGGGAAGGTGGTCGAAGCGGCCGCACGCATCGGCATCGGCCGGGCGACGCTGTACAAGAAACTGACGGCGCTCGGGATCGACCGGTAGCAAGCAGCGGTGGATGCGCTGGGACATGACGAACGGCGCCGGTGAAGTGCCCGACAGGAGACGACGATGAAGCGACTCGCAATTGCCGGATGGCTGGCCGCACTGGTGGCGACGTCCTCGCTCGCGCAGGCGGGTGACGCGGACGCGCCCGTGGTACGGCGCAACTGGTACAACGATCCCTTCGTCGCGCTGTCGCGAGGCTTCGCCGAATGCCCGTTGCCGCTGGGGCCGTGGATGACGCGCGCCGAGATGGAAGACGACGCGCATTACCGCGTCGAGCGCGGGACCACCTGCTGGCTCGCCCACCGCTGCACGAAACCGAATTCGTATATGTATGACGCGCCGATCGCCGAGGCGGCGAAAGCGCATTTCGCGGGCACCGATCGTCTGCAGGGCACGAGCCTGTGGATCACCGTGCAGCGGCGCTTCATTTATGTCGAAGGGTGTGCCGATCCGGCATTCGATCGGCAGGCGCTGGAGCGCGAACTCGGCGCGCTTCCCGACGTCGAGCGGGTATTCGTTCGCATCACCGACGATCCGCACAGGGCCGTGCCGTACAAGACGCGTGGACGGCCGGACCGGACGCCCGACTGAACGCCTGCCGGCGGTGCATGGCATACTCGCGGCATTAAAAAATCGGTTGACGGAAAGAACAATGAAACACATGCTTGCGTCGGTCTGTCGGTGGCCTCGAACGCATTGGCGTCGGGCCGGATTGTTGGCCCTGATTGCGGGGCTCGGCGGGTGCGGCGGCGGGGCGCCACTGTTCACTTCTGACGGGCGCCCGACTTCGCAGGTGCAGTGCACCGGCAGCGACTGGAGCAATTGCACGGACAATGCCCGAGCCATCTGCAATGGTGAATTCGACGTCCTCCAGCAATCAACCGATGACGCAACGCGAAATCTTCTCTTCGCATGCAAGAAGAAAAGCGGTTATTGATCCCGACATGGCCGGATAAGGAGACCGTAATCGGGAGAAGCGCTTTTCTATTCGCTTGGAGTTGGCTATTTTTCATGAATAACACTCACGGAGTCCCATCCATATGGCGACCTACAGGCAACTGACAGCGCAGCTCGAAAGACTTCAGCAAAAGATCGACAAGGAACGCGAAAAGGCAATTGCCGATGCGATTGCCGCCATTCGGGCGAAAATCGAGGAATTCGACATTACCGCGGAAGAGCTCGGTTTTCGACCGATCGGCGCCGCTGCTGCCGCGAAACCGAAGCGTCCGTTGCCGCCGAAGTACCTGAACCCGAAGACGGGTGAAACGTGGAGTGGCCGCGGGCGGGCGCCGGCATGGCTCGGCAAGAATCGCGCGCGTTTCCTGATCAAGGACTGACTCCCGAAAATCCTCACCTTTCGTGCGCTGACTGACGGTGCGAACGGCCATGCGGCCGTCGCACCGTTTTGTTTTTGGGCAGCCGCGGCACGACTCGAAACCGCGAATTGAACACCGATGCCGCGCGATTGACGGATATCGTTTTGCGAATTCGCCGCGATTCGACCGGATATCACCGCGAATTCCCGTAAACAACACTGCAATTGCGCGGCATGCGCGCATTGGCATTCCCGATCTGCGCGGTGCAGACGTACCGCCGATTGCGATCACCTCTCGCGCATTTACGCTGCGCGCCCTGCAATTCCCGAACTTGCTCACCATGCCTCCTGTAAATCCTCACCTTTGAAGCGGCGACCGGAAGACCGCATCGTGTCGCCCTCGCCCGTTGCGTGTGCGAAGACGTCGATGACCTGCCCATGTTGCGGGCATTGATGCGCGTCGCACAGTCGGCCGTTCGGCATATAGGCAGCGGCATCGGGTTCGCCTATGCTTGGAGTTCGCGTCGACCGGCGCACGGCCATCCGGCTCGTGCGCCGGTCGGGTCGTCTTTCGTTACCGTATGGAGCCGATGTGACCGTCCGTCATCTCGATGCGTTGTTCCAGCCCAGGTCCGTTGCGGTCGTCGGTGCATCGTCGCGCGCGGGCAGTATTGGAGCGATGGTGTGGGCGCGCGTGCTCGATGGCGCGTTCGAGGGGCCCGTGTGGCCCGTCAATCCGAAGTACCGCGAGCTGAACGGGTACGCGGTCGTGGCCGATGTCGACCGGCTGCCCGCGCCGCCATCGGTCGCCGTGATCTGCACGCCACCCGCCACATGGGCCGGCATCGTGCGCAAGCTCGGCGAGATCGGCACGCGTGTCGCGGTGATCGTCGGCGAGGCGCGCACCGACGCCGATCGCGCCGCGCTCGATCGCACGCTCAAGGCCGCGAAGCCGTTCGTGCTCCGTATCGTCGGACCCGGCAGCCTCGGCGTGCTGTCGCCCGCACGGCATGCGCATTTCGGCGCACCGGCCTATACGGCGCGATCGGGCGGCGTCGCCTGGGTGTCGCAATCCAACGCGCTGACGAATGCGGTGCTCGGCTGGGCCGATGCGCGAGGCCTCGGCTTTTCACATGTCGTTGCGCTGGGTAGCGAGGCCGACGTCGATGCGGGCGACGTGCTCGACTACCTCGCGAGCGACCCCGGCACGCGCGCGATCCTGCTCGAGCTCGACACCGTGTGTGCCGCGCGCAAGTTCATGTCGGCAGCGCGTGCGGCGGCGCGCAACAAGCCGGTGCTCGCATTGCGCACCGGGCGCGCCGATCCCGGTGATGCGCTTTACACCGCGGCGTTCCAGCGTGCGGGGATGGTGCGTGTCGATGCGCTCGACGATCTGCTCGACGAGATCGAGACGCTCGGCGTCGGGCGCGTCACCGCGCGCGGCGCGGCGACACTCGTGACGAGCGACGCAGGCGTCGCGAAACTCGCGGTCGATGCAGTCGCGGAGGTGCGCAATGTGCTGGTCGACTGGCCGGCCGAGGCAGCGTCGGCGGTCGCGGCCGCGCTGCCGCATCTCGCCGGCCCCGGCAATCCACTGACGCTCGGCGACGATGCGCGCCCCGAGCATTTCGGCGCCGCCATTAAGGCGCTCGCGCCGTTCCAGCAAACGGGCACGCTGTTCGTCGTGCATTCGACGTCCCACAGCGCGCCGGCCGATGCGGTCGCGCGCACGCTGATCGAATCGCGGCAGTACGCGTACCGCGGCATCCTCGCGTGTTTCTTCGGTGCGGTCGATGCGGCGACGCGCGACGCACTGCACGCGAACGGCATTCCGGTGCACACCACACCGCAGCGGCTTGCGCGCGCATACGCACGGCTCGTCGACTACAACCTCGGGCGGCAGTTGCTGATGCAGACGCCCGAGGGCACGCCGCTGCAGCCGGCCGAGTGCGTTGCGTCCGCGCAGGCCGAGGCCCGGCGGATGGTCGAGGCCGGCGAGCATGAACTCGCCGGCGAAGCGGCGTTGCGCTGGCTGTCCCACTTCGGCGTGCACGGCGAGCCGGCCGATGCGTCGGCGGGCGCCAGAGTCGTCGACGTCACGGTCGAGATGTACGACGATTCGAACTTCGGCCCGGTGTTTCGTTATGCCGTGCCATCGGCCGACGGCGTATCGGCGCCGTTCGTCGTGTACGGGCTGCCGCCGCTGAATACGGTGCTCGCCCGCGTGGTGATGGAGCGTTCGCCATATGCACGCCGCACGCCCGTCGAACCCACGCTCGACGCGCTGACGGCGCTGTCGCAAGTCGTTTGCGACGTGCGCGAGGTCGTCGCGATGTCGGTCACGCTGCGCGTGCTCTCCGACCGGGCATACGTGGTCGCGCCGCGCGTCACGCTGGCGGCCGGGCGCAGCCGGCTCGCGATCATGCCGTATCCGCGCCATCTCGAGCAGACGTTCGAATGGCGCGGCCAGACCGTGACGATCCGGCCGATCCGTCCGGAAGACGAGGAAGCGCACAACGAGCTGCTTGGCGCGATGACGCCGGACGATCTGCGGATGCGTTTCTTCGGTGCGGTGCGCAGCTTCGATCATTCGCAAGTCGCGCGCATGACGCAGATCGACTACGACCGCGAGATGGCCTTCATCGTGTCGATCACCGACGTGTCGGGCGGGTCGCACACACTCGCGGTGGCGCGCGCGGTTACCGATCCCGACAACGAGACGGCCGAGTTCGCGATCGCTGTCCGGCCCGATCAGAAGGGCAAGGGTCTCGGGCGGCTGATGATGGCCCGCATCATCGACCACGCGCGATCGCGTGGCACCGCGTGGATGGTGGGCGAGGCGCTGCGTGAGAACACCGCGATGATCTCGCTGGCGAAATCCTGCGGTTTCGAGGTGTCGACGACGGAGGAACCGGGCGTGGTGGGGTTCAGGATGAAGCTGCAACCGTAATCGCGTCGGCGAGCGTGTCCGAAGGTCCGGCGGTATCGTGTGCAGCCGCTGCGGAACGCGCGACGCCGGGATTCATAGTCGCGACGGAGCGAATTGATTGTAGTTCGGGGTGCAGAGCGTTCAACTCTTTCGCTCCAATATGCGGATCGGCAAAGCGCTGGCTTCGCGACCGGCGGGGAAGGGCGAGTACATCGGGTCATGGCGTCCGCGGCGGGCGGTTGCGTGCGCCGATGACCTCCGCGTACCACCGGTCCCGGCGCCATATTTGAGCGCACTGACGCCCGCATTGCGCACCCGCAGCATCGGAAACAGAACAAAGGTGAGAATTTTCAGGAGCCGACGGTGAGCCTTTCCGGGAGCAATTGGGTGAGTCGATACGGGAGCACCCGGTGAGCCT
The DNA here is from genome assembly GCF_902833195.1 of Burkholderia sp. BCC1638. Classification (NCBI taxonomy): domain Bacteria; kingdom Pseudomonadati; phylum Pseudomonadota; class Betaproteobacteria; order Burkholderiales; family Burkholderiaceae; genus Burkholderia; species Burkholderia sp. BCC1638. The sequence goes on from NZ_CADFEC010000003.1 coordinate 178,983, forward strand.
TCGCGGGAGCTGCCGGTGAGCCCTTGCGGGAAGCCCCGGTGAGCCTTTCTGGGAAGGGGTGGTGAGCGTCTCCGGGATGCGTTGGTGAGGACGTTCGGGAGGGGCCGGTGAGCGTCTCCGGGAACCTCAGGTGAGCTTTTACAGGATGCTCTGGTGAGCGTTTACGGGACGCTTCGGTGAGATTTTTCGGGAGCCTGCGGACGCAGTGCTCCGGCTGGCGCGGCGCGGGCTTGTGCCGGCGTCCGCACCGGTGCGGGCACGCATGAACCGTGCCCGCGATGGCATTTACGCAGCGAGTTTCGACGCTGCGTCGTTCACCTGGTCACGCGAAATCGCGAGTTCTTCGAGGTGCGCGTCGGCATATACGCCGCCGGTTTCGCGCTCGAGCCGGGCGATCGTCAGGGCGCAACGCGCGGTGTCTTTCGGCATCGCGATGAAGCGCTTGACCGATTCGCCGGACGTAAATGCATCGAACAGCGCGCCGCGCACGTCGTCCGGAAGCGTCTTGGTCCATTGGTACGGCTTGCCATTGAACGTGATCGACGGCGGCAACGTGCGTTCCTTCTTGGTGGCCGTGATGAGGCCATAGGTGCGCGCGGCGTCGCCGATCTGCTCGGGCGAGAAGAGTTCGTCGGGCGTGATGTCGAACTGCTCGATGTAGTTCTCGATCGCGCGCATCGCTTCGGCACGGTCGTCGCGCTTCTTCTGCGCGCGCGCGACGATGTCGCGCAGCTCGTCCGCTTCCTCGGGCGTGATCGTGAAGCTTGCCTGCTTCTGCTGAAGTTCGGAGAAACGCTGGAATTCTTGATCGTTCAGAAGTTTGGCCATGACATCCATCGGATACGACGGCCGCGACAGCCGGCCGTCGTAGTTTTTGAGAGGGCCGCTATTCTAGCGTAGCGCGGCGTCCGCGCATCCGGAAACGGTCTGCGGGATGCCGGGACGAGAGCCCGCGCGGCCGGCGCGCGTCGTACGCCGCGTGCGCGATGTGGAGCCCTCCCGCCTGCCCGATCCGCTGGCCGCGTGACCGAACGACCACCGCGCCCGAACGGTCGACCGCCTTCAGCGCGGTCGACCGTTCTGCAACGTTCAGCAAGTCTCCGCGCGGCACATCGACAACTGGCCTGCCGTATCGCGCAGTCCTGCGACGACCACCTCGACCGACGGCGCCATATGCGCGTCGATCCGGCGCATGTACGGGCAGGTCAGCACCGCGATCGCATGGCCGGCCGGGCCGAGAATCGGCGCGCTCAGGTCTGTCACGCCGTATGCCTGGCGGCTGTCCTGGCGCACGTAGCCGGATTGGCGAATGGACTGGCACGCGTGCGCGAGTTCCTGCTCGTTCATCGCGGCTTCGCCTTTGACCTTGCGATGCTCGGCCAGCATGTGCGCACGCTGCTCGGCACCCTGGAACGACAGCATCACGCGCCCCGACGCCGTATCGGCGAGCCCGACGCGCGAGCCGAGCCGCACCGACACGCCCCAGGGGCCGGGGCCGTCCACCTGCGCGATCACGAGCAGGTTGCCGCGATCGTAGACGGTCAGGTGGCACGACTGTTCGGCCGCGTCGGCAAAGCGCTGCATCAGCGGCAACGCCTCGGCGATCAGCCGGTTCATCGGCGGATGCCGATGTGCGAGCGCGAACAGTTTCAGGCTGAGCGTGTAACGGTCGCCGCCGCTCGAGCGCATCACGTAGCGGCGTGCGACGAGACGCTCGAGCATCCGGTAGATCTCGCTCGCGTTGCGGCCGAGTTCCTTCGTGATTTCGGTGCGGGTGAGTCCTTCCTTCTGTTCCGACAGGAGTTCGAGAATGTCGAGACCCTTGTCGAGCGCGGGCGCGCGATATCGGTCGGCTGCGCCCATCGTCTCCCGTGCGTCGCTGCCGGGGAGCGGGTTAGTGGTCGTTTGCGTCATGGGGTAGGAAGTCCGGGGGATTGCCGATCGGTGGGCGACGCACGCTGACTGGTTTTGCACGCGGATTCGTGAAGCCGCATGCGGATGTGACTGCCATCCGGGCGAGCTCAACAACAAACATCCAGTGTGCAATGCAGCGTCTTTTTACCGATCGTTACCCAGCAAGAACGGATTAGATATCGTTCCCGATGACAGTGTTATAAGAAATATTCGCAATTCATCTTTCGGAGTCGACGGACGGGTGGTTTTTGGCGTAAAGCCGGATGATTAGGCGCGCCCGATGCTGCGGTGCAACCGCCGCGGGCGCACCAATAGTCGTTATCCGTCGCGGGCCATTTCACGGCGGGCAGCCGATGGTACAAAGAGCGGCGGGCCAGCGACGGCGCGGCCGCGCGTGAAGCCGGCCGGCACTGCACAGGCCGGCACGTGTCGCGGATGCCGGGCCGTCGTCGCCGATGCGCAGACCGGCGGCCGCCCGTTCGATGCGCGTCGCACTCCGGTGCGGCGCCGCGATCGCTGCGCCAGCGCGAGCCTCGCGTGTCGATTGGCCTGCCGGATGCGGCGCCGACGCGCGTCATCGACGATCGGCATTCAGTCCGGCGCGTGGCCATAGGCGGCTGCGTCGGCCGGTATCCTGTCACATTCGACAATAGAGGTTGAGCACGATGAAACTGCTTCGCTATGGCCCGTCCGGCCAGGAAAAGCCCGGTATTCTCGACGCGGACGGCCGGATTCGCGACCTTTCCGCGCATGTGCCGGATCTTGCCGGCGACGCGCTGTCCGACGCCGCTCTCGCGCGCCTGCGCGCGATCGACCCGGCCACGCTGCCGCTGGTCCCGGGCGAGCCACGCATTGGCGCGTGCGTCGGGCGCGTCGGCAAGTTCATCGGCATTGGTCTGAACTATGCCGATCACGCGGCCGAAGCCGGCATGCCGGTACCGAAGGAGCCGGTGGTATTCGGCAAATGGACGAGTTCGATCTGCGGCCCGAACGACGGCATCGACATCCCGAAGGGCTCGGTGAAGACGGACTGGGAAGTCGAGCTGGGCGTCGTGATCGGCGCGACGTGCAAGGACGTCGACGAGGCGCGCGCGCTGGATTACGTCGCCGGCTATTGCGTCGTCAACGACGTCTCCGAGCGCGAGTGGCAGATCGAACGCGGCGGTCAGTGGGACAAGGGCAAGGGCTTCGATACGTTCGGCCCGATCGGCCCGTGGCTCGTGACGCGTGACGAGGTGCCTGATCCGCAGCGCCTCGACCTGTGGCTCGAAATCGACGGCCACCGCTACCAGAACGGCAACACGCGCACGATGGTGTTCACCGTCGCGCAACTGATCGCCTACCTGTCGACCTGCATGACGCTGCAACCGGGCGACGTGATCACGACCGGTACGCCGCCGGGCGTCGGGATGGGCATCAAGCCGTCGCCGGTGTTCCTGAAAGCCGGCCAGACCGTGCGCCTCGGCGTCGAGGGGCTGGGCGAGCAACTGCAGCGCACGCGCAACGCGCAGTAGACCGGTCGCGCCGTCCGACCGTCCGCTCGGTCACTGGCGTGATTGTTCGCGGTGGCCGCCGCGAACCGGACATCGATGCGGCAAAGACAAGGGCCCGATTCCGCGCGATGCGGAATCGGGCCCTTGTCATTCACCCGTGTCGGTGCGAACCGGATCAGACGACGTTGTCCAGCTCGCAATGGGCTTCGAGCCGATATCCGTCGGGATCGACGACGAACGCCGCGTAGTAGCCGGGACCGTAGTGCTCGCGTTTGCCTGGCCCGCCGTTGTCGTGTCCGCCGTGCTGCAGCGCGGCGCGATAAAACGCGTCGACTTCCACGGGCGACGATGCGCGAAACGACAAGTGCAACCCGGAATCGGGATCGGCGACGACCGGACGCGCCGCGTGCTGCAACCACAGCACCGGTTCGCTGGTGCCGTAGCCGAGGGATCCGTCGTCGCTGTATAGCCGTTTGTAGCCGAGCGCGCCGAGCGTGCTGTCGTAGAACGCGCGGCTGCGGTCGATGTGGGCAACGCCGAACGAAAGGTGATCGATCATCTGTGGCTCCTTGAACTGAAGGGGGACGTCAGTGCGGCAAACCCGTTTACAGCCACCAGGCCAGCCGCTTGTAGCGAAGCGCGCCGAGCATGCTGTCGTGAAAGGCACGGCTGCGGCCGGTGTGGACAACGTCGCAGGAAAAACGATCGATCATCTGTGGCTCCTTGAACTGAAGAGGGGACGTCAGTGCAGCAAACCTTTTTTAACCACCTTGCTGGTTATGTTAGAAAGCGTCCGGACGCTTGTCAACCGGCATGGTGGTTAGATACGATCGCGTCATGAGCAAAACGCAACCTTCCGTCACGACGGACTGCCTGGTCCCGGCACCGTCCGAAACGCTGAGCATCGATTTCGCGAACACGCTGTATTGGCGCGGCGCGGACGCGCCGACCGAAACCTTCGGCACGCTGGACGACCTGCTCACATGGTGTCGCGAGCAGGCGGGCGTGCCGGCCGGCCTGGCCGACGTGTGTCGCGCACAGGTGACGGAGAAGGGGGGGGAGCCTGCGATGCTGGCGCGCGCGCTCGCGTTGCGCGAGGCGCTGTATCGGCTCTTTCACGCGCAAGCCGAGCGGCGTGAGCCGCAAGCCGACGATCTCGCGCTGCTGGGCGGTTTTCTGGCGGAAGCGGCGCCGCGCGTCGCGCTCGCGCGGATCGACGGCGGCTACGCGTGGCGGCTCGGGGCAGCAGACGCGACGCTCGCGGGGCTGCTGAGCCCGGTGCTGTGGTCGGCGACGGACCTGCTGGGCGGCACGCGGCTCGCGAAGGTCAAGCGCTGCGCGAACGATGCATGCCAGTGGCTGTTCATCGACGACAGCAAGAACGGCAGCCGCCGCTGGTGCTCGATGTCGTCGTGCGGCAATCGCGCGAAGGCTTACCGCCACTATCACAAGGCTGATTGACGGCAGCGCGCGCGCAGCATGTCATGCTGCCGCGCCCATTCCGCCCGAACCTATTTCGCCGACAGCTTCCGCCACAGCGTGGTCTTGCTGATGCCGAGCATCGCGCATGCGCGATCGCGATCGCCGCCGCATGCATCGAGCACCGCGCGGATCTCGTCGGCTTCGGCGCGGCGGCGGCGTGCGTGGAGCGTCTGCGCGTCGTCGGCGTCGACCGCCTCGGGCGGCGCCGCGAACAACTCGGGCGCGATCGCCTGCAGCGCATCGGGCGTGAGAGCCGCGCACGCGGCGCCCGGATCGTGTTCGTCGACTTCCTCGGCCAGTTCCACCGCGATCCGCTCGACCACGTTCTGCAGTTCCCGCACGTTGCCGGGCCACCGGTAGCGCGCGAGCGTCGCCTGCGTCGCGTCGAGCACGCGCATCGCATCGCCGACTTCGCGCACGCGTTCGGCCAGCCGCGATTCACGCCGCGCGGCCTGCACGAGCAGCGTGGCCGCGAGCGCCGGAATGTCGGCGGCGCGCTCGCGCAGCGGCGGCAGGCCAATGTTCAGGATGTTGAGCCGGTAATACAGGTCCGCGCGGAACGTGCCGTCCTCGACGGCCGCGAGCAGCGGGCGGTGCGTCGCGGCGATCACGCGCACGTCGATGCGGATCGGCTCGGTCGAGCCGAGGCGGATCACTTCGCGCTCCTGCAGCACGCGCAGCAGCCGGCTTTGCAGCGATGGTGGCATCTCGCCGATTTCGTCGAGAAACAGCGTGCCGCGGTGCGCGGCCTCGAACAGCCCGGTCTTGCCGCCGCGTCGCGCGCCGGTGAACGCGCCTTCCTCGTAACCGAACAGCTCGCTCTCGAGCAGCGCCTCCGGAAACGCGCCGCAGTTGATCGCGACGAACGGATAGTTGCGCCGCACGGACAGCGCGTGCAGGCTCTGCGCGATCATTTCCTTGCCGGTGCCGCTTTCGCCGAGCACGAGGACGGTCGCGTCGGATTTCGCGTAGCGGCGCACGAGGTCGCGCACGCGCGCCATCGGTGCGGACGCGCCGACCACGTCGTCGAGCGTGTAGCGCGCCGCGAACTGCTGCGTGTTCGGTTGCGAGCGCAGCGCACGGTCGAGCCGTTCGACCGCCCGCGATTCCTGGAACGTCAGCACGCTGCCCGACGTGACGCCGCGATCGACCAGCGGCCCGCGATGCACGACGTAGCGCACGCCGCGCACGGTCGCGAGCGCGTCGCCGTCCTCGCCGCGCAGCGTGCGCAGCTCCGGACGCAGGTCGACGAGCGCGCGGCCGACGGCCGCCGCGGGTTCGACCCCGAGCGCCGACGCGAGCCGCTCGTTGATGGCTTCGACGCGACCGCGCGCATCGAGCGCGACCACGCCGTCGCGCAGGTGCTGCAACAGGTTGTCGAGCCGCTGGCGGCGAAACGCCTCGGCGTGCGTGGCGTACGCGACTTCGAGCGCCGTCTCGACCGCCTTGCGCACCGACGCGTGCGAATACAGGAATACGGCGCCCATGCCGGCGCTCGCCGCGAGATCGGTGACGAGGCCAGGGCCGACGATCGTCTCGATGCCGCGGTCGTGCAGGTCGTGCACGCAGGCTTCCGCTTCCTGCGCGGACTGATATGACGCAAACTGCACGTCGAGGCCGTAGGCGGCGACGAAGCGGCGCACTTCGGGCGGCGTCTCGCCGGCGCTGACGAGCGCGATCCGCGACGCGTCGCGCCGTGCGCGCGCGAGCGCCTGCATCACGTCGAAGCCGGTCGGCGACACCACCACGACCGGCACTTGCGCACGCGTTTTCAGGAAGCCGCCGTTGGAGCCGGCCGCGACGATCACGTCGGGCCGCGCGGTGCCGGCCTCCGCGATCGCGCTCAGCGCATCTTCGTACGCGCGCGTGACGATGCGCACGTCGGCACGTTCGTCGAATTCGCCGGCGATCTCGCGAAACAGGTCGCGCAGGCGGCTGATGCCCATCGCCCAGATGCGCGGGCGAACGGTGCGGTCGGCCGGGCCGACGGGCTTGGTCGAGGAGAGGTCCATGGCGATCGATTATGCGCGCGCGATTTCATTTTTGAAACATGGAATTGCCGAATTGAAATCACCGGACGATTCAATGCACCTACCGGTTGCTTAAGAATCAGTGGGTTAGCGGCGTTTCGCGAGCTGGCCCGGTCCTTGCTGTTGATGGGCATTCCTTCAGGAGGCCGTTCATGAGCAACACGCATCTTCAGAGCGCCGGCGCGAAATTCCGCGCGGCAGTCGCGGCCGAGCAGCCGCTGCAGGTGGTCGGCGCGATCACCGCGTACGCAGCCAAGATGGCGCAGGCCGTCGGCTTCAAGGCCGTCTACCTGTCGGGCGGCGGCGTCGCCGCGAATTCGCTCGGGATCCCCGATCTCGGCATCAGCACGATGGAAGACGTGCTGATCGACGCGAACCGGATCACCAACGCGACCGACCTGCCGCTGCTGGTCGACATCGACACGGGCTGGGGCGGCGCGTTCAACATCGCGCGCACGGTGCGCTCGTTCATCAAGGCCGGCGTCGCGGCCGTCCACCTCGAGGACCAGGTCGGCCAGAAGCGTTGCGGCCACCGTCCGGGCAAGGAAGTCGTGCCGACCGACGAAATGGTCGATCGCGTGAAGGCCGCGGTCGATGCGCGCACCGACGACCAGTTCGTGATCATGGCCCGCACCGACGCGGCCGCCGCCGAAGGGATCGACGCCGCGATCGAGCGCGCGATCGCATACGTGGAAGCCGGCGCCGACATGATCTTCCCGGAAGCGATGAAGACGCTCGACGACTACCGCCGCTTCAAGGCCGCCGTGAAGGTGCCGATCCTCGCGAACCTGACCGAGTTCGGCTCGACGCCGCTGTTCACGCTCGACGAACTGCGCGAGGCGAACGTCGACATCGCGCTGTACTGCTGCGGCGCGTATCGCGCGATGAACAAGGCCGCGCTGAATTTCTACGAGACGCTGCGCCGCGACGGCACGCAGAAGGCTGCCGTGCCGACCATGCAGACCCGCGCCGAGTTGTACGACTTCCTCGGCTATCACGCCTACGAGCAGAAGCTCGACGAACTGTTCGCGCAGGGCAAGAAGTAACGCGGCCCGCGCGCCGGGACACGGTTCCCGGAATGCTTTGCATGAAGCCGGAGCGCGCGCACCCGCGCCGCGCCCGGCCGACATGACACCCCCGATACCCATTGGAGAACGGAAACATGAGCGAGACGAAAGACGCAGCAGCACCGGCCGCCGCAGGCGCATTCAAGCCGAAGAAGTCGGTGGCGCTGTCGGGCGTGACGGCCGGCAACACGGCGCTGTGCACGGTCGGCAAGACCGGCAACGACCTGCACTACCGCGGCTACGACATTCTCGACGTCGCCGAATCGTGCGAGTTCGAGGAAATCGCGCACCTGCTCGTGCACGGCACGCTGCCGAACCTGACCGAACTGGCCGCGTACAAGACCAAGCTGCGCGCGCTGCGCGGCCTGCCGAACGCGCTGAAGGCCGCGCTCGAGCAGATCCCGGCCTCCGCCCACCCGATGGACGTGATGCGCACCGGCGTGTCGGTGCTCGGCACCGTGCTGCCGGAGAAGGACGATCACAACCTGCCGGGCGCGCGCGACATCGCCGACCGCCTGATGGCGTCGCTCGGCTCGATGCTGCTGTACTGGTATCACTTCTCGCACAACGGCAAGCGCATCGAGACGGAAACCGACGACGACTCGATCGGCGGCCACTTCCTGCACCTGCTGCACGGCAAGACGCCGTCGAAGTCGTGGGTCGACGCGATGCACACGTCGCTGATCCTGTACGCGGAGCACGAGTTCAACGCATCGACGTTCACCGGCCGCGTGATCGCGGGCACGGGCTCGGACATCTACTCGGCGATCACCGGCGCGATCGGCGCGCTGCGCGGGCCGAAGCACGGCGGCGCGAACGAAGTCGCGTATGAAATCCAGAGCCGCTACAGCTCGCCGGACGACGCCGAAGCCGATATCCGCCGCCGCGTCGAGAACAAGGAAGTCGTGATCGGCTTCGGCCATCCTGTCTACACGATCTCCGATCCGCGCAACAAGGTGATCAAGGGCATTGCGCACAAGCTGTCGAAGGAAGCGGGCGACCTGAAGCTGTACAGCATCGCCGAGCGCCTCGAATCGGTGATGTGGGACGCGAAGAAGATGTTCCCGAACCTCGACTGGTTCAGCGCCGTGTCGTATCACATGATGGGCGTGCCGACCGCGATGTTCACGCCGCTGTTCGTGATCTCGCGCACGTCCGGCTGGAGCGCGCACATCATCGAGCAGCGCGTCGACAACAAGATCATCCGCCCGAGCGCGAACTACACCGGCCCGGAAGATCTGCAGTTCGTGCCGATCGAGAAGCGCTGACACGCCCGCCGCGCGCACCGGCGCCCATGATGCGGGCTGCCGGCGCGCGCGGAACGTCTTACCCCGATTTCCGCCCCACATCATGAATACCGCCTACCGCAAACCCCTGCCCGGCACGTCGCTGGACTTCTTCGACGCGCGTGCCGCGGTCGAAGCGATCGCTCCCGGCGCGTACGACACGCTGCCGTACACGTCGCGCGTGCTCGCCGAAAACCTCGTGCGCCGTTGCGATCCGGCGATCCTCGCCGATTCGCTGAAGCAGATCGTCGAGCGCAAGCGCGAACGCGACTTCCCGTGGTTCCCGGCGCGCGTGGTGTGCCACGACATCCTCGGCCAGACGGCGCTCGTCGACCTCGCGGGCCTGCGCGACGCGATCGCCGAGCGCGGCGGCGACCCGGCGAAGGTGAACCCGGTCGTGCCCGTGCAGCTGATCGTCGACCACTCGCTCGCCGTCGAGTGCGGCGGCTTCGATCCGGACGCGTTCGCGAAGAATCGCGCGATCGAGGATCGCCGCAACGAGGATCGCTTCCACTTCATCGAATGGACCAAGCAGTCGTTCGAGAACGTCGACGTGATCCCGCCGGGCAACGGCATCATGCACCAGATCAACCTGGAGAAGATGTCGCCGGTGATCCAGGCGCAGGACGGCGTCGCGTATCCGGACACCTGCGTTGGCACCGACAGCCACACGCCGCACGTCGACGCGCTCGGCGTGATCGCGATCGGCGTGGGCGGGCTGGAGGCGGAGAACGTGATGCTCGGCCGCGCATCGTGGATGCGCCTGCCCGACATCGTCGGCGTCGAACTGACCGGCAAGCGCCAGCCCGGCATCACCGCGACCGACATCGTGCTCGCGCTGACCGAATTCCTGCGCAAGGAAAAGGTGGTCGGCGCGTACCTGGAATTCCGCGGCGCGGGCGCGGCGAGTCTCACGCTCGGCGACCGCGCGACGATCTCGAACATGGCGCCCGAATATGGCGCGACGGCCGCGATGTTCTTCATCGACGGCCAGACGACCGACTACCTGCGCCTCACCGGCCGCAGCGACGAGCAGGTGAAGCTCGTCGAGACCTACGCGAAGGCGGCGGGCCTGTGGGCCGACACGCTGAACGGCGCGCAGTACGAGCGCACGCTGACGTTCGACCTGTCGAGCGTGGTGCGCAACATGGCCGGCCCGTCGAACCCGCACAAGCGGCTGCCGACGTCCGACCTCGCCGCGCGCGGCATCGCCGGCCAGTGGGAAGAGAAGGCGGGCGAGATGCCCGACGGCGCGGTGATCATCGCCGCGATCACGAGCTGCACGAACACCAGCAACCCGCGCAACGTGATCGCCGCGGCCCTGCTCGCGCGCAACGCGAACGCGAAGGGCCTCACGCGCAAGCCGTGGGTGAAGAGCTCGCTCGCGCCGGGCTCGAAGGCGGTCGAGCTGTATCTGGAAGAAGCGAACCTGCTGCCGGAACTCGAGAAGCTCGGCTTCGGCATCGTCGCGTTCGCGTGCACGACCTGCAACGGGATGTCGGGCGCGCTCGATCCGAAGATCCAGCAGGAGATCGTCGATCGCGACCTGTACGCGACCGCCGTGCTGTCCGGCAACCGCAACTTCGACGGCCGCATTCACCCGTATGCGAAGCAGGCGTTTCTCGCATCGCCGCCGCTCGTCGTCGCGTATGCGATCGCCGGCACGATCCGCTTCGACATCGAGAAGGACGCGCTCGGCCACGACCACGACGGCAAGCCCGTCACGCTGAAGGACATCTGGCCGACCGACGAGGAGATCGACGCGATCGTCGCATCGAGCGTGAAGCCCGAGCAGTTCCGCAAGGTCTACGAACCGATGTTCGCGCGCACCGCCGATGCGGGCGAGCGCGCGGCGCCGCTGTACGACTGGCGTCCGCAAAGCACGTACATTCGCCGTCCGCCGTACTGGGAAGGCGCGCTGGCCGGCGAGCGCACGCTCAAGGGCATGCGCCCGCTCGCGGTGCTCGGCGACAACATCACGACCGACCACCTGTCGCCGTCGAACGCGATCCTCGCGAACAGCGCGGCCGGCGAGTACCTCACGAAGATGGGCCTGCCGGAAGAGGACTTCAATTCGTACGCGACGCACCGGGGAGACCACCTGACCGCGCAGCGCGCGACCTTCGCGAACCCGACGCTGATCAACGAGATGGCGGTGGTCGACGGCGCGGTGAAGAAGGGCTCGCTCGCGCGCGTCGAGCCCGAAGGCAAGGTCATGCGGATGTGGGAAGCGATCGAGACCTACATGAATCGCAAGCAGCCGCTGATCGTCGTCGCCGGTGCCGACTACGGCCAGGGCTCGTCGCGCGACTGGGCCGCGAAGGGCGTGCGGCTCGCGGGCGTCGAGGCGATCGTCGCCGAAGGGTTCGAGCGGATCCACCGCACGAACCTGATCGGGATGGGCGTGCTGCCGCTCGAGTTCAAGCCGGGCACGAACCGCGCGACGCTCGGCATCGACGGCACCGAGACCTTCGACGTGATCGGCGAGCGTACGCCGCGCGCCGACCTCACGCTCGTGATTCACCGCAAGAACGGCGAGCGCGTCGCGGTGCCCGTGACGTGCCGGCTCGATACGGCCGAGGAAGTGTCGATCTACGAGGCGGGCGGCGTGCTGCAGCGTTTCGCGCAGGACTTCCTCGAATCGTCGCAGGCCGCCTGACCGGGCCACACAGGGACAACGCAAACATGGCTCACATTCCTCAAATCAGGATTCCGGCGACGTATATCCGCGGCGGCACCAGCAAGGGCGTGTTCTTCCGGCTGCAGGATCTGCCGGACGCCGCGCAGGCGCCGGGCGCCGCACGCGACGCGCTGCTGCTGCGCGTGATCGGCAGCCCCGATCCGTACGGCAAGCAGATCGACGGGATGGGCGGCGCGACGTCGTCGACCAGCAAGACGGTGATCGTGTCGAAGAGCACGCGCCCCGGCCACGACGTCGACTACCTGTTCGGGCAGGTCGCGATCGACAAGGCATTCGTCGACTGGACGGGCAACTGCGGCAACCTGTCGGCGGCGGTCGGCCCGTTCGCGATCAGCGGCGGGCTCGTCGATGCGTCGCGCGTGCCGCGCGACGGCATCGCGACCGTGCGGATCTGGCAGGCGAACATCGGCAAGACGATCGTCGCGCACGTGCCGATCACGAACGGCGCGGTGCAGGAGACGGGCGATTTCGAGCTGGACGGCGTCACGTTTCCGGCCGCCGAAGTGCAGCTCGAATTCATGGACCCGGCCGCGGAAGAAGAAGGCTCGGGCGGCTCGATGTTCCCGACCGGCAACCTCGTCGACGACCTCGCCGTGCCGGGCATCGGCACGCTGAAGGCGACGATGATCAACGCGGGGATTCCGACCATCTTCGTCGAGGCCGAGGCGATCGGCTATACGGGCACCGAGCTGCAGGATGCGATCAACGGCGATGCGAAGGCGCTCGAGAAGTTCGAGACGATCCGCGCGCACGGCGCGCTGCGCATGGGCCTGATCGACACGCTCGACGAGATCGCGACGCGGCAGCACACGCCGAAGGTCGCGTTCGTCGCGAAGCCGGCCGACTATGTCGCGTCGAGCGGCAAGCGCGTGAACGCGGGCGACATCGACCTGCTGGTGCGGGCGATGTCGATGGGCAAGCTGCATCACGCGATGATGGGCACGGCGGCGGTCGCGATCGGCACGGCCGCGGCGATCCCCGGCACGCTCGTCAACCTGGCGGCGGGCGGCGGTGAACGCAACGCGGTGCGCTTCGGCCATCCGTCGGGCACGCTGCGCGTCGGCGCGGAAGCCCGGCTCGAAAATGGCGAATGGACGGTCACGAAGGCGATCATGAGCCGCAGCGCGCGCGTGCTGATGGAAGGCTGGGTGCGGGTGCCGGGGGATGCGTTCTGAGCGTGTCGGGCGTCGTATCGACGAACGGCAAGGGCGGCTTCGGCCGCCCTTTTTCGTTTCTGCGTCGATGGCGGTCAGCCGTGCAGGAAGCGGCGCAGCGCGTCGTGGCCGATGCGCCGCGCGGCCGTCGATACGCGCGCGTCGGGCACGATGTCGAAGCCGTGCACGCCACCCGGGAAGACGTGCAGCTCGGTGGGCACGCCGGCCCGGATGAGGCGCTGCGCGTAGCCGATGTTCTCGTCGACGAACAGGTCGACCGTGCCGACGGCGATGAACGCCGGCGGCAGCCCGTCGAGCCGTTCCGCGCGGGCGGCCGCCGCGTAGGGCGACACGCCGTCGAGGCCCGGCGCGTGGCCGAGCAGTGACGTCCACGCGAACCGGTTGTTGGCCGCGTGCCAGACGAATTCGCCGGCATGCGGATGCGGTGCGCGCACGCAGGTGCGGTCGTCGAGCATCGGATACATCAGGTGCTGGAACGCCAGCGGGTATTCGCCGCGATCGCGCGCCAGCAACGCCAGCGCGGCCGCGAGCCCGCCGCCCGCGCTTTCGCCCATCACGCCGATGCGCGCCGGATCGATGCCGAGCGCGTCCGCATGGTGGAAGGTCCAGGCGAGTGCCGCGTAGCAGTCGTCGATCGCGCCGGGAAACGGCGTCTCGGGCGCGAGGCGGTAGTCGATCGACACCAGCGCGCACCCCAGCGTCTTCACCAGCGGGCGATGCACGGCTTCGAGATCCTTCGCGGCCCCGCGCACATAGCCGCCGCCGTGCATGTGCACGATCGCCGGCAGCGGGCGCGTCGCGTCGTCGGGCAGGTATACGCGCACCGGCACGTCCGGCGCGCCGCCGGAGCCCGGCACGCGCCGATGCTGGAGCGTGTTGCCGACCGTGTCGATCGGCGGCAGCGGCAGGGCGCGGTCGCGATGCCGGGCGAGGTTGTCGGCGGTGAGCGTGACGGTCGGCCAGGCGTCCAGCCAGGGGCGGATGTCGGGATCGACGAGATGACGTGTATCCAAGGTGCGACTCCGTGAGGAAAACGGCGCGACGCGCGCGACCGGGGAACCGGTGATGGCGGCGTCACAGCACGCTGCGTGCGACGACCCAGCGATGCACTTCGGTCGGGCCTTCGAAGATGCGCATCAGCCGCGCTTCGTTCGCCATCTGATGCAGCGGCAGCTCCTTCGTCATGCCCATCGCGCCGAGCGTCTGCATCGCATGATCGATGACGCCCGACGCCATCTCCGTCGCGAACACCTTGACCATCGAGATCTGCGTGCGCGCATCCTGTCCGGCATCCACTCGCGCGGCCGCTTCATAGGTCATCAGGCGGCACGCGTGGATCTGCGTCAGCGCGTCGGCGACCCACCACTGGACCGCCTGGCGCTCGGCCAGCGGCACGCCGAAGGTCTTGCGCTGTTTCGCATGGTCGCACAGCAGCGCGACCGCGCGCTCGGCGCGGCCGATGCACCAAGCGGCCATCTCCAGGCGACGGTTCGACAGGCGCGCCTGCATCGGCGCGAAACCGGCGCCTTCGCGGCCCAGCAGCTGCGTGGCGGGAACGCGGCAATCCTCCAGCACGATTTCATAGGTCGACAGCCCGCCGATCATCGGAATGCGGCGTTCGATGACGAAGCCCGGCGTGTCGCGCTCGACGATGAATGCCGACATGCCGCCGCGCTTGCCCTTGCTTCGGTCGGTCAGCGCCATCACGATCGTCCAGTCGGCTTCGCGCGCGTGGCTGATCCAGATCTTCCGGCCGTTCAGCACCCACGTGTCGCCGTCGCGCTCGGCCGTCGTCGACAGCGCGCCCGGGTCCGAGCCGGCACCCGGCTCGGAAATCGCCATTGCGGAACGCGTGACGCCGCGCGCGTACGGTTCGAGGTAGCGCGCGCGCTGTGCGTCGTCGGCCGCGTCGCACAGCATCCGCAGGTTCGGCGAGTCGGGCGGGAGGACGTATGGCGTCACGGTCGTGCCGATCGCTTCGTTCACGCCGACCATCGCGACGGCCGGCAGGTCCGAGCCGCCGGCATCGGCGGGCGCGTCGAGACCCCACAGACCGAGTTGCCGCGAGCGCTCGTCGAGCCGCGCGCGCTCGTCGGCGAGCAGCGCGAAGCGCTGGCCGTCGGCCTCGCGCGCCATCACGGCCGCTTCGAGCGGCATCAGCTCGTCTTTCACGAAGCGTGCGACGAGATCCTTGATCATCTGGTGGTCGAGATCGAGTTCGAAATTCATGGATGTGTCGATGAAGGAGTGAAGGGAAGGGGGCGCGCTCAGACCGCGCGCGCAGGGGACGCCGCCCGGGCGCGCAGCGTGCGGAAGAGCGCCACGCAGCCGGCCGCGAGCAACGCGGCGTTGAAATAGAGGCCGCCGCGCATCGAGCCGGTGGCGGTGTTCAGCACGCCCATCAGGAACGGGCTCGCGAATCCGCCGATCGCGCCGGACATCGTGATCGCCGCGATCGCGATGGCCATCGAGCGCTTCGGCAGCGCGAGCCCGGGCAGCACCCAAAACGCGGGCAGTGCCGCGGCATGCGCGGCGACTGCGACGCAAAGCGCGATCGTCAGGTTCGCGGTGCCGTCGACGCGCGCCAGCACGACGAGCGCCGCCGCGCACGCGAGCATCGCGGCCGCGCCGTGTTCGCGCCACGCCTGCCGGTGTTCGGTGCGCCAGCCCATGCCGAGCAAGCCGATGACGCCGCACAGGTAGGGCAGCGCGGACAGCGCGCCGATCTGCATCGCGCCGTGCAGGCCACCGCGGTGCAGGATCACCGGCATCCAGAACACGAGCGCGTAGCCGGCCGCCGCGATCGAGAAATTGGCCGCGCATAGCAGCCAGAAGTCGCGATGCGCGAGCAACGGTCGTGTCGACGTCACGCCGTTGCCGACATCGGCATCGGCTTGCGCGTGCGCATCGCGCAGCGCGGCCTTGTCGGCGTCCGACAGCCAGCGCGCGTCGTCCGGCCGGTCGTCGAGGAAGCGCAGCGCGACGAGACCGAGCGCGCTGCTCGGCAACCCTTCGACGACGAACAGCCATTGCCAGCCGCTCAGGCCGGCGACGCCGTCGAAGACCGTGAGAATCACGCCCGACACGGGGCCGGCGATCAGCCCCGCCAGATACAGCGCGCTCATGAAGAGCGCGAACGCCTTTGCACGCTGCTTCGGCGGATACCACGCGCCGAGATGGAACAGGATGCCGGGGAAGAAGCCGGCCTCGAATACGCCGAGCAGGAACCGGCACACGTAGAACTGCGCGGGCGTCGCGACGAACATCGTCGCGGCCGAGCCGAGCCCCCACAGCACCATGATCCGCGCGATGGTCCGGCGCGCGCCGATCCGCGCGAGCAGCGCGTTGCTCGGAATCTCGAACGCCATGTAGCCGATGAAGAAGATGCCCGCGCCGAGCCCGTAGACGGCGTCGGAGAAGCGCAGCTCGGCGGCCATCTGCGCGTGCGCGAAGCCGATGTTGATGCGGTCGATGAACGACAGCGTGTAGCAGAGGATCAGGAACGGCAGCAGGCGCCGCGAGATGCGGCGGTAGAGGGCCGGCATCGCGTCTTCGCGCACGCCGGCCGGGGTGGACAGGGTCGAGGTCATGGGCACTCCGTCAGAAGCGGTGAGTGATGCCGAGCGCCAGCACCTGCTCGGTGCCGCCCGGTTGCGGTTGCACGCCGGCGACGACGGTGTTGCGCGCGCGGCCGCCGTTCTTCATGTACAGGTAGCGGGCATAGAGCGAGGTCCGCTTCGACAGCGGACGGTCGTAGCCGAGGCCGAACGCGGTCGCGTCGTTTGCCGAGCCCTTCACGTCGCGGCGCACGGCCGACACCAGCACGCGGTCGAGCGCGCCGACGTCGACCGTCGCGCCGACGCTCATCGTCGAGAACGCGGGCGAGCCGGGCGCGGTGCTGGCGCCGTGGAGGAACGCGCCGTACAGCTTGACTCGCGCGAACGCGTAGTTGGCGGCGAATACGTAGTGGCGGGTGGTCGTCGGCTGGACGACGGGTGCGAGGTTGCCGGCCGACATGTCGTCCTGGAAGCCCGCGCCGACGTAGAGGCCGCCGATCCGGTACTGGAGCCCCGCGCCGTAGTTGCGGCCGGCCTGCGTGGACAGCGCGTTCGGCGTCGGAAAGCCGTAGGTGGCCATCACGCGCAGGCCGTTCCAGTTCGGGCCGAGATACGACGCCGCCTGGTTGAAGCGCGGAATCGGCGGCGTCGTGGCGGTCGTGATCGAGTCCGTCGACGTCGCGAGCAGCGCGAGCGGCGACATGCGTTCGTTCAGGCCGAACGGGTCGCCCTCGTACACGATGTAGAACGACGGCGTGTATTGCCGGCCGAGCCGCAGGTCGCCGTAGCGCGTGTCCTGCAGCGCCACGTACGCCTGCCGGTAGAACAGCGTGCCGCCCTGGAGCGAACCGTCGGCCGGCGAGAAGCCGCTTTCCAGCACGAATTTCGTCGAGGTGCCGCCGCCGAGATCCTCGACGCCCGTCAGACCGACGCGGCTCGTCGACCCGCCACCGCCGCTCTGCCGGAAGCTCGACAGGCTGCCGATGCGATCGAATTCGACGTAGCTGTCGACGATTCCGTACAGCGTCACCGACGACGCGTGCGCGTGCGGCGTGCACAGCACGCAGGCGCCGATCAGGAGTGCTTTGCGTTGCATGAATGTGTCTCCGTTCCATGTTTGTTATGCGCCGCGCCCGCGTGCGGGGCGGCGATCGACGGCGCGCGGCGGACGGGGCCGCGCGCCGTCGGGCTCAGCGTCCCTTGAACACCGGCTTGCGCTTCTCGAGAAACGCGCGGGCACCTTCGACCCGGTCCTCGCTCGCATAGACGTCGGGGCCGACGTCGAGCCGCAGCGCCGCGGCAACCGGCAGGCCCCAGCTGCGGGTCGCCGTTTCCTTGATGCGCCGGATCGTGAGCGGCGCGTTCGCGGCGATCGCCTGCGCCAGTTCGCGCACGGTATCGTCGAGCGCGGCGCCGGGGACGACCCGGCTCAGCAACCCGACGTGCAGCGCTTCGTCAGCGTCGAAGCGGCGGCCCGTGAACAGCAGCTCCATCGCGACCGCGCGCGGCAGGATGCGCGGCAGCAGCACGCTCGCGAAGTTCGCACCCATGCCGACTCGCGCTTCGGGCAGCGCGAAATAGGCGTGATCGGCGGCGATCCGCAGGTCGCATGCGAGCGCGATTTCGAAGCCGCCGCCGACCGCGTAGCCGTTGATGGCCGCGATGGTCGGCTTGCGCAGTTCGAGGATCAGCTCGTGCACGTTGCGTGCAAGTCCGCGCATCGGCCGCATGCCGCGCATCTCGGGATCGCCGAGATCGATGCCCGCGCTGAAGGCCCGCTCGCCCGCGCCGCGGATCACGATCGCGCGCACCGCGGGGTTGTCGTCGAGCGTGACGAGTTCGTCGCACAGGCGCCGGATCGCGTCGGCGGACAGCGCATTGGCGACATGCGGGCGATGAATCGTCAGCCACGCGATGCCGTCGTCGTCGCTGCGCAGGATCGATGGGGCGTCGTCGCCGGTCAGGGAGGAGAACGTGCGCGGCGTGGTCATGACGTGCTCCCGGAGGTGGCGGCGCGCTCGTCGTGAACGACGCCGGCCTTGCGCAGCGCGTCGCGGCGGGCCGCGTCGAGGCCGAGCGCGTCGAGCACCGCGTCGGTGTCGGCCGCGAACGGCCGCGGCGGCCGGCGGATCGAGCCGGGCGTGCGCGACAGCCTGGCCGGGATGCCCGCGCCGGTGTAGGTGTCGTTCTTGACGAACATCGCGTTGCGGGCCGCTTGCGGATGGCCGAACCCGTCGGCGATGGTGTTGACCGGTCCCGTCGCGACGCCGGCGCGCATCAGCCGGTCGACGACCTCGTCGGCGGGCAGCTCGGCGGTCAGCTGCCCGATCAGCGAGTCGAGCGCGTCGCGGTGCGCGACGCGCTGCGCATTGGTTGCGAAGCGCGGATCGCGCGCGAGCTCGGGCACGCCGAGCGCTTCGACCAGCTTCGCGAACGTGCGGTTGTTGCCCGCGCCCGTCGCTACCGGCTTGTCTTTGCAAGAATAGACGCCGTACGGCGCGATCGCGGCGTAGACGTTCCCCGTCGCGACGGGCACGTCGCCGGTCGCCATCCAGGTCGTGCTGAGCGGATGCAGCATCGACAGCGCGGTGCTGAACAGGTCGATGTCGACGTGCTGCCCGAGCCCGGAGCGCGTGCGTTCCACCAGCGCGAGCAGGATGCTCGACATGGCGCTCAGCCCGGCCGCGTAGTCGACGACCGGAAACGGTACCTTCAGCGGCATGCCGCCCGGCTCGCCGTTGATCGACATGAAGCCGGCGAGCCCCTGCGCGACGGCGTCGTAGCCCGGAAACCGCGCGAGCGGGCCATCGGTGCCGTAGCCGGAGATCGAGCAATGGACGAGGCGCGGAAAGCGTTCGCGCAGGCAATCGTCGTAACCGATGCCCCAGCGTTCGAGCGTGCCCTGCTTGAAGTTGTCGACCAGCACGTCGGCCGTCTCGAGCAGGCGGAACAGCACGTCGCGGCCGTCGGGATGCGACAGGTCGAGCGCGAGGTTGCGCTTGTTGCGGTTGAGCCCCCAGTAGTAGCTGGAGAGGCCGCTCGGCATCGCGGGTCCCCAGTCGCGTGTTTCGTCGCCTTGCGGCGGTTCGATCTTGATGACGTCCGCGCCGTGGTCGGCGAGCGTCTGCGTGCAGAACGGGCCCGCATAGACGCGGCTCAGGTCCACCACGCGCACGCCCGCGAGCGCGCCCTCGTTGCTGATGATCATGACGATGTTTCCTTCGATGGTCGGCGATGCTGGCGTTCGCCGGCTGGGTGCAGGGCGAAGCGCCGCGGGTTCAGTCGCGCGCGGCGAACAGCGCTTCGACGGCCGCGCGGTGTTCCGGCGTTGCATGGGCGAATGCCTGGTACGACGCGGACAGGTCGAGCAGCGTGTCGAGGCTCGCGTGCCGGCCTTCGCGCAGCAGCCGCTTGGTCAGGCGCAGTGCGGTGCCCGGATGGCGCGCGATGCGCGCGGCGAGCGCGTGCGCGTGGGCCAGCAGTTCGCCGTCGGAGACGACGCGCGACACCAGCCCGTGGCGCAGCGCCGTTTGCGCGTCCACCGCGTCGCCCGTGAACGACATCTCGGCGGCGACGGCCGCGCCGACGATCTGCGGCAGGAACCACGCGCCGCCGTCGCCCGGCACGAGGCCGAGCGCGATGAAGCTCTCCGCGAAGCGCGCGCTGTCGGCGGCAATGCGGATGTCACACATGCAAGCAAGGTCGGTACCGGCGCCGATGGCCGGGCCGTTGATCGCCGCGATTGCGGGCACTTCGAGTTGCTGGAACGCGTGCGCGAGGCGCTGGATGCCGCGGCGATAGCGGGTGCGGATTGCCGCGAGGTCGTGCAGGTCCGACTCGGCGAGCGCACGCATCGCCTTCACGTTGCCGCCCGACGAAAACACGGCGCCGGCGCCGGTCAGGACCAGCACGCGAATCGACTCATCGCGGTTCGCTTCGTCGCAGCACGCGACCAGTTCGTCGATCGCATCGGTGTCCGAAATGGCGTTGCGGGTTTCGGGGCGGTTCATCGTGACGGTCAGGATCGGTCCCTGTCGTTCACGGATCAGAAAGGCTGACATGGTGTCTCCGTATGTTCTGTACCGCGGGGCTTCACGCCGCGGGCCGAAGCCTAGTATCGTCACGACGGTTGGCGGCGGGAAATTCTGTTCCACATACGTGGAAGGGGCCGCCGTGACGGGCGCGGAGGGGCGGGATGAGCGGAAACGTGGTCAAGAGCGCGGCGCGCGTGTTCGAGGTACTGGAGCTGTTCAGCGAACTGCAGCGGCCGCTGAGCGTGCGCGAGATCGCCACGCGTTGCCGCTATCCCGGGTCGAGCGCGGCGGCGTTGCTGACCAGCATGAAGGTGCTCGGCTACCTGTCGTACGACGAACGGACGCACGCGTATGCGCCGACGGCGCGGCTCGTCAATCTCGGCGAAGCGCTCGTCGATTCGGCGGCGGGCAGCCGGCGATACTGGCACGCCGTGGCGAAACGGCTGGCGGCCGGCACGCGGGAGGCCGTCGTGATTGCGGTGCAGAGCGACCTGTACGTGCAGTACATCGACGCCGTCGCGGGCGCGCACCGGATTCCGGTCCAGTTCTATGCGCCGATCGGCACGCGTCGCGAGATCTGCATGTCGGGGCTCGGCTGGGCGTTGCTGAGCCTGCAGCCGGACAGCACGATTCGCCGGCTCGTGGCGCGCAGCATCCGGCGCATCGGAAGGTCGGGCAGGACGATCGACGAGGACGTCGTGCTGGACAAGGTCGAAGAGACGCGCCGGCTCGGCTATTCGTATTCGGCGCATACGGTGACGCAAGGCGCGGCGATGATCTCGATGGTGATCGCCGACGGCTGGAACGGCATGCCGCTCGCGATCGGCGTCGCCGGGCCGGTCGAGCGGATCGAAGAACATCGCGGCGCGATCGTGCTCGCGATGCGCGACGCGCTGGCCGAGCGCGTGGACGAAGCGGTCGGCGAGTCGCGCGGCCGCTCGTGCGGCGACGCGTCCGCCTGCGGCGGCCTCCGCCGGCATCGGGCGGACGGCGGCGGGTGATCATCCGATGTCGACGCGAACCTTGCGTATCGGCCGTCTTGCCGTCGGCGCCGCGCGCGTTCGCATAGAATCGGAGCGTCGTTTCGTTTCGCCCCTGTCCGGTTGCATTTCCGCGAGGTCGCCATGTCATTGAACGCGCCGCTTTCCGGCGTCCACATCGTCGAATTCGAAGGCCTCGGCCCCGGCCCGCTCGCGGGCTGGATGCTCGCCGGGATGGGCGCGCGCATCACGTTGATCGCGCGTCCGGCAGGCCGCACCAGCGCGCCGGACGCGCTGCAGGGCCGCGACGGCGACCTGCTGCGCGAAGGCAAGACGATCGTCGAACTCGATCTGAAGACGCCGGCCGGCCGCGACGCGGCGCTCGCGCTGATCGCGCAGGCCGACGCGCTGATCGAGGGGCTGCGGCCCGGCGTGATGGAGCGCCTCGGTCTCGGCCCGGACGATTGCGCACGCGGCAATCCGAAGCTCGTGTACGGACGGATGACGGGCTGGGGCCAGGACGGACCGCTCGCGGCGGCCGCCGGGCACGACCTGAACTACGTCGCGCTGACCGGGCTGCTGTCGCTGTCCGCGCCGCGCGACGGCCGGCCCGGCGTGCCGCCGACCGTCGTCGGCGATGCGGGCGGCGCGCTCGGGCTCGCATTCGGGATCGTCTGCGCGCTGTTCGACGTGCGCGGCGGCGGGCCGGGGCGCGTGGTCGACGGGGCGATCGTCGACATCGTGTCGATGCTCGGCTCGCTCGCGTTGTGGGCACGCGCGAACGGGCAGCTCGATGGCGCGCAGCCGAGCCTCTTCCACGATGCGCCGTTCTACGACGTATATCGCTGCGCGGACGGCGAATGCGTGACGATCGGCGCGCTCGAGCCGCCGTTCTACGCGTTGCTGGTCGAGCGGCTCGGGTTGAGCGATGTCGATCCGGCGTCGCAGTACGATCGCGCGCGCTGGCCGGCGCTGAAGGCGCGTTTTGCCGAGGTATTCGCGCAGCAGCCGTCCGCACACTGGCGCGCGTTGCTCGAAGGGACCGACGCGTGCTTTGCGCCCGTGCTGAGCGTGGCCGCTGCGGTCGAGCATCCGCACAATGCAGCGCGCGGGATCTATCGAACTGACGAGAACGGGAACGTGCGGGCGCGCGTGGCGCCGCGGTTTCTATCGTTGCAGGATGATGACGCGGGTTGACGGAGCAGGGTGCGCGGGGCTTGCCGCCGCGTGTGCTCCGCCGTGTCGAGCGATATCGGCCGCTTACGCCGTTTCCTCCGGCGCATCCGGCATCTTGCCGTCGCCGACGCGATTGATCGTGCCTTGCGCGATCGCGACGAGCCGCTCGTGATCGCCGTCGATGACGAACACATGACACTGGCAGGTCGCCTGGTGCCGGCCCGCGTAGACGACCTTCGCGCGCGCGACGAGCGTGCCGTTCACGGCCGGCCGCAGGTAGTTGATCTTGTATTCGGCGGTGATGACGCGCGGGCCGAGCACGAGCGCGCCGGCGAAGGTCAGCGCGTTGTCGGCGAGATAGCCGATCACGCCGCCGTGCACGAAGCCGTGCTGCTGCCGCAGCTCTTCCCGCACGGGCAGGCACAGCGACACTTCGTTGTCGCCGATATGCATCAGCTCCGTGCCCAGCAGCATGCTGAACGGTTGCGCGCGCAATGCGCCGCGCGCGTGGTCCGTGATGTCCGTCATCGACTGCCCTCGCAATGCGTGTCCGCTTGCGCTGAACTCTAGGAAGGGGGCTGCGGATAAGCAAGGAAATTCGTCCGCATTTCGCGTGACGGCCGGCGCGATGCGACGCGATTACTGCGCCGAACGCGCGCGTTGTCCTCGTTTGCCGGCGATTCGACGGGGATGGCGGGGACTGGCCGGGCGCCACTCGCCGGATGTTCCTAAAGTCCGACGAAGAAATGCCGCTAATGCCGGGGCATTGCTCCATCGTCGCCTCTCCAGGAATCTCCCCCATGTTCGGAAAAATCAAGCTCGCGTCGGGTCTGCTCGGCGTGTTGACCGTGTTTTGCCTCTTTCTGTTCGCGATCGAGGCGCTCGGCTTCTGGGCGCTCGCATCGACGCGCAGCGGCGTCGACGATCTGTCGAACGTCGCGATCGCGCAGGTCGACGCGGCCAGCCAGGCGACCGAGCGCCTGCTCGACGCACGCGTGAACCTGTCGCGCGCGGGCACGCGGATGGTGCGCGGCGGCCCGAAGCCCGACGAGATCATCCGCCATGCCAGCGCTTCGCTCGCCGAAGCGGACAAGGCGTTCGCCGCGCTGACGGCCGCGCAGGCCGTCGACGCGACGAACCGCGCGCGCGTGGCGGCGCTCGCCGAGCGCTATCGCGCGCTGCGCGGCGCGCTGGGCGAACTCGTGCAGTTCCTTGACGCCGACAACATCCAGGCGTTCCTTGACCAGCCGACGCAGGGCTTCCAGGACGCATACCTCGCCGAACTGCACCGCTTCGCCGACTACGGCGCCGCGTCGAGCCGCGACGCGCTCGCCACGATCGATAGCGGGATTCAGTGGTTCAAGTGGGTCGGCATCGTGCTGCTGGTGGCGATGCTCGCCGCGAGCGCGGCGATTTACGCCGCCGCGCGGCGCGCGGTGGTCGCGCCGCTGGACGAGGCCGGCCGCCATTTCGAGCGCATCGCGCAGGGCCGGCTCGACGAAGTCGTGCGGGCAGGCGGTGTGTTCGAGATCGACCGGATGTTGCGCGGCCTTGCCACGATGCAGGCGAGCATCGCGGACACCGTGCGCACCGTGCGTCACGCGTCCGACGCGATCCACCTCGGCGCGGGCGAGATCGCCGGCGGCAACGCGGACCTGTCCGCGCGCACGGGCACGCAGGCCGCGTCGCTCGAGGAAACCGCCGCGAGCATGGAGGAACTGGCCGCAACCGTGCGCCAGAACACCGACAGCGCGCGTGCGGCCAGCGCGCTGGCCGACGCGGCGCTCGACGCGACGCGCCACGGCGGCGGCGTGGTCGACAGCGTGATCGACCGGATGCGCGGCATCGCCCAAAGCTCCGGGCGCATCGCGGAGATCATCTCGGTGATCGACGGCATCGCCTTCCAGACCAACATCCTCGCGCTGAACGCGGCGGTCGAGGCCGCGCGGGCCGGCGAGCAGGGCCGCGGCTTCGCGGTGGTCGCGGGCGAAGTGCGCTCGCTCGCGCAGCGCAGCGCGCAATCGGCGAAGGAAATCAAGGCGCTGATCGAGGAGTCGGTCACGCAGATCGACGGCGGCTCGGAACTCGTCGAACGGGCCGGCGACGCGATGCGGACGGTTTCGGCGTCGATCACGCGGGTCGTGCAGACGATGTCGGAGATCACGGCCGCGTCGGTCGAGCAGAGCGTCGGCATCGAGCAGGTCAATCAGGCGGTCACGCAGATGGACCAGCTGACGCAGCAGAACGCGGCGCTGGTGGAGGAGGTCGCGGCGGCGGCCGCGTCGCTGAACGACCAGACCGCGCACCTGATGCAGGCGGTGTCGGTGTTCGAACTGGGCGACGCGCGCGCGGCTCGCGGTGTCCGCGACGAGCGCGCGTCGTCGTCGTTTGCCGGCGCCGGTTACGAAACGGCGGGCAGCGCCGCGTAAGCGGTCGCGAGGTGGTAGGGCGTCGTCGACGGCATGTCGGCGCGCGACACCTGCCCGTCGGCCGTCTTGCACTCGAACCAGCCGCGCGGATGCAGGAAGCGCGCGGCGAAGCGCTCGATCTGCTGCGCGAGCGGTGCGGAGGCCGGCGTGCCGCCGTGCGTGGCGAGCGCGCGCAGGTATTCGGTCTGAGCCCAGATCCGTTGCGTGCCGTCGATGCATGCGCCTTGCGCGTCGACCGCCGCGCACACCGCGCCCGTTTGCGGATCGATCCCGTGCTGCTCGGCGAACGCGAACGCGCGCGCGAGCGCGTCGGGGAGCCCGGTTTGCGCGAGGCGCACGCCGGCCGCATCGACCAGATAGAACCATTCGAACTGATGGCCGGGCTCGAAGCGGTTGTCGGCCGCCCCGAGCGGCAGTTCGGCGACGCAGCCTGTCGCCGTATCGACGAACGTGCGCTCGACGGCCTGCGCGGTGCGCACGAGCGCATCGTCGAACGCCGCGTCGCCGAACGCATCGGCGGCCGCGAGCCATGCTTCGGTCAGGTGCATCAGCGGGTTCTGCAGCGCGCCGCTGCCCGACGACGAGAAGTCGGCGTGACGCGCGGCGTCGAGCAGCGCGTCGCCCGGCTGCGGCGCGAAGCGGTCCTGGATCAGCGCGGCGGTGTCCTCGGCGACCGTGCGCGCCGCGGCGTCGCCCGACGCCGCATGCCATGCGGCACACGCGAACACGACGAACGCGTGCGTATAAAGGTCCTTGGTCGTGTCGAGCGGCGCGCCTTGCGCATCGACGCTGTAGAACCAGCCGCCGTGGCGCGGGTCGCGGAAGCGGCTGCACAGCGAGTCGAACAGCGTGGCCGCGTGCGCGGTGTGGCCGGCCTGCGCGAACACGAACAGTTGTCGCGCGCATGCCATTGCGCGATAACGGGTGACGGGCAGCGGTGCATAGGTGGCCGGATCGACGGCCTCGAACGGCAGCCGCAGCGTCTGGTCGAACCCTGAACCCTGCCAGATCGGCAGAATGACGTGCGCAAAATGGTCGCGCAATCGGGCGGCCTGGGCGGAAGCGGAATCGGGAACGGACATGGCGGGGTTGAGCGCTTGGATCGAATTGAGTCGGCGCGGAGCGGCGCGGCCGGGGCCAAGGATAAACCATTCCGCGCGGCAGTCTTCAAAACGGGAGAGAAATCGAATGCTCGGCAACCTGGAACTCGTGATGCGCCTGGTCCTCGCGGCGGCGCTCGGCAGTGTCATCGGCTTCGAACGGGAGCGCCTGTCGTGGGCGGCCGGCCTGCGCACGCACATGCTGGTCTGTGTCGGCTCGACGCTCATCATGATCGTGTCGGCGTTCGGTTTCGCCGATGTGCTGGGCAGCAGCGACCACATCGTGCTCGATCCGTCGCGGATCGCCGCGCAGGTGGTCTCGGGCATCGGTTTCCTCGGCGCGGGCTCGATCCTGCTGCGCGGCGAGATCGTGCGCGGGCTGACGACGGCCGCGAGCCTCTGGTCGGTCGCCGCGATCGGCCTCGCAGTGGGCGGCGGACTGTACGTCGCGTCGATTTCCGCGACGATCATCATTCTGATCATCCTGGCCGGCATCAAGCCGCTCGAGCGCCGCTACTTCACGGTGCGGCAGCGGCGTCAGCTCGCGCTGACGGTGGTGGGCGGCGCGTTGACGTTCGATTCGCTGCACGCGGCGCTCGGCCCCGACAGCGCGCGCGTGAAGCAATTCATCGTGCAGCGCGCCGACGACACGGGCGAGCACGACGAGGTGCGCATCGCGCTCGGGCGCGTGTCGGATCTCGAATACCGCGCGATCTGCGACAAGCTGCGCGGGCTGTCGTGCGTGACGCGATTCGAGGAAGGCGGCGGGTTGTCGGGCGACGAATAGACGGCATCCGATCGGCCGGATCGGCGATCGGTCATGCGACAATGGCCGGTCACTGATTCCGTTCGACATCCGGTTCCGCGTTCGCGGACCTGTAATCCGACTCCATGACCGAATCCGTTTCCCTGCCTCGCTCCCGTTCCCGCTCCGACCGCTCGTCGGCCCGTTCGCGTCCGCGTTCCGTCGCGGCCGCGGCAGACACCGCCGCGAGGGCAACCGCGCGGTCCGGCAACGCGACGGGCGGCGATGCGCCGCGGGACGAACGTACGCTCGACCTGTTCGGCGATCCGGTGCTCGAGCCGG
Source organism: Burkholderia sp. BCC1638 (assembly GCF_902833195.1). Taxonomy (NCBI): domain Bacteria; kingdom Pseudomonadati; phylum Pseudomonadota; class Betaproteobacteria; order Burkholderiales; family Burkholderiaceae; genus Burkholderia; species Burkholderia sp. BCC1638. The sequence goes on from NZ_CADFEC010000003.1 coordinate 206,494, forward strand.
CTGCGCGTGGGCCGGTGGGCTCGCGCGATGACGGGGCGGTGGATGCCGACACGGTGGCCGCCGTTGCCGACAGCAATGACGGCGGTCGGCAGGCGACGCTGGATGGATTCGGCACGCCGGGCGCCGACGGCGGGGCCGTTGCGAAAACGACGGCGTCTGCGTCGACGCGCGAAAGCGGCGACGTGGCCGATGCCGATGCAACGAAGCCCGGCGAGACGCGGCTGCCCAATGGTGTCGCCGCGACTGCAGCCGACGAGCCGGCAACCGACGGCAGCCAGGTGAAGACCGGCGGGGTGGCGGAAGCAGGCGACGCGGCCGGGACGCACGCCGATCGTTCGACGGCGAATGCCGGAGCGGCGGAAGGTGCGGTCGATGCTGTCATCGGCGACCGACCCGTGAAAGCGGGCGGTGAGCCCGAAGGCGCCGCCGTGCCGGCAACACGCGACGAAGCAGTGCGAACACCTGGCGAGACCGCGAAGGGGCGTCGCGCATCCTCCGGCGGCAAGCGCCGTGCAGCCGCTGGCGCGCGCGAAGCGATAGCGGCGCGTGGCGCGCCGGAAGTGGCCGCCGTCGACGCGGAGGCGGAAGCGACCCCGACGCAGCACCTTGCGCCATCCACTGAACGGTCGGCGACCGCAGAACCGGCCGAGCCCGAGGTTGCCGCAGTTGCCGCGAGTGCCCGTGACGCCGCGCAAGCAGCCGCAGCGCCGGCCGCGCCGTTCGCGCAGCCTGTTGCGTCCGCGGCGTCGTTCGTGACGAAGCCGTCGGCGGAACGTGCGCAACCGGCCACGTCGAGCGCGTCGGCCTTCGATCCCGACACGCAACTGCGCCCGCTGTCGGACCGGCTCGCCGCGCTGCAGGCCGAGACGGCCGGCATGAAGCAGGCGGCCGATCGCGAGATGCGTCGCGTCAACCGGCTGCTGCTGGCGCTGGCGATCGTCGTGTTCGCGGGGCTCGTCGCGCTGGTGCTGCAAACGCGGCAAATCGCGCACCTGAAGCAGGAAGTCGACGCCCGGCAGCAGCGGATCGACCGGCTGGCTGCCGACCTGTCGACGCAGCAGGCAACGCTGATGACGCTCGCGGAACACCACGAAGCGATGCTGTCGCAGGTCGACCGGCTGCAGCGCAATGCGAATCGCGAGGCGGCGGCCGCGAAGCGTGTGCGTCGAACGCACTAAATCGTCCGACCCTACCTGCAAACACCGGCGTGACAAGGCGCGTCGGTGCGGACCGTCGGTCAGCGGTGGCGCGGGTGCGGCAAACTGATGCGGTGAGCTGGCAGAGTTCAGGGAAAACCCTTAGAATGGCACCCATCTAAGGGAAAACCCTAGAATCATCTGTCAGGAGTCTCACATGAGCTTCATTCTTGCCCTGCTGCAAAAGATCGACGACCTGTTCGTCTCCCCGCACCTGCCGCTCGACGCGGAATATTCGTACGCTGCACGTCACGCCGAAGCCGAGCGCGTGCGTCGTGCGAACCGCGTTCCGACCGTCCTGTACCGTCGCTGATTCGCTGATTCGCTGATTCGCTGATTCGCTGATTCGCTGATTCGGCGCGGCGCTCGCCGCCTCTGCCTGCCCGTTTTCCACCGCCGCATCGCGCGCCGGTGCGACCGTCCCGCTACACTGGAAGTCCGACTTCCCTCGCGACACCCGGGCCATGCTGCAGATGCGGCCGATGACGGCCGGTGAATTCCACGCATACCGCACGCGCGCCATCGACGGCTACGCGCGCGATCTCGTATCATCCGGGCAGAACGCCACCGACGACGCGCAGACCCGCGCCCGCGCCTGCTTCGATACGCTGCTGCCCGATGGCCTGCTCACTTCCGGCCAGACGCTCGTCCAACTGATCGACGCCGACAGCGGCGACACGGTCGGCGACCTCTGGTACGCGATCGTGCCCGAAGGGCCGAACCGCACGCTGTTCATCTACGATCTCGACATCGTCCCGACCCGGCGCCGCCAGGGCTGGGCCACGCGCGCGCTCGATGCACTCGAGGCCGAGGCGCGCCGTCATGGTGTCACCGAAATCGGGCTGTCGGTGTTCAATCACAACACGGCGGCCCGCGCGTTGTATCGGGCGTGCGGCTTCGTGCCGATCACGACGACGCTGATCAAGCCGGTCGTCCAGAGCTGAAGCCAGCACGCGCGCGTCGGTGACGCGCGTTGTCGTTGTTCGGCCGCCTTCCAATGATCTGTCCCGACGCAGCGCATGCAATTTGCGCCACGCCGCTCGGCAAGCCATTTCCGATACGACAAGCGCCGGGCCGTCCATCGAACGACCCGGCGCTTGTCGCGGCCCGCATCAGCGTGCGCGGCCTTTCCATCTCCTCAGCAGCAGCGCGTTCGTCACGACGCTGACGCTGGAGAACGCCATCGCCGCGCCCGCGATCACCGGATTCAGCCAGCCGAGCGCCGCGAGCGGCACGCCGATCAGGTTGTAGACGAACGCCCAGAACAGGTTCTGCTGGATCTTCCGATACGTCCGCTTCGAGATGTCGATCGCATCGGCGACGAGCGCCGGGTCGCCGCGCATCAGCGTGATGCCGGCCGTATGCATCGCGACGTCGGTGCCGGTCGCCATCGCGATGCCGACGTCGGCTGCGGCGAGCGCGGGCGCGTCGTTGATCCCGTCGCCGACCATCGCGACGATTCCGCCGTGCGTGCGTTTCAGTTCGGCCACCACGCGTGCCTTGTCGTCGGGCAGCACCTGCGCATGCACTTCGCCGATCCCGAGCGTCGCCGCGACGGCCGCCGCGCTGCCGCGGTTGTCGCCCGTGACGAGCACGCTCGCGACGCCACGCGCCGACAGTGCCGCGATCGCGTCGCGCGCGCCCGGCTTCACGGTGTCGCCGAACGCGATCAGCGCGAGCAGCGCGCGCGGCGCGTCGGCACGCATCAGCCACGAAATCGTGTTGCCCGCGCGCTCGAGTTCCGCGGCACGCGCGTCGAGTTCCGGCGGCACGACGATGCCGAGTTCGTCGCGCCAGCGGGTGCTGCCGAGTGCGAGAATCTCCCCGCCGACGCGCGCCTCGACGCCGCGTCCGGCCACCGCGCGCGCGTCGGCCGCGACGATCTCGGCCGAACCCGCGCCGCCGCGGGCCACGACGTCCGCATCGTGCGCGGCGACCACGGCGCGCGCGAGCGGGTGGTCGCTTTGCCGCTGGACCGCGGCCGCGAGAGCGAGCGCTTGCTCACGTGGGATGCCGACGGCGTCGAATGCCGTCACGGACGGTTTGCCTTCGGTCAGCGTGCCGGTCTTGTCGAACGCGATCACCGTGGTGCGCTGCGCGAGTTCGAGCGCCAGGGCGTCCTTGATCAGCACGCCATGGCGGGCCGCGACGCCGGTGCCCGCCATGATCGCGGCGGGCGTCGCGAGGCCGAGCGCGCACGGGCACGCGATGACGAGCACCGCGACCGCGTTGAGGATCGCCGTTTCGATGCCGGCGCCGGCGATCAGCCAGCCGCCCAGCGTCAGCACGGCGATGCCGAGGATCGCCGGCACGAACACTTCGCTGACGCGATCGACGAGCCGCTGGATCGGCGCCTTTTCCGCCTGCGCGGATTCGACGAGGCGGATGATGCGCGCGAGCGTCGTCTCCGCGCCGATCGCGGTGGTTTCGACGACGAGCGCGCCTTCGCCGTTGATCGAGCCGGCCGTGACCGGATCGCCGTCTTCCTTCGGCACCGGCAGGCTTTCGCCGGTGATCAGCGATTCGTCGACGTGCGAGCGGCCCGACGCGATCCGGCCGTCGACGGGCACACGCTCGCCGGGACGGATGCTGACGGTCGTGCCGACGCGCACTTGCGCAAGCGGCACGTCGCGCTCGACGCCGTGCTCGACGACGCGCGCGCGGTCGGGACGCAGCGCGTTCAGCGCGCGGATCGCCTCGGTCGTCTGGCGTTTCGCGCGCGCTTCGAGCCATTTGCCGAAGCGCACCAGCGTGATGATGACGGCCGATGCCTCGAAATACAGATGGCCGGGGTGCGCGGGGTCGCGCAGCAGCATCCACAGGCTCAGGCCGTACGCGGCCGACGTGCCGAGCGCGACGAGCAGGTCCATGTTGCCGGTGCGTGCCTTCACCGCATGCCAGGCGGCGCGGTAGAAGCGTGCGCCGAAGCCGAACTGGACGACCGACGCGAGCACGAGCTGCAGCCAGCCGGGCAGCATCGCGTCGATGCCGAACGGCGCGACGAGCATCGGCACGATGAGCGGCACGCTCAGCACGGCCGAGCCGATCACGAGATTGCGTTCGCGGATCGCTTCGCGGCGCTTGCGGGCGTCGGGGGCTTGCGCGGGTTCGGCGGCGCGGGCTTCGGCGTCGGCCGAGGCGTCCGCGTCCGGCGCAACGGCGAGCGATGCCCGATAACCGGCCGTCGTGACCGCCGCGATCAGCGTGGCGGCGTCGAGCGCGCCGGCGCCATGCACCGACGCGCGTTCGGTCGCGAGATTGACCGACGCGCGCGTGACGCCAGGCACGGCGGCCAGCGCCTTTTCGACGCGGCCGACGCAGGATGCGCACGTCATGCCGCCGATGTCGAATTCGAGATCATGGGAAGCGGCCGGCGGCGGCGCGGCGACCGGTGTCGCGCCGTAGCCGGCTTGCCGCACGGCTTCGGCCAGTTGCGACGCGGAAACGTCCGGTGCCGCGTCGACGGTCGCGCGCTCGGTGGCGAGATTGACGGACGCGCGCGTGACGCCGGGCACCTTCGCCAGCGCCTTTTCGACGCGCGACACGCACGACGCGCAGGTCATGCCGTCGATGTCGAGTTCGATGCTGGCGGCGGGCGCGGGCAGGGCGCTCGCCGCCGTTTCCGGCCGGGCGGTCGCGTGCATCGCGTGCTCGACGTGCGCGGACGCAACGGCTTCGACCGCCGCTTCGCGCACGGCCGCGCGATAGCCGGCGGCGTCGACCGCGGCGACGAGCTGCGCGGGCTCGACCGTGTCCTGCGCGGTCACCGTCGCCGCATGCGCGTCGAGATCGACCGCCGCCTCGACGACGCCCGGCACTGCGGCCAGCGCACGCTGCACGCGGCCCGTGCAGCCGCCGCAATGCATGCCGTCGATGGACAGTTCGATCGTTTGCATGTCGGCGGAGGCGAGTGGTTCAGTCATGTCGGATTCCCCAAAAGCGCGGTTCGTGCCGCGAATGACTCCAGTATCAACATTCCCATGATGGGAAGGTCAAGGGGTGGCGATGCAATACAGCATCGTGCCGACGGCCGGCCCATTCTCGCCCGACCTGCCGCCCCGCGAAGGCGGCGGGCGGCTCCGGACAAGGGTCGGATCAATGGAACTCCGGGCCGACGACAGCCCGGCTACCGCTGCGCCCGATATTCGGCATATTGGGGGATGCCCTTAGGCGCTATGATACCGGCCTGACATCAGCGCCCGCCGAGCGAAGCGGCGACCGGGCACGCTGGGGTGCCTTGCTTTCGCCGATCGTGAGTCGAACAAGGCGTTGACTGACAAGAACGATATTCGGCCAGTACTCAATGATTGAAAACCTACGAGAATCAATTTCTCTGCGGCGCGCGGCAGGCGCGTCGCTGGCTCTGGCGGCGCTGCTGGCGGGATGCGCGTCGCAACCGGACGCGATCCAGCGGAAAACCGGCTGGATGCGTGCCGAAGTGGCCGACTCCTATGTATACGCGTATCCGCTCGTGCTGATGGACGTCGCGAAGGAAGCCGCGACGGGCGGCGACAGCGCGCAGCCGGGCCAGGCGCCGCTCAACACGCTGCGCCACGCGCAGGCGCTGCCGCCCGTCGGCGCGCTCAACCCGCCGCTGCCGGGCGTCGACACGCTCGACTCGACCGGCTGGCTCGACGTCGGTGCCGAGCCGGTGATCGTCACGCTGCCGGATACCCGCGGCCGCTACTGGGATGCCCGCGCGCTCGACATGTGGACGAACGTGCTGTGGTCGTCGTCGAGTGTGGCGGCGCGTGGCGCTCGCGGCGCCGCGCGATCGCAAACGATTGCCTTCGCCGCGAAGGACTGGCAGGGCACGCTGCCGAAGGGCGCATTGCGTATCGACGTGCCGTCGGCCAACGCGTGGCTCGAGGTGCGGTTGCAGACGAGCGGCGGGCGCGACCTCACGAACGTGAAGAAACTGCAGCGGGCGATCCGCGTGGTGCCGCTGTCCGTCTATATGGGCAGCACGCGTGGCGCGTCGGTCGCGGTCCATGCGGGCAGCGCGCCGTTGGAAGCGGCGAGCGGCGGCACGCCGGCCGAGCAGGTGGCCGCGCTCGATCCGAAGGCGTTCTTCACGCGCTTCGCGCGGGCGCTGCAGGACAATCCGGCACCGGCCGACGACGCGCACGCGAACGAATTGCTCGGCGACATCGGCGTGACGGCCGGCTACCCGGTGCTATGGACGGGTGATCGCCTGAACGCCGCGACGGCCGGCGTCGCCGAGGCGCGCGCGCGGCTCGCGACACCGCCGTCAAACCTGCTGAACGCGAACGGCTGGAGCTGGATCGGCGACACGGCCGGCAAGTACGGCCAGGACTACGCGCTGCGCGCATACGCGGCCTATACGCAGTTCGGCACCGCGACGCGCGACGACGAGACGCTCGCGCTCGTGCGCGTCGATAGCGACGGCCACACGCTGAACGGCGCGAACCGCTACGTGCTGCACTTCGCGCCGGGCGCGCTGCCGCCGGTGCGCGGGTTCTGGACGCTCACGCCGTACACGACGAACGGCGCGCTGCCCGACGTCGGCTCGGCGCGCCGGTCGCTGGGCGACCGCGACCGGCTGCGCCGCAACCACGACGGCTCGATCGACGTGGTCGTGTCGGCGTCGCCGGGCGGCACGCACGCGGCCAACTGGCTGCCGGCGCCGCGCGCCGACTTCGCGCTCGCGCTGCGACTCTACGCACCGAAGCCGCAGGCGAGCGACGGCTCGTGGATGCCGCCCGTCGTCGTCCGAAAGTGAACCGACGGGCGCCGCCGCTGTCCGACCCGCGGGCGCGGCGGCCTCGCCCGAGCGTCGTTCCGTCACCACCTGAGCCTATACTTTCGGGATAGCGTGCGCGGCCGTGCCGGTTTTCCGGCGCGGCCCGGCATCCATTCCCGAGGCATCCAAGCATGTCAAGCGCAGACAAAGAAACCGTACCCTCGACCTTCCACGCCCTCGGCAGCGTTGCACGCTCGCGCCGGACCCGACGTATCGGCCTCGGCGTGCTGATCTTCCTCGTTGTATTTGGACTGCTCGGATTCTTCGCGGCGCCGCCGCTGATCCGCCACATCGCCGAACAGCAACTGAGCCAGCAGCTCGGCCGGCCGTCCACTGTCCAGCGCATCGCGCTGAACCCGTACACGCTGAACCTCGAAGCCGACGGCGTGCACGTCGGCGAGCGCGGCGGCCAGGGCGACTTCATCGACATTGGCAAGCTCGTCGTGCGGCCGTCGTGGTCGTCGCTGTTCCGCGGCGCGCCGATCGTCAACGAAGTGCGCGTCGACTCGCCGCGCTTCCATATCGTTCGCTACGACGCGCAACGCTTCAACTTCACCGACCTGATCGAGAAGTTCTCGACGCCGTCCAAACCCGAAAGCAAGCCGACCCATTTCTCGGTGTCGAACATTCAGGTCAACGACGGGCGGATCGACTTCGACGACCGCCTGCTGAACGAAAAGCACGTGGTCGACAACTGGACGCTCGGCATTCCGTTCATCGCGACGCTGCCGTCGAAGACCGACATCTTCGTGCAGCCGAAGCTGCGCGCGCGATTCGACGGCAGCCCGATCGCGATCGACGGCAAAACGAAGCCGTTCGCGCTGTCGCGCGAATCGGAAGTCGCGCTGAAGTTCGACCGGCTCGACGTGCCGAAGCTGATTTCCTACGCGCCGGCGAAGCTGCCGGTGATCGTCACCAGCGGCCTGCTGAGCAGCGACCTCACGCTGAACTTCGTGATGAGCGGCGCCACGCCGTCGCTGCGCGTGTCGGGCACCGTGGATCTCAACGACGCGAAGGTGACCGACCGCGCGTCCGCGCCGCTGTTCGCCGCGCGCGGCGTGCACGTCGCGGCCGCCGGCCTCGAGCCGCTGCGCAACGTGCTGCATTTCGACGAGATCCGGCTCGACCAGCCGGTCGTCGACCTGGCGCGCGACAAGCAGGGCGTGCTGAACGTCGAGAAGCTCGCCGGCACGCCGGCCGCCGCGCCGAAGGCCGACGCGGGCAAGCCGGCTGCGTCGGGCGCCGCCGCATCGACCGTCGCCGCCAACGCCGCCAACGCCGCGAGCGGCGCGAAGGCCGAAGCCGCCGCGAAGGAAGCGCCGCCGCTCGACCTGACGATCCGTCATTTCGCGATCGACGGCGGCACGATCAACGTCGATGACCGCGTGCCCGCGACGCCGACCGCGCTGTCGCTGACGAAGCTCGCCGCGACGCTCGACGGCTTCACGCTGCAGGGCAAGACGCCCGCGAAATACATGCTGTCGACGTCGCTGTCGCGCGGCGGTGACGTGAAGGCCGAAGGCGCGTTCAGCCTGGCGGCGAAGCAGGCCGACACGAAGCTGACGGTCGACGCGCTCGCATTGCCGGCGCTGCAGCCGTATCTCGGCGAGGCGACCCGCGCGCGCGTGCTCGACGGCACGCTCGGCGCGAGCGTCAACGCGAAGGCCGACTGGGGCAAGACGCCGCTCGACGCGCAGGTCGCCGACAGCACGGTGAGCCTGAAATCGCTGAAGCTCGCGACGCCGGACGCGAAGGCGCCCGCGATCGTGCTGCCCGACGCGAGCGCGAAGATCGCGAAGGTCGACGTCGCCGCGCGCACCGCGGAAATCGCGAGCGTCGATGCGACCGGGCTCGCGCTCGACGTGAAGCGCCTGAAGGACGGCAAGATCGACCTGGCGGCGCTGGCCGAACCCGCGCAGGCGGCGGTGCCCAAGCGCACGGTCGCGCGCAAGGCCGAGGCAGCCGCGCCGTCGTGGCATTACCGGATCGACGCGCTGAACGTGAAGGAGTCGTCCGCGAACTTCACGGACCTGTCGACGCCGCGTCCGGTGAAGCTCGCGATCAAGCCGCTCGACCTGTCGGTGCAGAAGATCAGCGACGACATGACGAAGCCGCTGCCGGTGCAGCTGAAGGCGACGCTGAACCGCAAGGGCTCGGTGAACGTGTCGGGCGACGTGACCGCGCAGCCGCTGAAGCTCGGCCTGAAGATCAACGGCAACCGCCTCGACGCGGCCGCGTTCGAGCCGTACTTCGGCAGCGCGCTGAACGCGACCATCGCGAGCGCGCTGCTCAACGCGCAGGGCAACCTGACGTTCGCGCAGGTGAAGGACACGCCGCGCGCGACCTATCGCGGCGATGTCGCGCTGGTCGACGTGCGGATGCTCGACAAGGCGACGTCCGACCCGTTCGCGGGCTGGCGCTCGCTCGCGCTGTCGAACCTGAAGGTGAACTACGACGAGAAGGGCACCGACGTCGACGCCGCGCGCGTGACGTTCTCGAACTTCTACGGCCGGGTGCTGCTCGATGCGCAGGGGCGGCTGAACCTGAAGGACGTCGTCGCGAAGGAGACGGGCCCCGCGCAATCGCTCACGCGCGACGCGAGCAAGGGCGAACCCGTGCCGCTGTCGCCGGGCGTGACGCCGCCGGCCGCCGCGCAGGCCGCATCGGCCGCGGCCGTGCAGCAGGCGTCCGCGCCGGCCGCCGCATCGGCGACGGTCGTCGTGAAGGCCGCGCCGCCGCCGCAGAATCCGGTGCGCATGCATTTCGGCCAGCTCCTGCTGCAGAACGGCCGCGTGACCTACACCGACAACTTCATCAAGCCGAACTACACGGCGAATCTGGTCGCGATCAAGGGGACGGTCGGCGCGTTCGGCACGGACTCGACGACGTCCGCGCCGGTCGACGTCGCCGCGAACCTCGCGGGCAACGGGCCGATCTCGATCAAGGGCTCGGTGAACCCGCTGATCGACAAGCCGGCGCTGGACCTCACGGCGACCGCGCACGACATCGAGCTGACCAACCTGACGCCGTATTCGGCGAAGTACGCCGGCTATCCGATCACGAAGGGCAAGCTCAACGTCGACCTGCACTACCAGCTCGCGAACGATCAGCTGCAGGCGAACAATCACATCTTCATCGACCAGCTCACGTTCGGCGATCACGTCGAGAACGACACGGCGACGAAGCTGCCCGTTAAGCTCGCGATCTCGCTCCTGAAGAACACGCGCGGCGAGATCGACGTGAACCTGCCGGTGTCGGGCTCGCTGTCGAATCCGGAGTTCAGCGTCGGCGGGCTGATCTGGCGCGCGGTGCTGAACCTGATCGCGAAGGCCGTCACGTCGCCGTTCACGCTGCTCGCGAACGCGTTCGGCGGCAGCGGTGGCGAGGATCTCGGCTACGTCGAGTTCGCGCCGGGCACGTACGCGCTGACCGACGCGCAGCAGAAGAAGCTCGACACCGTCGTGAAGATGCTGACCGAAAAGCCGTCGATCCGGCTGGACCTGATCGGCCGCGTCGATCCGGCGAAGGACACGCCGGGGCTGCGCGACGCGTACGTCGAGCGTCTGGTGCGTCAGCAGAAGCTGAAGGACGTGGTCGGCCAGGGCGAGAGCATCGATCCGATGTCGGTGAAGGTCGAACCGGCCGAGTACACCAAGTACCTGACGCGTGCGTACAAGGCCGCCGACTTCAAGAAGCCGCGCAACCTGATCGGCTTGCAGAAGACGCTGCCCGATGCGGACATGAAGCAGGCGCTGGCCGATCACGCGCCGGCCGACGACAATGCGCTGCGCGCGCTCGCGCAGCAGCGCGCGCAGGCCGTGCGCCAATACCTCGACGGCAAGATCGATTCGAGCCGCATGTTCGTCGTGGCGCCGAAGCTCGATGCGAAGGGCATCGAGGACAAGGGCGCGACGACGCGCGTCGACTTCGGCCTGCAGTAAGCCGCGTCACGCCATCATCCGCCGCCGCCGCGCCCGACCGGCAATCGGGCGCGGCGGCGCGCCTTCCTGTCAGCGCTCGGCGATCGCCGGTTCGCGCTTGTCCAGTTCCTTCCTCGCGGCCAGCGGCAGGCGGGCGTCGTCCCACTGCGTCAGCCACTCGACTTCCTTCGCGGTGAACACCTGTCCGTAGTTGCGCAGCGCGTACTGCAGCGCGTCGACGACGTGATGGCGAATGATTTCGGGGGTACGTGCATCGTCCAGCACGAACCGGAGAGCTTCCAGGGTCGACATAGTCGTGCTCCGGGTCAGGGAAAACCCTTTATCACACGCCAATAGTCATGCGCCAAGCACGAAAAAAAATCGTGCGGCGGGCGATGGCGCGCACCATGCACCGGCCCGGTGCGCACGTCGCGGCGTGCGCCGGGTCACCCTGCATTGCGACGGCGTCGTGTCATTTGCGATTGGTTACGTTTGACAGAAAACAGAAAGCCCCGCTTCATCGGAGCGCCGCACGATCCGGCCATATTTTGCGCGCCTGTTGGCAGGTCACGCAGTTCAACGTCAATCGATGAGGTGGGGTGATGATGTCTTTCCTTGGTAAGCAGCGGAAGGTGGCGGCGATGGTGGCGGGCGCGCTGGCGCTCGCAAGCGCGGGTGTCTACGCCGCGCAGCAGGACGGCAACAGTCAGGGCGACGACGCCGGCCACGGCCGGCGCGTCGTGAAGCACGTGCTGCTGATCAGCGTCGACGGCCTGCACGAGCAGGACCTCGCGCGCTGCATCGGCGCGAACACGTGTCCGAACATCGCGGTGCTCGCGCAAACCGGCGTCACGTACACGAACGCCTATACGCCGGGCCTGTCGGATTCGTTCCCGGGCCTCGCGGCGCTCGTGACGGGCGGCTCGCCGAAGACGGCCGGCCTGTTCTACGACGTGTCGTACGACCGCAATCTGTATGCGCCGAGCGACACGACCTGCTCGGGCAAGCAGGGCTGGAACGTCGTGTTCGACGAGACGACCGGCATCGACGCCATCAACGGCGGCGCGCTCGTGCACCTCGACGGTGGCGGCGCGTTCAATCCGCAGGCGATCCCGCATGCGAAGGTCAATGGTCAGTGCGTGCCGGTCTATCCGCACAACTACGTGAAGACCAACACGGTGTTCGAGGCCGTCAAGGCCGGCGTGCCGAACGCATACACCGCATGGGCCGACAAGCACGCATGGGGCTACGACTGGCTGAACGGCCCGTCGGGCACCGGCGTCGACGATCTGATGCGCACCGAGATCAACTCGATCGACCCGGCGACGAACACCGCCTACACCGACGTCTATTCGCACACCGCGCGCTTCGACAACCTGCACGTGCAGGCGCTGGTCAACCAGATCGACGGCCGCGATTCGACCGGCACGAAGAACGCGCCGGTGCCGACGCTGTTCGGCGCCAACTTCCAGACGCTCAGCGTCGCGCAGAAGGCGCCGGTCGCGAAGGGCGGCGGCTATCTCGACGCGAACTTCACGCCGAACGGCCAGGTCGCGAACGCGATCACGTACGTCGACAACTCGATCGGCCGCATCGTCAACGAGTTGAAGCAGCGCAACCTGTACACGTCGACGGCGGTGATCGTCACGGCGAAGCACGGCCAGTCGCCGACCGATCACACGAAGCTCGTGAAGAACGGCGACACGCTGACGAAACTGCTCGAAGCGAACAACTATCTCGACCCGAACGGCAACTTCGGCCAGAACAACACGACGACGGGCAACCTGAACGACGGTTCGGGCCTGGTCGGCACGGGCTTCGTGCAGACCGACGACGTCGGCCTGATCTGGCTGCGCGACCGCAGCCAGCGCACGGCCGTGGTGCAGACGCTGAAGGCGAACCTCGGCTGCAACGCGCCGGGGATCTGCGCCGACGGCTCGCAGGCATACATCCTGTACGGCGCGGCGCTGGCCGACCGGTTCGGTGATCCGGCCAACGGCCGCACGCCGGACATCGTCGTCCAGCCGAATCCGGGCGTGATCTACACGTCGAGCACGAAGAAGGACGAGGAGCACGGCGGCAACGCGCCGGACGACAGCCACCTCGGCCTGCTCGTGTCGTATCCGGGCCTCCACCGCGCGCGCACCGTGAGCGATCTCGTCGGCACGAAGCAGGTCGCGCCGACCATCCTCGGGCTGCTCGGCGCCGAACCGAAGCTGCTGCACGCGGTCGTGGCCGAGAACACGCACGTGCTGCCGGGGCTCGGTATCGACCACTGACGCAACGTGACGGGCGCCGCCTTCGGGCGGTGTCCGGTACCGTGCACGCGGCGCCGTTCGGCTGATGGCCGGCGGCGCCGCATTTTTTTCCGCTTGACGATGCCGGCCAGGGCCCGTTCACGCCGTCGCGCATTCGTCGAGCATCCATTCCCTGAAACGCCGCAACGCGGCGCTCGTCTCGAGGCGCTCCGGCGCGTAGCACAGGTAGTGCCCCTGCGCGTCGACGTCGACGGGCGCGTCGAACGGTTCGACGAGCGCGCCGCTCGCGAGCGTGTCGACGATCAGGAAGCGCGGTACGAGCGCGAGCCCGAGCCCGGCTTGCGCGGCCTGGATCAGCACCGAATATTGTTCGAAGCGCGGCCCCGCGAGCGCGTTCATCCGGGCGACGCGATGGCGCTCCGCCCAGAGGGACCACGCGATTTCCGCCTGCTCGTGCACGAGCCGCGGCGCGGCGGCCGTGTCGGCGGGCGTGCGCAGCGCATGCCGTGCCGCGAATTCGCCGGAACAGACCGGCACGAACGTGCGGCCGTCCAGGTAATCGCACCGGACGCCTTCCCATGCGCCGTCGCCATAGCGGATCGCCGCGTCGAGCCCGAACGGAAACACGTCGCCGTGCGCGAGATGGCGGCGAAAACTCAGCGTGACCGCTGGCGCGACGGCCAGAAAGCGCGCGAGACGCGGCACCAGCCACTTCGTCGTGAAGGTCGGCACGCTTGCGATCGTCAGCAGGTCGCTGTCCTCGCGCGCGCTCAGCAATTCGATCGATGCGTTGCCGATCTCGCGCAGCGGGCCGATCACGCGCGCGTGATAAACCTGCCCGGCCCGCGTGAGCGCGAGATTGCGCCCCTCGCGCACGAACAGCTTCACGCCGAACAGTGCCTCGAGATTCGCGATCTGCCGGCTGACCGCGCTCGGCGTCAGGCCGAGCTCGCGCGCCGCATACGAGAAGTTCAGGTACTTCACGGAACTCGCGAACGCGTGCAGCTCCGCGACGTTGGGAAACAGGTGCTTCACGGCGAACTATTCCTTGCGCGCACAGAACGATGCGGGCGTTGTACGTTTTTTTCATGACGATGCCATGTCGGATCCGCACACTGCGTCCGTCATGACAACGCGTGCCGGCCCGGCCCGGCGGGCGTTGCGTGACCCGTTCCGTGTCCGTCAGCGAGATTCGCCATGCATTCGCCATCCGCTCCGGCCCTTGCCGAAGCTATTCCGATTCGTCGTAACAAACGGCCGCGCGCGATGGCGGGACGCCTGCTGCTGCGGGCGTTCGTCGCGGCGTTCGGGCTGTATCTCGCGCTGCCGATCGTGCTGCTGCTGATCGGCTCGGTCGGCCAGTCGTGGACGAACACGCTGCTGCCGACCGGCATCACGTCGCACTGGTTCGTCGATCTGGCCGCGAATCGCAGCTTCACCCGCGCATTCGGCACGAGCCTCGTGGTCGCGCTCGCCTGCTGCGCGATCAATGCCGTGCTGGCGCTGCCGCTCGCGTATGCGCTGCATCACCGCGCACTGGCCGGCCGCGGCTTCGCGGCGCGCATCGTGATGCTGATGCCGATCGCGGTGCCGGCGCTGACGCTCGGGTTCGGCTACATCGCGATCTTCAGCGGCGATGCGCTGCCGTGGCTCGGCACGCTGCCGCTGATGATCGCCGCGCACGCCGTGCTGACGCTGCCGTACCTGTTGCAGACGCTGCTGAGCGACCTGCGGCACCTGGGCCTCGTGCATCTCGAGGCATGTGCGGCGACGCTCGGCGCGACGCCGCTGCGCCAGTTCGTCACGATCGTGCTGCCGAACCTGCGACACAGCCTGTTCTCCGGCCTCGTGATGGTCGCCGCGCTGTCGATCGGCGAATTCCAGATCTCGAACCTCATCGCCGGCTTCCGTTACCGCAACTATCCGATCGTGCTGCTGCAGGCGTTCTACGGCGCGTCCGGGATGGCCTGCGCGGCGACCGTCGTGCTGCTCGTCCTCGCCGTGCTCGCGACGCTCGCCTCCGTCTTCACCGTGCAACGCCTGAAGTGAAACCGTCATGAGTCTCGATTTCGAAAACGTCAGCTTCCAGTATCCGGGCGCCCGTCACGGCGTCGACGCGGTCACGCTGTCTGCGGCCCAGGGCGAACTGCTCGCCGTGATGGGCCGCAGCGGCTCCGGCAAATCGACGCTGCTGCGCCTCGCCGCCGGCCTGCTCGACGGCTACCGCGGCCGTATCGCGATCGGCGGCCGCGA
Organism: Burkholderia sp. BCC1638; assembly: GCF_902833195.1. Classification (NCBI taxonomy): domain Bacteria; kingdom Pseudomonadati; phylum Pseudomonadota; class Betaproteobacteria; order Burkholderiales; family Burkholderiaceae; genus Burkholderia; species Burkholderia sp. BCC1638. Next base: position 221,885 of record NZ_CADFEC010000003.1, read on the forward strand.
CATGGCCGGCGTGCCGGTGTGGCAGCGCGAGGTCGGGATGGTGTTTCAGCACTACGCGCTGTTTCCGAACCTGTCGGTCGTGGACAACGTCGCCTACGGCCTGAAGATGCGCGGCATGGCCGCGGCGCCGCGCCGACGCCGCGCGCTCGAGATGCTCGAACGTGTCGGCCTCGCCGCGCAGGCTGGGCGCAGCACGGCGCTGCTGTCCGGGGGGCAGCAGCAGCGCGTCGCGCTCGCTCGCGCGCTCGTGATCGAACCGAAGCTGCTGCTGCTCGACGAGCCGCTCGCGGCGCTCGACGCCGGCATTCGCCACCAGCTGCGCGACGAGATCCGCGCGCTGCAGCGCGCATGCGGCGCGACGACGCTGCTCGTCACGCACGACCAGGACGAAGCGCTCAGCATGGCCGATCGCGTGGCGATCGTCGACGGCGGACGCATGCTGCAGGCCGGCACCCCGCGCGACCTGTACGAGCGTCCGGCGACCGCGCAGGTCGCGCGTTTCGTCGGCCATTCGACGCTGCTGCGCGGCCGTGTGCTCGCACATGGCGCGGTCGACGTGCGGTTCACGACGCTGTGCGCGGATACGGGTGCGCACCGGCCGGGCGACGCCGTCGAGGTGCTGATCCGTCCGGAACACCTGCAGCCCGATCCCCCCGCGTACGTCGCGAACCGCATCGATGGCCGGGTCGGCGAGGTGCGCTATTTCGGCGCGACCCAGCGCTTCGATTTCGTGCCGGCCGGCGCGACCGACGCACTGCTCGGCGAAGGGCGCGAACTGCCCGCGCGTTGCGTGTCGATCGAGCCGCGCCATTTGCTCGTGCTGCCCGCCGCGTGAGCGCGGGCGACCTATTCATTCAACGGAGAATCACGATGTCCGCACGCCGCCACTTTCTTCATGCGACGCGCCGCCGCCTGCTGGCGCTCTGCGCGTTCGCGACCCTCGCGCCGGCGCTGGCCCATGCCGCGCCGCTGTATCCCGGCGAGGATGCGCTGTACGAGAAGGCCGCCGACGAAGGGCTCGTCGTGTCGTTCGACACGGGCCCTGAGTGGGCGAACTGGAAGTCGCTGTTCGCCGAATTCCGCAAGCGTTACCCGAAGGTCGAGATCACGTACAACGACATCGGATCGGCGGCCACGGTCGTCGCGCTCGACAAGTCGCGACGTCGCCCGCAGGCCGACACGGCGTACTACTTCGCGGCGTCGGCGCTCGACGCGACGGCCAAGGACGTCGTCGCGCCGTTCAAGCCGGTCAATTTCGACAAGCTGCCCACGGTGTTCCGCGCGGCCGACGGCCGCTGGTTCGCGGTGCACTCGCTGAACATCGCGTTGCTCGTCAACAAGAAGCTCGTGAAGAACGTGCCGCAGCGCTGGTCCGACCTGCTGAAACCCGAATATCGCAATGCGGTCGTCTATCTCGACCCGCGTTCGACCGGGCAGGGGCAGGTCGCCGTGTTCGCCGCCGCCTATGCGAACGGCGGCAGCGTCGACAACCCGAAGCCGGGCGCGGAGTTCTTCGGCAAGCTGAAGCAGGCGGGCAACGTGCTGCGCGTCGAGGGGACCACGCCGTACGCGAAATTCGTCAAGGGCGAGATTCCGATCCTGATCGGCTACGAAAACGACGGGCTCAAGGCCAAGTACACGGACGGCATGGGCGATGCGGCCGAAGTCGTGATCCCGCAGGACGGCAGCGTATCGGCGCCGTATGCGATGAGTCTCGTGAAGAACGGACCGAATCCGGCCGCCGCGCAGTTGTGGCTCAACCTCGTGATGAGCGACGTCGGGCAGGGGCTGTTCGCGCAGGGCTACGTGCGCCCGGCCGTGCCCGGCACGCCGGTCGCACAGGACGTCGCGGCGAAGCTGCCGAACGCGCCGCAGGTGCGTCCGCTCGACGTCGCGAAGGCCGCGACGCACAAGGCCGAAGTCGACCAGCTCTGGTCGCAGGCCACGCTCGGCAAGTAAGGGGCGCGCGATGCGGGTTTCGTCCATGCGGGATGGCGTCCTGCGCCGCTACGGCGCGGCGCCGGCGGCCGCGCTGTTCGCGGTGTGCTTCGTGCTGCCGCTCGCCGCGCTCGTCGGCGCCGCGTTCGACGGCGGCGGCCGCGCGTTCGCCGCGGTGGTCGGCGATCCGCTCGTCGCCGACGCGATCGTGCGTTCGCTGGCGCTCGCGATCGGCGCCGGCACGCTGTCCGTCGCCGTCGGCGTGCCGGTCGCGTTCGTGCTGGCCGGACAGTCGCCGGCGCGGCGCCGCTGGTCGCTGGCGCTGCTCGGCGTGCCGCTCGCCTTCTCCGGCCTCGTGATCGCGTACGGCTTCATCCTCGTGTTCGGCCGCGCCGGTTTCGTCACGATGCTGCTGGCGTCGCTCGGCGCGGACCCGACCGTGGTCGGCGGCGCGATCTACTCGATGCCGGGGCTCGCGTTCGCCTATGCGTATTACCTGATCCCGCGCGTCGCGCTGATTCTCTACCCGGCGTTCGCGAATCTCGACCGGCGGCCGCTCGAGGCGGCGCTGACGCTCGGCGCGCGGCCGTGGCGCGCGTGGTTCGACGTCGCGTGGCGCGAGTTGTGGCCGTCGATCGCCTCCGCGTGGTGCCTCGTGGGTGCGATCGCGCTCGGCACGTACGGCACGGCGCTCGCGCTGGCCGGCACGCAGGTCAACATCCTGCCGCTGCTGATGTACCTGAAGCTGTCCGACGGACAGACCGATTTCTCGCAGGCCGCCGTGCTGTCGATCGTGCTGACGGCGCTTTGCACCTGCGTTCTTGCACTGGGGGAAGGACTTGCACGGCAACGACGTCATTGAATGGTCGAACGACACGCGCGCCGCGCTGGCGCAACTCGCGCAGCGACAGCGCGGCGCGCAACGGCACCGGATGCCGGTCGGCGTGATCGGGCCGCGCGACGCGACGCACGCGCAGCTCGCCGTCGCCGAGCGGATCGCGCACGGGATCGCGGCGACGGGCCTCGCGATCGTCGGCGGCGGCAAGCAGGGTGTGATGGAGGCCGCTGCGCGCGGCGCGCGGGCCGCGGGCGGATGCGCGATCGGGCTGCTACCCGAGGATGATGCGCGGGACGCGAATCCGTATCTGACCGTCGCGCTGCCGACCGGGCTCGGCATCACGCGCAATGCGCTGATCGCGCGCGCGTCCGTGTGCCTGATCGCGGTCGGCGGCGGGCTTGGCACGCTGTCGGAAATCGCGCTGGGGCTGCAATGGGGCAAGCCGGTGTTCGGGATCTGCGACGCGCCGCAGGTGGCGGGCGTCGAGCGCTTCGACGAAGCAGACCCGCTCGTCGCGCGCGTCGCGCGATGGTTGTCCGGTTCGGCGTAGATCGGCTTGAAATCGGGGGCATGACGCGCCATATTGGCCGCGTACGTTGTTCCTCGATGATGCGAAAAAGGAAATCCGATGCGTCTGCTGCTTGCCCTCTTGCTGCCGTGGTTCCAGTTCTTCACGATCGGCCGCCCGATCGCCGGCGTCATCTGCCTGATCCTGCAGCTCACGATCATCGGCTGGCTGCCGGCCGCGATCTGGTCGGTGTATGCGCTGAGCCAGTACAAGACCGATCGAAAGATCGAGGCGGCGCTGCGCGAGCGGGGGTAGGGGAGAGGCGCGCGGCGCCGGCGAGGTCGGCGAATCGGAAAAATCGGCCGGCGATACGAAAACGGCCGCCCCGATCGTCGTTCGATCGAAGCGGCCGCGCGGCCTACTTCACCGCGAACAGCGTCAGGTTCATGAAGATCTTGAACGCATAGCCGAGCGTGACGGCGCCGAGCACGCCGCCCGCCCACAGCACGACGAACCACATCCAGCCGCGCATCCGCGGCCGCGGCGCGTCGGGCTGGCGAGCGGCGGAATCAGTGGTGGTAGTAATGCTGGTCTTCATGGCGCACCTTGCCTCGGAATACCCAGTAACCCATCGTCGTGTAGGCGATGATGATCGGGAGGATAACCGCCGCGCCGACCAGCGTGAAGGTCTGGCTCGAACGCGGTGCCGCGGCTTCCCAGATCGTCATCGTCTGCGGAATCGCATACGGGAACATCGTGACGAGCAGGCCGACGTAGCCGAGCAGCACGAGCGCCAGCGCGAGCACGAACGGCGTCATGTCGTGCCGGTCGCGCACCGCGCGACGCATCCACACCGCGCACCCGGCGACCAGGAACGGCACCGGCAGCAGGCGCCAGAACAGCCCCGAATCGAACCAGCGCTGCGCGATGGCCGGGTCCTGCAGCGGCGTCCACAGGCTGACGACCGCGATGAAGCCGAGCAGCACGACCGTCAGCGGCCACACGACGCGATGGAGGCGCCGCTGCAGGTCGCCTTCCGTCTTTGCGACGAGCCAGCAGCAGCCGAGCAGCGCATAGGTCACGAGCAGGCCGAGGCCGGTCAGCAGGCTGAACGGCGTGAGCCAGTCGAACGCGCCGCCCGCGAACACGCCGTCCTTCACGTCGATGCCCTGCAGGAACGCGCCGAGCGCGATCCCCTGGAACAGCGTCGCACCGGCCGAGCCGCCGATGAACGCGAGGTCCCACAGCTGCTTGGTGCGCCGCGCCTTCGCGCGGATCTCGAACGACACGCCGCGGAAGATCAGGCACACCAGCATGAAGATCAGCGGCAGGTACAGCGCCGACAGCACCGTCGAATAGACGATCGGGAACACCGCGAACAGCCCGGCGCCGCCCAGTACGAGCCACGTCTCGTTGCCGTCCCACACGGGCGCGACGGTGTTCATCATCAGGTCGCGTTCCTTCTCGTCCGGGAAGAACGGGAAGACGATGCCGATGCCGAGGTCGAAGCCGTCGAGCACGACGTACATGAAGAGCCCCAATGCGATGATCGCGGCCCAGATTACGGTGACGTCCATAGGTTTTCTCGTTTGCGAATATGAAGGGGCTCAGACGGTCTCGATCAGCTCGTCGACGGCCGACATCGGGCGGCGCGCGGTGTGGTCGGGGCGCGTGTCGGGCTCGCCGTGTTGCGCGTCGTGCCCGACGTCGGGCAGCGCGGGGCCGGCCTTCATCAGCTTCAGCATGTAGTACACGCCGGTGCCGAACACGAGGAAATACACGATCACGAACGTCATCATCGACAGGCTGACCTGCTGCACCGACAGCGGCGACACGGCCTGCGCCGTGCGCATCACGCCATAGACGACCCACGGCTGGCGGCCCGCTTCGGTCGTCACCCAGCCCGCGAGCAGCGACACGAAGCCGGTCGGGCCCATCACGAGCGCGAAGCGCTGGAACCACTTCGATTCATACAGGCCGCCGCGGCGGCGCAGCAGCCAGGCGAGCGCGGCGAGACCGATCATCGCGAAGCCGAGGCCGACCATGATCCGGAAGCTCCAGAACACGACCGTCGAATTCGGGCGGTCTTCGGGCGCGAAGTCCTTGAGCCCGCGGATCTCGCCGTCCCAGCTGTGCGTGAGGATCAGGCTGCCGAGGTGCGGCACCTTCACCGCGTAGCGGGTCGTCTCGGCCTTCATGTCCGGAATGCCGAACAGGTTGAGCGCCGTGCCGCCCTTTTCGGTTTCCCACAGCCCTTCGATCGCGGCGATCTTCGCCGGCTGGTGCTTCAGCGTGTTGATGCCGTGCTGGTCGCCGATCACGGCCTGCAGCGGCGCGAGCACCAGCAGCAGCCACAGCGCCATCGAGAACATCTTCTTCACGCCCTTGTCGCGGCGGCCCTTCAGCAGGTGCCATGCACCCGTCGCGGCCACGACCAGCGCGGCGACGATGAACGCGGCGATCGCCATATGGAACAGGCGGTACGGGAACGACGGGTTGAAGATGATCGCGAACCAGTCGGTCGGCACGACGCGGCCGTCGACGATCTCGAAACCCTGCGGCGTCTGCATCCAGCTGTTCGACGCGAGGATCCAGAACGTCGAGATCAGCGTGCCGATCGCGACCATCAGCGTCGCGCCGAAGTGCGCGCGCGGGCTGACGCGATTCCAGCCGAACAGCATGATGCCGAGGAAGCCGGCTTCGAGGAAGAACGCGGTCATCACCTCGTACATCAGCAGCGGCCCGGTGACGGCGCCTGCGAAGCTCGAGAAGCCCGACCAGTTCGTGCCGAACTGATAGCTCATCACCACGCCGGAGACGACGCCCATCCCGAACGCGACCGCGAAGATCTTCGACCAGAACAGGCAGAGGGTTTTGTAATACTGCTTGCCGGTCTTCAGCCAGCGATATTCGAGCACGGCGATGAAGCTGGCGAGGCCGATGCTCAGCGCCGGGAAGACGATGTGAAAGGAGACGGTGAACGCGAATTGCAGGCGGGCCAGATCGAGGGCCGAAAAAGCGGTGTCCATACCAGTTGACCGAAGCTGACGATACCCGCCGGCGGGGTGCCGGCGGACCCCGGCCGACGGGGCATCGGGGTTGGCTGGAGTATGTGCCGCGATGTTGCGCCGCGGAATGCGCCAACTCGTCGCAGATGTCCAGCCCTTCACGGGTGGTTTCGGGATAAATCGTTGATTCGTATCAAGATCGCGACGCGCGCCGCGGGTGCCGGCGGCGTGGCGGTCTGCCGCATGTGCGGCAATATGGCGCGTCGCATCACGGGAACGACACGCCGACGCGGAGTGTGTGCGCCGTGCCGGTGGTGCCCGGATTGGGCGGTGCGACGCATCGGCAAGCGCTGCGCGAATTGCGTACACTCTGAGTCTCGTTTCGGCAGGGCCGGGTGCATCGGTTCCGGTCCGCATTCACTCAGGGCACGAAGATGATCGATTTGCGCAGCGATACCGTGACACGTCCGAGCCAGGCGATGCTGGCCGCGATGACTGCCGCCGAAGTCGGCGACGACGTATGGGGCGACGACCCGACCGTGCTGCGCCTGCAGGCGGTGACGGCCGAGCGGGCCGGCAAGGAAGCCGGCCTGTTTTTCCCGAGCGGCACGCAGAGCAATCTGGCCGCGCTGATGGCCCATTGCGAACGCGGCGACGAATACATCGTCGGTCAGCTCGCGCACACGTACAAGTACGAAGGCGGCGGTGCGGCCGTGCTTGGCAGCATCCAGCCGCAGCCGATCGAGAACGCGCCCGACGGCACGCTGCCGCTCGCGAAGATCGCCGCGGCGATCAAGCCGCTCGACAATCACTTCGCCCGCACGCGCCTGCTCGCGCTCGAAAACACGATCGGCGGCCAGGTGTTGCCGGAAGGCTATGTGCAGGAAGCCGTCGCGCTCGCCCGCAGCCGTGGGCTGTCCACGCACCTCGACGGAGCGCGCGCGTGCAATGCGGCCGTCGCGTCCGGCCGTCCGATCGCGGAACTGTGTGCGCCGTTCGATACCGTGTCGATCTGCTTCTCGAAAGGGCTCGGCGCGCCGGTCGGTTCGGTGCTGGTCGGCAATCGCGCGCTGGTCGAGCGCGCGCAGCGCTGGCGCAAGGTGCTGGGCGGCGGGATGCGCCAGTCGGGCATTCTCGCGGCGGCCTGTCTGTATGCGCTCGACCACAACGTCGAACGGCTGGCCGACGATCACGCGAACGCCGCGCATCTCGCCGCGGGCCTCGCGCGCATCGAGCCGGTGAAGGTGCTGTCGCATGCGACGAACATGGTGTTCGCGCAATTCCCCGAAGCCGATTGCGCGCCGCTCGAAGCGTGGCTCAAGGAACGCGGAATCCTCACGCAGATGCTGTACGCGTCGCGCTTCGTCACGCATTGCGACGTGTCGCGGGCGGATATCGATACCTTCATCGATGCGGTCGGCGCGTATTTCGCGCAGCGGCGCGCGTGAGGCGGAATGCGCCGGCCGGCGGAGGCGCCGGCGCTCATGGCGCGAAGCAGGAGTGGGGAGGCGACGGGGCGGTGCTGCAGCCCGTCTGTCGATATCTGGCGTGCCGGCGGATTAGGCTTGCCGGGGCATGTCGGCGGGCGGCGTGCCGTCGCGGAACAGTGCTTTCAATTGCGTGCGAAGCTCGGCGCTGTCGGTGTGCTGGTGCACCGAGACCGCATGCTGCACGGCGGCCTCCAGTAGTTCGTTGTCGGAGTCGGCGGAAATCGCGATCGAGCAATGCATCGCGCTGGGGAACTCGCGGCAATCGATATAGCGGCGGGACATGATGTTCTCCTCACGGGAAAGGGAACGGCCGAATATGCTTGATCGGCCGCGCGGCGCGTTCGCGAGGCCGATGAAAAAAGTATAGGCGGCGCGGCGGGGTTGTTCGTTGCCACGTGTGCCGCACCGCGTGCCGCGCTGGCGACGTCGGTCACCCGCTGGTCACGGCAGCGGCGCGAGCAGCCGGCGCGCCGCTTCGACCACCCGCGCGGACAGCGACGCCATCGTCGGCGACTGCACGGTCCATGCGTGCCAGTACAGCGCGATATCGGTCGGATGCATGGGCGCGAGATCGACGAGCCCCTGCGCGTCGAGCGGCGCGCCCCCGATCAGCGGCTCCGGCACCATCGCGTAGCCGAGCCCGTGCCGCACCGCCGCGAAATGCGCGTGCGTGCCCGGCACGTAATGGCACGGATACGCGCCTTCGGGCAACCCGAATTTCTCCTTCAGGAACGTGGACTGCAGCGTGTCGCGCCGCGAATACGCGACGACGGGCGCATGGCGCGCGCTCGTGCGGTTCAGCCCGCGCGGAAACCAGCGCACCGCGAACGCGGCGGCCGCGAGCAGGCGGTAGCGCATCGTGCCGAGCGGCGTCGCGACGCAGCCGCGCATCGGTTTCGGCTCGGTCGTCACGCAACCGACGGCCATCCCGCTTTCGAGCAACGCGAACGTGTGATCCTGGTCTTCGACGATCAGCTCGAACAGGATGCGCTCGCCCGCGAGCACCGACGTCAGGGCGGGCAGGAACCAGGTGCCGAGGCTGTCGGAGTTCAGCGCGATCGTGACCGAGATCGGCGATTCGCGCTCGGCCGCGAGCGTGCTCTGCAGGTCGGCCTGCAGCAGCGCGACGCGGCGCAGGTGCTGCAGCACGCGCTGTCCGGCCACCGTCGGCCGGCACGGCCGCGTGCGCAGCACGAGCGGCGTGCCGAGGCTCGCCTCCAGTGCGCGCACGCGCTGCGTGACGGCGGACGCGGTCACGTGCAGGCGCACGGCGGCCTGCTCGAAGCTGCCGGTGTCGGCGACGGCCAGCAGCGCGGCGGCCTGCTTCGGATCGATCGTCATCGACATGTCGGCGCAATTCCTGTGAACGTAAGACGAGAACAGGCGGTAGTGTAAGGCAGCGCGCGCGACGCTCCGGGCGCGGCATGACGTCTCGCCGCCGGCGGCGCGCGTGTTTTGAACTACGCTGTATGAACGTGCGCCCCGCGCGCCGGCGATATACGCGGGGCGGGTTGTCCGACCCGCACCCTCCATCCAACCGACACGCCCAGCCGACGGAGCGACTTCGCCATGATCTTCCGGCAACTCTTCGACCCGCAATCGTCGACCTACACGTACCTGCTCGCCGACCGCGCATCGGGCGAGGCGCTGCTGATCGATCCCGTGTTCGAGCAGGTGCGCCGCGATGTGGCGCTGCTCGACGAGCTCGGGCTGCGGCTCGTCGCCACCATCGATACGCACGTGCACGCCGATCACGTGACGGGTGCGTGGCTGCTGAAGCAGCGCACCGGCAGCGCGATCGCGATTTCGGCCGCGAGCGGCGCGCAGGGCGCCGACCGCTACCTGAACGACGGCGATCGCTGCGCATTCGGCACGCGCTACCTGACCGTGCGCGCGACGCCGGGCCATACGAGCGGCTGCATCAGCCTCGTGCTCGACGACGAATCGATGGCGTTCACCGGCGACTGCCTGCTGATTCGCGGCACCGGCCGCACCGATTTCCAGCAGGGCGACCCGCGCGCGCTGTATCGCGCGGTCCACGGTCGGCTCTTCACGCTGCCGGCCGCATGCCTGCTGTACCCCGCGCACGACTATCGCGGGTTGACGGTGACGAGCGTCGGCGAGGAGCGGCGCTTCAATCCGCGCCTCGGCGGCGATCTCAGCGAGGACGATTTTGCAGGCTACATGCGCAACCTCGGGCTCGCGCATCCGCGCCAGATCGACGTCGCGGTGCCCGCGAACCTGCAATGCGGCGTCGCCGCGAACGCGCCCGACGTGCAGGTGGCGCCCGACTGGGCGCCGCTCGTCTATACGTTCGCGGGGTTCTGGGAAATCGATCCGCAGTGGCTCGAGGATCACCTGTCGGCGGTACAGGTGGTCGACGTGCGCGAGCCGGACGAATTCACCGGCCCGCTCGGCCATCTGCCCGGCGCGACGCCGATTCCGCTCGGCGAACTGGCCGCGCGCACCGGCGAGCTTGCGCATGACCGGCCGATCGTGACCGTATGCCGCGCGGGCGGCCGCTCCGCGCAGGCGACCGTGATTCTGCTGAAAGCCGGTTTCGACGCCGTCGCGAACCTCGGCGGCGGGATGCTGCGCTGGCGCGGCGAAGGCCGCGTCGTGATGGACGGCCGGTCGTAGCGGCGCGGTGCGCGCGGAGCAAAAAAAATCGATCGGTCCGATGTCGAATCGGCCTGGCGCCGTTCGTCGTCAAGGTATCCGATCACGTGGCGCCGCATGACGCGGCGCCGAAACCCTGAGAGACCTCGCGATGATGCCGACGCTATACGCCCATCCTTTTTCCTCCTATTGCCAGAAGGCGCTGACCGCGCTGTACGAGAACGGCACGCCGTTCGCGTATCGCGTGCTCGCGCACGACGATCCGAAGCCGATGCAGGAACTGGCCGCGCTGTGGCCGCTGAAGCGCTTTCCGGTGCTCGTCGACGCGGGCCGCACCGTGATCGAGGCGACGATCATCGTCGAGTATCTCGATCTCTATCATCCGGGCCCCGTGCGGCTGGTGCCCGAGGACCGGCGCGCGGCGCTGGAAGTGCGGACGATGGATCGTTTCTTCGACAACTATGTGTCGACGCCGCAGCAGAAGGTCGTGTTCGATGCGCTGCGGCCGGCGCACGAGCGCGATGCGCGGGGCGTCGCCGATGCGCGCGCGATGCTCGAAACGTCGTACGCATGGCTGGATCGAACGATGGCCGATCGCGAATGGGCGGCCGGCGACCGCTTCAGCCTCGCCGACTGCGGCGCGGCGCCGTTCCTGTTCTATGCGGACTGGACGCACCGGATCGACCCGTCGTTCGCGAACGTGATCGCGTATCGCAAGCGGCTGCTTGCGCGGCCGTCGTTTGCGCGTGCGGTCGACGAGGCGCGGCCGTATCGTGCGTTCTTTCCGCTCGGCGCGCCCGATCGCGACTGACGAGCGCGGCCGCGGTTGCCGGCGCGGCGACGACCTGACCGGCGGCGCGCGCGGGGCGCGATGCCGCCGCGCAGGGCCGGCAGCGCGTGCCGGGGCGTCGTGACGACAGCAGCGGATGCATCGCGGCGCCGTCCCGTTACATCGTCGTGTGCTTGACCGACTGCGCGAGCGTCAGCAGTTCGTCGAACTGCGTGATCAGCTCGAAGCACAGCAGGAACGCGAGCGTATAGGCTGGCGCGGGAAAGCGCCGGATCGCCTCCAGCACCTGCGGCGCGAAGCGCGATCGGATCGCATCGCGCGTCAGCAGCCACGCGATCGCGATGCCGATCGCGGCACCGGCGATCAGGTCGGTCGGATAGTGATAGCCGAGATACGCGCGCGGCACGCAGATGAACACGACCGCGTACAGCAGCGCGAGCACGCCGGCGCGGCGCGCGATGATGAAGATGCCGGTCGCGATCGCCATCCACAGCATCGCGTGATCGCTCGGAAACGAACTCCAGGCCTGCAGCGTGGCCGCACGCAGTTCCTCGGACGGGAAGTGCAGATGCAGATCGGGGTTGTAGATCGGCCGCACGCGGAACGGCAGGACTTTCGCGAGCAGCCGGCCGAACGCGAGCGCGACGAGCCCGCTCGCGACGGTCGCGATGACCAGTTCGCGTTGCCGTTCGCGTTCCGGTCCCGGCTGGAACCACAGCCAGCACAGCACGGGGATGAGGATGAAGCCCTTGAACGTATAGAGGCCGGCGATCACGCGGATCGCGTGGTTCATCAGCGGTCCGAACGAGATGTGGGTGAGGAAGACCTGGATCGTGGTGTCGAAATTATTCATGTTCTGCGACCCCGGCGGACACGCAGCACATGACATGCGACCGACGGGGATCAGGAAGCGCGCTCGCACCGGAGCGCAATGGGGGGCAAGTATGTCACCGGTAATTTCGAAGAAAATGGGAAAAAATACCGGGATTCCCCTGAGAAAACGCGATTTTCCGATGGGGCCGGATTGGAAGTGACCGTGCGGCGCGGTCATGTCGAATCATCTGACGGTTGCGCGCGCGTTCGCTGCGCATCGCCGAAAATAATCTGTTGAACTGGACAATTCGGCGGGCCACCGAGGATCTTGCATCGGATGATCGAATGCGCGTCGCGTCTCGCGCGGATCTGCCGTGCCGCGCAGCACCGAACGAAAATAAAAAATAAAAAGAAAAGATGTGCAGACCGTGTGGGCCTGCCCGCTCCGCATTTGCCAACAGCGCTTGCGCCGGGCGCTGCTCGCGGACTTCGTCGCGATGACGCGAAGCCGTGCCGCTGCGCGTCGAAGGGCGCGGCACGCAAGCGTCGTCGTGCGTGCCGTCAGCCGCGCCGGATGCCTTCCGGCAGCGCGCTGATGCGGCGCACTTCGGGCGAGTCGAGCCACGCGCGGGACGTCGCGCAGTCGACGAACATGTCGGTCGCATCGTCGCCCCAGAACAGGTCGCCGTCGAGCTCGAAGGTCGGCACGCCGAACACGCCGTGCGCGATCGCCTGATCGGTGTTCGCGCGCAACGCGTCCTTCACCGGTTGGGCCTCGACGGCCGTCACGCCTTCCGGAAAGCCGACCGCCTCGCACAGCGCGGCGAAGCCGTCCGGCGTCGACACGTCCTGGCCGTCGCGCCAGATATGCCGGAAGATTCGCCGGATCGCATCGGGCGTGTTGCCCATCGCGATCGCGAGACGCAGCGGCCGGATCGGGTTGAACGGATGCGCGGGCGGCATCCGGAACGGGATGCCGAGCTTGTTGGCGCGGTATTGCGCGTGGCGATAGGTGAAGATGCGCTTCGCGGCGATCTCGGCCGGCGCTTTCTGGCCCCAGTGCGTGAGCAGCGCGCCGAGCACGATCGGTTTCGGCTCGTATGCGACGGCAGGCGGCAATTGGTCGAACCGTTCCTGCTGCAGATACGCGAACGGCGAAACGAAATCGAAATACCAGGTGGCGGTGCGCGCGGTGTTCATTGTGGGGTTCCCTTGCGTGTCCGGACGGCGGTTGCATGTGCGGTGCCGACAGGCGGCGTGCCGCATGCGTCGACGGCCAGTGTCGCATGCGGCCGCCTTTTGCGCTGCCTCGTCGCCGCATGCGCGCGGCCGGCTATGGCTGGGCGGGGCTGTCCGGTATCGCGAATCGGGCGAGACTGTCGCGCACGGCTTGCGCATCGTAGCGCGCGCCCGCGCCGCCGAGCGCGACGGTGGCCTTTTGCGCGAGCGGCAACAACATCGCGAGCGCCGCGGCCATCGCCGGCGCGGCGGCCAGCCGCGATATCGGACCGGACACCGTCAGCGCGCCGACGCAGTCGCCGGCCGCGCCGAACACCGGCACGGAGGCCGACGCGGTTTCCGGGTCGCGCTCGCCGTACGACGCAGCCCACAACTGTTCGCGCACGTCGTTCCAGCGCGCATCGTGCGGCTCGGTGAACGCGAGCAGCACCTTCCCCGACGCCCCTTGCTGAACCGGAAACTCCTCGCCGACCCGGATCGACACGCGCACCGTGCGCGTGGGTTCGACGCGATAGAGCACCGAGCGCATGTCGCCATGGCGCACGTAGAACGATGCCGTCTCGCCGAGTTCGCGGCTCAGCGTCTCGAGCAACGGTTCGACGACCGGGCCGACCCGGAACGAGCGCTGATACAGCGCGGCAAGCCGCAACGGCTCGTGTCCGACCGCGTACTGGCCGTCGTCGAGCTTGCGCACGAAGCCGCCGTGCTCCAGCGCGGCGAGCAGGCGCAGGATCGTGCTCTTGTACAGCCCGGTGCGGCGCGACAGTTCCGCGAGCGACAGCCGGTCGTCGGTTTGCCCGAAAGCGTGGAGGATCGCGAACGCGCGATCCAGGACGGCGACGCCGCTGGAGGCTTCGGCCGACGCGTCGGGCATTTCGTCGGTGTGATCTGCGGGAGTCGAGGTCGGGGGCACGGCGCGTGGTTCCTTTGGGTGACGGTCGATCGACTATATCGTTCTGCCTGACAGAACTCAAGTTCCGAAAAATCGAGATTTCACGGGTATACCCCGCTTACAGCCGATTCGACACGCCTCTAAAGTTCCGTCAAACAGAACGATGTTCTTCCAGATAGAACTATGAGGTGTCGAATGAGCGTTGCCGGGTATTCGAAGGTGCTGGTCAGCGAGGTCGGGCCGCGAGACGGCCTGCAGAGCATCAAGTCCGTGATGCAGACGGCCGACAAGTTGCGCTGGATCACCGCGCTCGCCGCGGCCGGTCTGCGCGAGATCGAGGTCGGGTCGTTCGTGCCCGCGCGGCTGTTGCCGCAGATGGCCGACGTCGGCGAAGTCGTCGCGCATGCGCTGACGATTCCCGGGCTGCACGTCGCCGCGCTCGCGCCGAACCTGCGCGGCGCCGAAAGCGCGTTCGAGGCGGGGATCCACAAGTTGACGCTGCCGGTATCGGTGACGGAGGCGCACTCGCTGGCGAACATCCGCAAGACGCCGGCGCAGATGATCGACGAGGTGCGCGCGATCGTCGCGCTGCGCGATGCGCGGTTTCCGTCGGTGCAGATCGAGGCCGGCGTGTCGGTCGCGTTCGGTTGCACGATCGCCGGCGCGGTCTCCGACGACGAGACGATCGCGATGGCGGCCGCGATGGCCGAATGCGGGGTCGACGAGATCGGTCTGTCCGATACGAGCGGCTACGCGAATCCGGCGCAGGTGCGCCGGCTGTTCGTGCGCTTGCAGCGCGAAGTCGGCGACAAGGCCGGCGGCGCGCACTTCCACAACACGCGCGGGCAGGGGCTCGCCAACGTCGTCGCGGCGCTCGACGCCGGCGTGACGACGATCGACGCGAGCCAGGGCGGTCTTGGCGGCTGCCCGTATGCGCCGGGCGCGACCGGCAACATCGTCACCGAGGATCTCGTGTTCCTGCTGGAGTCGATGGGCGTCGACACGGGCGTCGACGCCGACGCGCTGCTCGCCGCGCGCGCGATCCTGCACGCGGCGCTGCCCGGGGAGCCGCTGTATGGCCACGTGCCGGACGCGGGGCTGCCGAAGGGGTTCCGATACGCGGACGGCCGTGCGCCGGCGGCGGCCCAGCCGGAAGGCTGCGTGACGGGAGTTGCGCAATGAACGATCGCCAACCGGCTTCGCCGCTGCCGTACGAAGGCGTGCGCGTGATCGAGATGACGCACATGGTGATGGGCCCGACCTGCGGCATGCTGCTCGCGGATCTCGGCGCGGAAGTCATCAAGATCGAGCCGATCGCGGGCGACAGCACGCGTGCGCTGCGCGGTTCCGGCGCGGGCTTCTTCGGGATGTTCAACCGCAACAAGAAGAGTCTCGCGGTCGACGTCAAGGACCCGCGCGGTCTGGAGATTGTGCGGCGGCTCGTCGCGACGGCGGACGTCTTCAGCGAGAACTTCAAGAGCGGCACGATGGATCGGCTCGGTCTCGGTTACCCGGCGCTGTCCTCGCTGAATCCAAGCTTGGTGTACGTGTCGCACAAGGGTTTCCTGCCGGGGCCGTACGAACATCGCACCGCGCTCGATGAAGTGGTGCAGATGATGGGCGGTCTCGCCTACATGACGGGCCCCGAAGGCCGGCCGTTGCGCGCGGGCTCGAGCGTGAACGACATCATGGGCGGGATGTTCGGCGCGATCGGCGCGATGGCCGCGCTCGCGCAGCGCGAACGCACCGGCCGCGGCCAGCAGGTGCAGAGCGCGCTGTTCGAGAACAACGTGTTTCTCGTCGCGCAGCACATGATGCAGTTCGCGGTGACGGGGCAGGCCGCGTCGCCGATGCCGAGCCGCATTTCCGCGTGGGCCGTCTACGACGTGTTTGCCGTCAAGGATGGCGAACAGATTTTTCTCGCGGTGGTGTCCGACACGCAGTGGGCGCTGTTCTGCGACGCGTTCGGTTTTGCCGCACTGAAGGACGACGCGCGCCTCGCGACCAACAACCTGCGCGTGCAGGCGCGCGAGTGGCTGTTGCCCGAACTGCGTGCGCGGCTCGCCATGCATTCGGCTGAGGAGATCGGCACGATCTTCGAGTCGATCGGCCTGCCGTATGCGCCGATCACGAAGCCGCAGGACCTGTTCGACGATCCTCACCTGCTCGCGACGGGCGGGCTCGAAGCCGTGACGCTGCCGGCCGACGCGAGCAGCGCCGGCCGGCCGGTCGACACGCATACCGCGCTGCTGCCGCTCACGCTCGCGGGCGAGCGCTTGCGGCTGCGCTCGGCGCCGCCCGCGCTTGGTCAGGACACCTGCGTGCTGCTCGGCGAACTTGGCTATACGCCGGACGAGGCGCGAGCGCTGATCGAAGCCGGCGTCGTCGCCGGGCGGCACGCGCAAGGCGCGGACGGCCAACCGCCGGGCGTGCCGGTCGACACGCCTTCGCCGAACGAAGTGGCGAGCGCGTAGCGCCGCCGCGACCCATCGAACGAACAACGCATCCCGCCCGCGATCGCGCGGGCGCGGAGTGCCGCATCCACGGAGACAACCATGACATCCGCTTCCCCGGCGCTGGCCGCCGATCGCGAAACCGACGCGTCGATCGAGCAACGGGCCGTGCGCAAGGCCGCATGGCGCTTCATTCCGCTGCTCGCGCTCGCGTACTTCTTCAACTACCTGGACCGCACGAGCGTCGGGTTCGCCGCGCTGACGATGAACCGCGATCTCGGCCTGACCGCGACGCAGTTCGGCTGGGGCGCGGGGATCATGTTCGCGGGCTATTGCGCGTTCGAAGTGCCGAGCAATCTCGCGCTGTACCGCTTCGGTGCGCGGCGCTGGCTCGCGCGCATCATGATCACGTGGGGGCTGATGGCGGCGGCGACCGCGCTCGCGACGGGGCCGACGAGTTTCTATGCGATCCGGCTGCTGCTCGGCATCGGCGAGGCCGGGTTCTTTCCGGGCGTGATCTTCTTCCTCGCGGTGTGGTTTCCGGCGAGTTACCGCACGCGCGTGCTTGCCTGGTTCACCGTGTCGACGCCGCTTTCGTCGCTGATCGGCGGCCCGCTTTCGACCTGGCTGCTGCAGCTCGACGGTGCGCTGGGCCTCGCGGGCTGGAAGTGGATGTTCATCGTCGAAGGGCTGCCCGCGTGCGCGCTCGGCTTTCTCGTCCTGAAGCTGCTGTCGGATTCCCCGGCCACGGCCGCCTGGCTGTCGGACGACGAGCGTGCCGCGCTGCAGCGCGCGTTCGAGCGCGACGGCGCCGCCGCCGGCCGCAAGAAGCGCTTCGGCGTCGCGCTGCGTGACGTGCGCGTCTACGTGCTCGCGCTGATCTCGTTCGGCTTCACGATGGGCTCGTACGGCATCGGCATCTGGCTGCCGCAAATGCTGAAGGCGCACGGGATGTCCACGATGCAGACCGGCTGGCTGTCCGCGGTGCCGTACTTCTTCGCGACGATCGCGTTGCTGTGGTGGGCGAAGCGGGTGGACCGGCGCGGCGGCCCGGTCGCGAACCTGGCGATCGGACTGTTCATCGGCGCGGTGGCGCTCGGCGTGTCGACCCATTTCCTGACGCTCGGGCCCGCGCTCGTCGGCATCACGCTCGCGCTGATCGGCACGATCGCCGGACGCACGATCTTCTATACGCTGCCTTCCCGCTTCCTGTCCGGCCAGGCCGCGGCCGGCGGGCTGGCGCTGATCAATTCGATCGGCGCGCTCGGCGGATTCGCGGGCCCGTATCTCGTCGGCTACCTGAAGGACAGCTTCGGCACCTTCACGGCCGGGATGCTCGGCCTTGCGATCGTTCTGGCGATCACGACGCTGCTCACGCTGTCGCTGTATGCATTCGACCGGAGCGAATGACATGACCATTTCGATCAAACGACGCCGGTTGCTCGGTGCGGCCGCCGCCTCGCTCACGCTGCCCGGGTGCGTCAATACGCGCGCGCCGGCCCAACACGGACCTTCCCGCATGACGACCCAAGGCAACTATCTCGCGGTGCGCAACGACTGGCTCGCATCCGCGCTCGAACCCGCACTCGACCCGGATCTGCCGATCGTCGATGCGCACCATCACTTCTACGAGCGGCCGGGCTGGATCTACATGCTCGACGACTATCTGCAGGATGCGCGATCCGGCCACAACGTCCAGGCATCCGTCTACATGCAGGCGCTGACGCGCTATCGCGACGCGGGGCCGGCCGAACTGAAGCCGGTCGGCGAGACGGCCTACGTCGCCGGCGTGACGGCGCCGCTGCAACGGAGCCGTCCGGCCGTCGCGAAAGGCATCGTCGGGCATGCCGACCTGCGGCTCGGCGAGCGCGTGCGCGACGTGCTCGAAGCGCATGTCGACGCCGGTCGCGGACGCTTTCGCGGCATTCGACACCTGACCACCTGGGATGCCGATCCGTCGCTCGCCAATCCGTTATCGGCGGTGCCGCGCGGGCTGTTGCTCGATCCCGCGTACCGCGCCGGCGTCGCGCAGCTCGCGCCGCTCGGACTGTCGTACGACGCGTGGCTGTTCTTTCCTCAATTGCCCGAGCTGTTCGATCTGGCGAAGGCGAACCCCGACACGCGGATCGTCGTCAATCACTGCGGCGGCGTCGTGCGGATCGCGAGCTATGCGGACAAGCGGCCGGAAGTGTTCAAGCAATGGTCGGCGTCGATGCGCGAACTGGCGCGGCTGCCGAACGTATACGTGAAGGTCGGCGGCCTCGGCATGCGGATCAACGGCTTCGAGTTCGAGAAGGGCGCGCGGCCGCCGTCGTCCGAACAGCTGGCCGACGCATGGAAGCCGTGGATGCTCACGTGCATCGAGGCGTTCGGCGCCGAGCGCTGCATGTTCGAGAGCAATTTCCCGGTCGACAAGGGCTCGTATTCGTACGTGAACGGCTGGAACGCGTTCAAGCGGCTGACCGCGCACGCGAGCCCGAGCGAGCGCGACGCGCTGTTCCGCGGAACCGTCACGCGCGCGTACCGGCTCGGCTGACGCGTACTGCGTCCGTTGCCTCGCGCTAGCCCTTCTCGACCAACGCGGCGAGCCGGGCGAGCGCCATTTGCCAGCCGGCCTCGTTGTCGGCGGCCGGCACGCCGGGCGGCACACCGTCGTGCACCGCATCGACGCGTGTGCCGCCTGCTTCGTCGGACAGCGTGATCGTGACCGTCATCGCGCCGCGCAGCATCGGATCGTCGGTTTCGAACACGTCGATTTCCACGATCTGCTGGTCCGGCACGAGCGTCACGAAGCGGCCGTGATAGGTGTCGGTGTGCGCGGTGGTCTTGCCGGTGCCGTCCGACGGTTCGTCGTAGCTCAGCGACACGCGCAGCGCGCCGCCTTCGCGCGTGTCGTATGCGTGCACGCGGCACGTCATGCCGTCGGGCACCTTCCATTGTTCGACGGCGTGCGGATCGAGCAGCGCGCGGTAGACGCGCCCGCGCGGCGCGTTCAGGTGCCGGCTGACCCGGGTCGAATGCGTGTGCATGTGCAGCATGTTGCCTCCCGCGGAACGCGCACGACGGTGCACGCCGGATGCCGGCGTGTCGTCATGCTTCCTTCAGGAATCCTAGGCGCGCGCGCGGCCGCATGCAATGGCCCGCGCATGCAGCCGCATTCAGCGCAACGCGGCCGCGAATTCGTCGAGCTGCGTGATGCAGATGTTCCAGCCCTCGAAAAAGCCGAGGGCCTCGTGGCGCTCGCGCGTCGCGGCATCAGGATGCATCACGCGCGCCTCGTAGCGGCAGCCGGCGGGGTCGTCGGCCATCGTGATGACGGCCGTGAAGCCCAGCCACGGCACCTGCGGCCGCCAGCCGCCCGTGAGCATCGACGTGAATGCGATTCGCGCTTCCGGCACGATTTCGAGGAAGCAGCCGGGGTTGTCGCTCGTGCCGCCGTCGGGGCCGCGCATGAACGTGTGGAAGGCGCCGCCCGGGCGCAGGTCGAACGCGCGCACTTCGGTGGTCCACGGTTTCGGGCACCACCATTCCTTCAGCAATTCCGGGTCGGTCCATGCGCGCCAGAGTGCCTGGCGCGGCGCGCGCAGCGTGCGCGTGATGACGAGGTCATGGGTTTCGGCGGGGTCGACATGGCTGGTTGACATGCGCTTGCTCCTCCTGGTGACGGCGTTCGACGAATTCCACGAGGCGATCGGAGCGCGCATCCCACTGCGCGCGCTGCGCGGCGAGCCACTGCTCGGCCTCCGCCAGCCGGCTGCCGACCAGCTCGCAGGTGCGCGAGCGGCCGGTTTTCCGGGTCGTGACGAGGCCGCTGCGCTCGAGCACCGCGAGATGCTTCATGAACGACGGCAGCGCCATGCCGAACGGCGCGGCCAGTTCCGAAACGGTTCGCCCGCCATTGCCGAGCGCGCCGACGATCGCGCAGCGTGTCGGATCGGCGAGGGCGTGGAATACGTCGCTGATACCGGGTTGAAAGTTAGCCATGTGGCTAAGCATAGGCGATGCAGCGGGATTTTTCGTCGCGTAGCATGATGGGGCGGGAACACGCGCCGATCGGGCTGGGCGCCGTGTTGCCCGACACCGGCCGCCGTTGCGCATGCATCCACCGCACGCCGGCATTCCATTCGATCCGGGCGCACGCCGGCCGAACGCGTGCCCCACCTGACATACCGGAGAGGGTATGACCGAACCCGTGACCGTGCGCCGCCTCGATGCGAGCGAAGCGCATGCGCGCATCGACGCGCTGGCCGATGTGCTGATCGATTGCGTCGAGGGGGGCGCGTCCGTCAGCTTCATGTTGCCGATCGAGCGCTCGACCGCCGTGGCGTTCTGGACGCGCGTCGCCGACGGCGTCGCGAGCGGCGAGCGCATCCTGCTGGTGGCCGAGGACGCCGCCGGCCGGATCGTCGGCACCGTCCAGGTCGTGACCGCGCAGCCGGAGAACCAGCCGCATCGCGCGGACATCGCGAAGATGCTCGTGTCCCGTCATGCACGGAGGCAGGGGATCGCGGCGCGGCTGATGACGGCTGCCGACGAAGCCGCGCGCGATGCCGGCAAGACCGTGCTCGTGCTCGACACGGTGACGGGCGGCGATGCCGAGCGTCTGTACGAGCGGGCCGGCTGGCAGCGCGTCGGCGTCGTGCCGAACTTCGCGCTGATGCCCGACGGCGCATTGTGCGCGACGACGTATTTTCACAAGCAGCTCGCGTAACCGGGCTGGATGCGTGCGCAAGCCGGCTCGCGATCGGCCCGCCTTGCGGCGGAGCGGGGCCGCGGGCAGGACGCCGGGCGGACACGAAAAGCCGGCCGGCGACGGCGCCGCTCCGATATATTCGTGCTCGAACACGCCACGACCATGCCAACGGAAGGAATCACTGCCTCGATGAAACGCTCCCATGTCGCCTTCGCCCTCACGGGCCTGCTGGTCGCGGTGCCGATTGCCGCCTACGCGCTCGTCAAGCCGCTGCGCGTCGTCGCGCCCGCGCTGCTTCCCGGCGTGTCGTGCCCCAGCGCGGACATCTGCACGGACGATGCCGCGACGTTCGGCGCCGCGCAGCAGCTCTATCGCGACGGTTATGCGCGCGCGGCGGCGGCCGTGGGCCCGTTTCGCGAGGCCCCGCGCGTCGTGTTCTGCTCGACGCGCGAGTGTGCCGACAAGTTCGGTCTCGGCGAACGCGCGGCACTGACGCTGGGGGATTTCGGCGTGGTCATCGCGCCGCGCGGCTGGCAGACCTACTTTCTCGCGCACGAACTGATTCATCACCGTCAGGCCGAAGTGCTCGGCAACCTCGCGGTCGCGACCAAGCCGCGCTGGCTGATCGAGGGGATGGCGTATGCGCTCAGCGACGATCCGCGTCATCCGCTGACGGAGCCGTTCGAGTCGTGGCGCGCGCGTTTCGGCGCGTGGCATGCGGCGCTGGGCGGACAGCCGATGTGGGATGCCGCAAGGGCGGTGGAATAGCGCGGGACGCGCTCGCACGGCGGGCGAGCGCGAACCGCGTTGTCGGCGGATGTGTGCAGACGGGGCGACGCCGTTCGTGCTTCGCCCCTGGAGAGTCAGCCCGCCGCCACGCGTCGTGCGCGGCGGGCCCGGTCGTCAGACCGTGGTGTCGATGATGCCCGGGATCTTCACGTCCGGGTTCACGTCCGCGTCGTAGTCGACGCCGGCGATCTCGAAGCCGAACAGGCGCAGGAACTCGGTCTTGTAGCCGGCGAAGTCGGTCATCTCGTAGAGATTCTCGTTCGTCACCTTGTCCCACATGGCGACGACCTTGGCCTGCACTTGCGGATCCAGCTCCTTGTAGTCCGCGCGCAGGCGGCCTTCGTCGTCGATGTGCGGCGTCGCGCCGTACATGCTGTCCTTCAGGAGCCCGTACACCTGCTCGATGCAGCCTTCGTGCGTGCCCTTTTCCTTCATCACCTTGAACAGCAGCGACAGGTAGAGCGGCATCATCGGGATCGCCGAGCTCGCCTGCGTGACGACGGCCTTCAGCACCGACACGCGGGCATCGCCGCCGTGCGCGGCGAGCTTGTCGCGGATCGACAGCACCTTCTTGTCGAGATCCTTCTTCGCTTCGCCGATCGAGCCGTTCCAGTAGATGTCGTGCGTGATCTGCTCGCCGAGATACGTGAACGCGGTCGTCTTCGCGCCGTCGGCCAGCACGCCGGCTTCAGCGAGCGCGTCGATCCACATCTGCCAGTCCTCGCCGCCCATCACGGCGACGGTGCCGTCGATCTCTTCCTGCGTCGCCGGCTCGAGCGAGACTTCGCGGATCACTTCCTTGTCGGTGTCGAGGCCGCGGAACGTGACCGACTTGCCGACCGGCTTCAGCGTCGAGCTGATCGTTTCGCCCGTCTTCGGATGCGTGCGGCGCGGTGCCGCGAGGCTGTAGACGACCAGATCGACCTTGCCGAGATCCTGCTTGATGGTGTCGATCGTGATCTGCTTGACCTTGTCGGAGAATGCGTCGCCGTTGATGCTGCGCGCATAGAGCCCCTTTTCCGCGGCGAATTTCTCGAACGCGGCGCTGTTGTACCAGCCGGCGGTGCCCGGCTTCGTTTCGCTGCCGGCGCGCTCGAAGAACACGCCCAGCGTGTCCGCGCCCGAGCCGAACGCGGCCGAGATCCGGGCGGCGAGGCCATAGCCCGTCGACGCGCCGATCACGAGCACCTTCTTCGGGCCGTTGGCGATCGGGCCGTGCGAAGTCACGTAGTCGATCTGTTCCTTGACGTTGGCTTCGCAGCCGACCGGATGTGTCGTCACGCAGATGAAGCCACGCACGCGCGGTTTGATGATCATGAAAACCTCTAGTCAGAAAGGCGCGGACGGCCTGAAATCGGAAAAATCCCGCGCATTGTAATGGAAGCGGGCGGTCAGGGCGGGAAAGGCGGGCGGCGGCGTCATTCGCGGTTGCCCGGGGTCGGATCATCGAGGGCGGCGATTGACGTCGCAGCCAGTTATTTCTCTATTGACAGAAATAACTGAAAAAACTAAATTTCCGGACATGGAACTCACACCGATTGCCGAACGATTCATTCTCCACTGGGGCGAAATGGGCTCGCGGTGGGGCGTCAACCGCACCGTCTCGCAGATTCATGCGCTGCTGTACCTGGCCGGAAGGCCGGTCGCGGCCGACGAGATCGCCGAGACGCTCAACGTCGCGCGCTCCAACGTCAGCACGAGCCTGAAGGAGCTGCAGGCGTGGCGGCTCGCGAAGGTCGTGCACGTGCTGGGCGATCGCCGCGACCACTTCGAGACGTCGACCGACATCTGGGAACTGTTCAAGCTGATCGTCGAAGGGCGGCGGCAGCGCGAGATCGAACCGACGCTCACGGTGCTGCGCGATTGCCTGACGAGCCCCGAGATCGCCAACGAGAGCCGCGAAACCGAACAGCGCATTCGCGACACGCTGCAGTTCGTCGAGACGCTCACGACCTGGTCGGACGAGATGCTGCGGCTCAAGCCCGACACGCTGATGAAGGCGCTGGGGATCGGCGCGAAGATCAGCCAGACGGTCAGGCGCAAGTCGTCGAAGTAGGCGGCACCGGACATGCGGGCACGCAGCCCGCTTTTTTTGGAATCTTTATTTCTGTCATTACAGAAATAACTGTATATAGAGGATGAAAAAATGAACAAAATCGTGCTGTCGATCCGCCGGCATTGCGTATCGCGGAGCGCGACATGAACATCCTCGTCTGCGGCGCGAACGGCTTCATCGGGCGGGCGCTGGGCGCGCGGCTCGAGGCCGGCGGCCATCGCGTGCTGCGCGGCGTGCGGCATGCGGTCGGCCCGCACGACGTCGCGATCGACTTCGCGAAGGACGTCGATGCCGACGCGTGGCTCGCCCGGCTGGATGGCGTCGACGTGGTGATCAATGCAGTCGGGATCCTCGCCGACCGGCGTGACGAGACGTTCGACACCGTGCATCGCGCGGCGCCCTGCGCGCTCTTCACCGCATGCTGCCGTGCCCGCGTGCGACGCGTGATCCAGATCTCGGCGCTGGGCGTCGAGCGCGGCGACACGCCGTATTTCGCCAGCAAGTACGCGGCCGACACCTTCCTGCAGACGCTGCCGCTCGATTACCGGATCGTGCGTCCGGCGCTCGTCTACGGCACCGCCGGCACGTCCGCCCGGTTCTTCCGGATGCTCGCGAGCCTGCCCGTGCACGTGTTACCTGCGGGCGGCCATCAGCCGCTGCGCCCCGTGCACATCGACGATCTCGCCGAACTCGTCGCGCGGCTCGTCGATGCGCCGGCGGCCGGCGGACCGGTCATCGACGCGGTCGGTGGCGACGAAGTCGAGTATCGCGAGATGCTGAGCGTCTATCGCGCCGCGCTGGGCTTCCCGCCGGCGGCGCGCGTGACGCTGCCGGGCCCGCTGGTCGGCGCGGCGGCCGCGCTGCTCGGCACGATGCCGGGCGCGATGCTGACCCGCGATACGTGGACGATGCTGCGCGGCGGCAACACCGGCGATCCCGCCGCGCTCGCGGCCGTGCTTGGCCGGCCGCCGCGCGGCCTGCGGGATTTCATCGGCGCGAACGCGAGCGCGGCCGCGCTGCGCTGCGATGCGCTCGCGATGTGGCGGCGGCCGCTGCTGCTCGGCGCGCTCGCGATCGTCTGGATCTGGACGGCCATCGTCAGCGCGTTCATCCATCCGCGGCACGACAGCCTCGCGATGCTCGCCCGCGTCCACCTGAGCGGACTGCCCGCGCTGATCGCGCTCTACGGCGCATGCGCGCTGGACTTCGCGTTCGGCGTGGCGACCGTCGCCGCGCCGTCCCGCCGTCTGTGGGCCGCGCAAGGCGCGCTGATCGTCGCGTATTCGGCCGTCATCGCGATCACGATGCCCGGGCTGCTCGCCGAGCCGTTCGGCCCCGTGCTGAAGAACGTGCCGATTCTCGCGATCCTGTTGATCCTTTTTTCAGAAGAACACGCATGAACATCTATCTCGTGATCAAGACGCTGCATATCCTGTCCTCGGTGCTGATGGTCGGCACGGGTTTCGGCACCGCGTTCTACCTGTTCTTCGCGAACCGCACGCGCTCGGTGCCGGCGATCGCCGCCGTGTCGCGCCTCGTGGTGCGCGCCGACTGGTGGTTCACGACGCCGGCCGTACTGTTCCAGCCCGCGTCCGGGCTGTGGCTCGCGCACACGGCCGGCTGGCCGTTGACGACGCCGTGGCTCATGGCGTCGATCGTGCTGTATGCGGTCGCGGGCGCGTGCTGGCTGCCGGTCGTGTGGCTGCAGATCGAGCTGGCCGCGATGGCGAAGCTCGCGCATGCGAATGGCGATGCCGATCTGCCGGCACGCTACTGGCGTTACGCGAAGCGCTGGGAGTTGCTCGGCTATCCGGCGTTCTTCGCGATGTTGAGCGTGTATTTCCTGATGGTGGTCAAGCCGATGTAAGCGCGCCGCCGGCGCACGGGAGCGGCGGCATGGCGTACGGGAAAGCAGTCGATCGATTCATGATGCACGCGAAAACAAAAGGAGTGCGAATCATGGGCTCAAGTGAACTGGTGCTGTACTTCGACGGGCGATGTCCGTTATGTGTCGCGGCGATACAGCGTCTTCGGGCCCGCGACGCGCGACAACAGCTGGCTTTCGTCGATATCGCCGGGCCGGGCTTCGATCCCGCTCCGCTGGGCGTCGACCTGCCCGCGCTGAATCGGGAGCTGCACGTGCGCCTGCCGGACG
Source organism: Burkholderia sp. BCC1638 (assembly GCF_902833195.1). Lineage (NCBI taxonomy): Bacteria > Pseudomonadati > Pseudomonadota > Betaproteobacteria > Burkholderiales > Burkholderiaceae > Burkholderia > Burkholderia sp. BCC1638. The sequence goes on from NZ_CADFEC010000003.1 coordinate 248,166, forward strand.
GACGCATGCTGACCGGTGTGGACGGCATCCTGGCCGCCCATGCGCTGACCGGGCGAAGCCGGCTCGTCCGGCTGCTTCGCGTGCCGGTCGTGCGCAGTGCGCTGTCGCTGCTGTATCGCCGCATCGCGCGCAACCGGCTTGCCGTCTCGCGCTGGCTCGGCTATCGCGCCGAAGCACCGTGCGATGGGGTGGCGTGCGGTATCGACCGAGCCGCCGAATCCGCAGCGGATCGTCCCGCACGTGATGACGTGCGCCACATCGTGTTGGCCTGGATGTACGGCGCGGCGATCGCACATCTGCTCGTCGGCATTGCCGTTCCGTGGGTAGCCGGCACGCCGTGGTTCGACGCGTATCACAGCGTCATCGAGCGGCATTTCTGGGCGGGAATGGCGCCCGAACCGGCGCGAGCGCAGCAGATCTGGTGGATGGCGCTGATCGGTGCGACGGTGCAATGCGCGTCGGTCTGGATGCTGGCGCTCGTCCACCTCGGCAACCGGCTGCGCCGGCGGGAAGTGTGGGGGTGGTTGCTGGCCGGCCTGTTGATCTGGGCGCCGCAGGACATGCTGTTTTCATTGCAGGCACATGTATGGGGCCACGTCGCGATCGACGCGGCGGCACTCGTCGCGATGGTGCCGCCACTCGTCTGGCTCTGGAGGAGGGATAGCGTATGAACACCTTGCCCGCTTTCGATTGGGCGCTCATCCTGTTGATCGTGCAGGGCGCGATGGGCGCATTCGATACGCTCTATCACCACGAGCTCACTCAGGATCTGCCGCACCGCCCGCGCGCGCGGCTCGAGCTGGCGATTCACGCGGTGCGCTCCGTACTTTACGGTCTTGTGTTCGCGTCGATCGCGAACGTGGCCTTTCACGGTGCCTGGGTCGCGGCCATCGCGGCGGTGGTGGTGGTCGAGGTGGTGCTGACGTTGTGGGATTTCGTCGTCGAGGATCGGAGCCGCAAGCTGCCGGCGACCGAGCGCGTGCTGCACACGCTGCTGGCCGTCAACGGCGGTGCGCTGTTCGGGATGGTCGCGATACAGCTGGCCGCCTGGGCGCACGAACCGACCGCGCTGCAGGCGCTCGATCTCGGCTGGCGCGGCGGGTTGCTGAGCTTGTTTGCCGTCGGCGTGACGGTATCGGGAATCCGCGACGGGATCGCGGCCTGCCGGATCGCGCGACGCGCGCCGGCCGCCAATCCGTTCGCGGGGCACCCGCCGGGGAACGTGCTCGTCACCGGCGGGACCGGCTTCATCGGCGAAACCCTCGTGAACGGGCTGCTCGATGCAGGGCATACGGTCACGTTGCTGGCACGTGATCCGCTGCGCGCGGCCTACCAGTTCCACGGCCGTGTGCGCAGCGTGACGTCCGTCGAGCAGTTGCAGCCGCATGAGCGTTTCGACACGATCATCAATCTCGCGGGGGCGCCGGTGCTCGGCGCGCGCTGGAGCAAACGCCGGCAGGCATTGCTGCTCGCCAGCCGGGTTGGTGTCACGGAATCGCTGATGCGCTGGGTCGAGACCGCCGAGGTCAAGCCGCGCACGTGGATCCAGGCGTCGGCGATCGGCTACTACGGCGTGCGTCCTTCCGACGAGCCGCTCGACGAGAGCAGCAGCGCCGGCACCGGCTTCATGTCCGAGCTGTGCCGGCAGTGGGAGCAGTCCGCGCAGGCGCTCGAGCATCACGGCGTTCGCTCGGTGGTGCTGCGGCTGGGCCTCGTGTTCGGCCCCGGTGGCGCGTTGCGCCCGATGCTGCTGCCGCATTACTTCGGGGTGGGCGGGCGATTCGGCGACGGCACGCAGGTGATGAGCTGGATCCACCGGGACGACGTGCTGCGAATCATCGCGCGCGCGATGGGGAATTCGGGCATGCGCGGCGTCTACAACGCGGTCGCACCCGCGCCGTTGACCCAGCGCGAGTTCGTGCAGGTCGTGTCGAAGGTGCTGCACCGCCCGGCGTGGCTGCACGTGCCGGCCGCGCCGCTGCGCATCGCGATGGGAGAGATGGCCGAGCTGCTGCTGGACGGGCAGCGGGTGATGTCGGCGCGGCTGCATCAGGACGGATTCGTGTTTCGGTTCCCGACGGCCGAGCATGCGCTGCGTGACCTGACGAATCGGCCGCACGCGGATTTTCCGCGCACGGCATGTCGTTTGCCGGGTGGTCGTGTATAAACTCGACGGGAGCGCGTTCGGGCCGTTTCGCGCGTTCCGAACGCTTCGCATTCGACCTCACAAGGAGCCTGCATGCTGCACATCCTCGGCAAGATCCCGTCCATCAACGTCCGCAAGGTGCTGTGGCTGTGCACCGAACTCAACCTGCCGTTCGAACAGGAAGACTGGGGCGCGGGCTTTCGCACGACCAACGATCCGACCTACCTTGCGCTGAATCCGAACGGTCTCGTGCCGGTGATCAAGGACGACGACTTCGTGCTGTGGGAGTCGAACACGATCATCCGCTATCTCGCGAACCGCTATGGCGGCGACGCGCTCTATCCGGCCGAGCCGCGGGCGCGCGCGCGGGTCGACCAGTGGATCGACTGGCAGGGCACGGACCTGAATCGTTCGTGGGTCGGCGCGTTCCTCGGCCTCGTACGCAAGTCGCCCGATCACCAGGACCCGGCGGCGATCGCGCAGTCGATCGCGGGCTGGACGAAGCACATGCAGATCCTGAACGCGCAGCTCGAAGCGACCGGCGCATTCGTGGCCGGCGACCATTTCACGCTCGCCGACATTCCGATCGGCCTGTCGGTGAACCGCTGGTTCGGCACGCCGTTCGAGCACCCGGATTTCCCGGCGGTGAAGCGTTACATCGAGCGTCTGGCGACGCGCGAGGGCTTCAAGCAGTATGCGGGCAGCGCGAACCCGTAACGCATTGCATGTCGCGCGCGATGCGGTGGCTTGACCGCCGCCGCATCGCTGCCTTCCCGCGGCACGTCACGTGCCGGACGCCGGTACGGCCTCCAGCACGCGCGCGAGAAACGCCTCGTGATTCCACGCGGATTCCGGCCGCGACAATCCGAGCCGCACGACCACCAGCTCGCGGCTCGGCACTACGCTCACGAACTGGCCTTCATGGCCGACCGCATGAAACGCATCGGCGGGCAGCGGGCGCGCGTGCGGATCGCGATCGTTGAACGGCTCCGGCACCTTGATCCACAGATGCGCGCCGAATTCCCCGCGCGTCGACAGCGGCGTCGCGCGCGTCAGGTAGCGCACCCAGCCTTCCGGCAGCCGCCGCTGCCCGTCCCACACCCCGTCCTGCAGCAGAAGCTGCCCGAAGCGCGCCCAGTCGCGCGCGCTCGCATACATGAACGACGCGCTGCCGAGCGTGCCGGCCGCATCCGGCTCGAACACCGCGCTGCGCATCCCGAGCGGCGCGAACAGCGCGCGGCGCGGAAAAGCGAGGTAGTCGCTCTCGGTGCCGCCCATCGCCTCGCGCATCACGCGCGCGACGATCGTGCTCGTGCCGCTCGAGTAGTACCACTGCGTGCCGGGCTGCGCGGCGAGCGGCTTGGCCGACGCGAAGCGCGCGGTGTCCGGCTGCGTGAACAGCATCACGGCGACGTCGGACAGCGGGTCGTCGTAGTCCTCGTTGAATTGCAGGCCGCTCGTCATCCGCAGCAGCTCGTCGAACGTGATCGCCGCGCGCGGGTCGCCGACGTCGCGCCATTCGGGCAGCAGCGCCGACGCGTCCGGCGACAGCTTGTGCTGCGCGACGAGCATGCCGGCCAGCGCGGCCGTCACGGTCTTCGTCATCGACCAGCCGGGTAGCGGCGTGTCGGCGGTGAAGCCGGGCGCATAGCGTTCGGCGATGATCTGGCCGCGCCACATCACGACGACCGCGCGGGTGCGCCGCGGCCGCGCCGGATCGGGTTCGTCGAACGCGCGGTCGAGCGCGGTCTGCAGCTTGCGAGCGTCGATGCCGGCGGGCGGTGCGGCCGGCGCCGCCGCCTGCACGGGCGGCGGATCGGGGACGGGCGGCAGCGCGGCCGGCAGCACGCCGGGCGACGGCCCGAGCGCGAGCGTGCAGCCGAGCCCGGGCCGGAAGTCCGCCTCGCGTTGCGCGAACCCGGCGAAGGTCGCGACGGCGCGATGATGCTCCGGATCGATCGACGGGCGCACCAGTTTCAGCAGCGGGTGCACGCCGGCCATGATGTCGACGTCGATCACCGACGCGGCCGGACGGCCCGACACGAACACGCCGGAACACAGCGCCTTCGCGGCATAACCCGTCGCGATCGGGGCCAGCCGCGACAGCATGTAGCCGGTGTAGCCGGCCGCGGCGACGAGCGCGACGGCGATGCCGCGCAGGATCAGCGATTTGAAGGGGATCGTCATGCGCGAGCGTCCTCGGTGGCGTGCCGGCCGGCAACGATCCGGCAGTGTCGCAGGTTCGGGCGAGCGGTGGCAATCGCGGGGGTGGCGACGCCGGGCGGCGTCGATCAGGCGGCATGGTGCCCGGCGTGTGCGAATCGCATGTGTCGATCGCGCGGGTTCGAACGGGCCGCATTCGGCCCGTCCACGCGGTGCGTCATTGTGCGTTGTCGTTGTCCGAACGCAGTGTCCAGATCGTTGCGGTATTCGTGTTGTCGTCGACGGCCGCGAATTCCGGCTGGCCCTTGCTGCCGCGCCCGAACGCGAGGCCGAAGGCCGCTCCCGGCACGGTATCGACCTGCATCTGCGCGACGAAGTGTCCGGTCACCGTGAATTCGACGATCTCGCTCGGTTGCAGCGGGTCGGGGTTGACCGCGTCGCCGTTGGCGGTCACGAGATGGCCGTTCGGCGCGAGCGCCAGTGCGAGCGGGCCGTGCAGGTGCGCCGCGTCGAAGTAGATCATCCGTCCGACGCCGGCGTTGCGATTCGTCGACGCGGCGTTCTGGATCGCGAACACAGCGTTGTCGCCGGTGGAGGCGACATACAGCACGTCGATGTTCGGGTCGTACGCGAGGCCGGTCGGGCCGACGACCAGCGCGTTGGGATCGGTCCGGTTCACGTAGCCCGACGCGATGATCCGCGAACTCGGCAGCATCCTGACGCCGTTGTTGTCGATCGCCAGTTCGATCCGCGCGACCGTCCCGTTCAGCACGTTCGACACGAACGCGGTCACGCGCTGGCCGCGGTCGATCACGGTCATGTCCCACGGCCCGTCGAGCAGCGTGCTGCTGGACAGTTGCGTGACGAGATTGCCTTGCGGACCGATGACGAGCAGCGAACCCGGGGGCACGACGGTCTTGCCGTCCGGCGCGGGAAGGTTGCCGACCAGCACGAAGCCGCTGCGCAGCACCGCGAGCGCGGTCGTCAGGCCGAGATTGCTGCCCTGGAAGAACGTGGTCGGCGTCTTCCCGGGCGACAGCTTCACGACCGTCGTGCCGGTGCCTTGCGCGTTCGACGCCGCGTTGAAGTTGGACACGACGACGTCGCCCGGTTTGAGCGTGCTCCAGCTCGGCACGCCGCGCGGCACGAAGGCGATGCCGTACGGATTGACGTCGCCGTTGGCGGGCACGGTCGACGCGGTGACCGACGAGACCGGCAGGATGACGTCGTTGCCGCCGGCCCACGCAAATGCCGACGACAACGCGACGAGCCCGGCGCCGCAAGCCGCGCGATATAGCGTGCGCGTCATCGTGCGACAGGCGTGGGCGAGGAGCGGCGGGTGAATGGCGAGGGCGGGCGAACGACAGGAGGGGAGAGGGTCCATGGCATGACTCCGGTTGGTGATCGCGAGCAGTCATCCCGGCTGCCGGTCTGCGCAGCTGGCGGATGTCCGGTGCGGATCCGCAGTCTTGCCGTGCGAATCCGCACTCGGAATAAACGAATGGCGACGGCCGGATATTCCATCCGGCGAGCGACACGACGTGCGATCCGACGTGCATTGTTCACCGTGATCGCGACACGGCCTGACAAGTTGAAATCCGACCCGCCGTCGGCCGATAATCGTCCGGCATCGTTCCCAGTCAAACCGCAATCGCAAAATCGGAAAACGCCATGTCCTACGACAACAACAACCCGTTCGCCCGGATCCTGCGCGGCGAACTGCCGTGCGTGAAGGTCGCCGAAGACGACGCGACGCTCGCGATCATGGATCTCATGCCGCAGGCCGACGGTCACGTGCTCGTGATCCCGAAGGAGCCGGCCGCGCAGATCTTCGAGCTGTCCGGCGACGCGGCGGCGGCCGGCATCCGCATGACGCAGCGTGTCGCGGCGGCCGTGCGCGCGGCGCTCGGGCCGGACGGCGTGTTCATCGGTCAGTTCAACGGCGCGGCGGCGGGCCAGACGGTCCCGCACGTGCATTTCCACGTGATTCCGCGCTGGGAAGGCGTCGACCTGCGGATGCACGCGCGCGACATCGCCGACGCGGCCACGCTCGAATCGCTCGCCGAGCGCATCCGCGCGCATTTCGTGTAACGCCTGTACGGCTCGTGATTCGGGCAGCGCCAGCGGGCGCGTGCGGCGACGCCGTTCGCGCCTGTTTCAGCGGTCACACCACGTAACACGTGTAACCGCTCGCGAAACTCGGCCTGGCGGCTCCGGCGCTAGACTCCGCGCATTCGCATTGCCGCATCGCGCGACAGGTAGGGCTGGTCGCCTCTTCGTGCCGGCCGTCACGGGTTGCGACGGCACGGCTTTCGCGCGATGCGACGTGTCCTCTTCGCCGGGAATCGAGCCATGTACAAAGTTCTCATCACGTTTGCGCTGATCGGCGGCCTGTCCGGCTGCTATGTCGCGCCGCCTTACGGCTACGCGCCCGCGCCGGTCTATTACGGCTATGCGCCGGCCTATTACGCACCGCCCGTCAGCGTCGGGATCGGCGGCAACTTCCGCATTCGCTGACCCGGCGGCGGTCGCGGGCGCAGCCCGCACGTCGATCGAGCGCGTCGTTCGACGCGCCGCCGCCGCTTCTCGCAGGGAAAACTCGCGCGCCGCATGACGGCGCGCGTGCGCATCGCCCGCCCGGGTTCCTATACTTCACAGGAAAGCCCACTCCGGCGAGGCAAGCCATGGCCGTTACGCGCAAGTTCGCAATCGTTGCGAGCGTCTCCACGCTCGTCTATCTCGGGCTTGCCGTGCTCGGCATCGGCGGGTTCGCCGCCTTCTTCTCGCATCCGCCCCTGATCGCCATTGCCGTCGCGACGCTCGCGCTTGCCGTCGTCGCGATGTTTACCGAAGGCAACCTGAGCGCCGGCGAACGCGAGAACCGCGACAATCGCTGGGTGCTCGCGGCCTTCGGCGCGAGCGGGTTCCTGCTCGCGTATTTGCCGGCGCTGACCGACCGGCTCGACGTGTGGACCTTCGGCGGCGACACGGTGCGCTGGATCGGCGTCGCGCTCTACGTCGCGGGCGGCGTGCTGCGCCTCTGGCCCGTGTTCGTGCTCGGCAAGCGCTTCAGCGGGCTCGTTGCGATCCAGCCGGGCCACACGCTGGTGACGGACGGCATCTACAGCAAGATCCGCAACCCGAGCTATCTCGGCCTGCTCGTCAATGCGGCCGGCTGGGCGTTGGCGTTCCGCTCGGGCGTCGGGCTGCTGCTCGTCGCGTTGACGTTGATTCCGCTCGTCGCGCGCATCCGTTCCGAGGAAGCGCTGCTGCGCACGCAATTCGGCGCCGAATACGACGCGTATTGCGCGCACACCTGGCGGCTGATTCCGGGCGTGTACTGACCCTCTTTCGACGCGAACGACCGGGCGATTCCGCCGGCTCGCGGCATGCCGCCGATGTGTTGCCACGTGTGTCCGAACCCGCGCGACGGGCACGTTCCGCATCGCCGAAAAACGGGGCTTGACCATGGCCGGAGCCCCTGCCGGCGGGCGTTCCCGGCGGTTTTCGGCAAGCTTTTCCGGTCCGCTTTCGGTAAACAACTTGTTACCAGAATGTCGACGGCAAGCAGGCTCGACCGGTGCTATTCTTCGCCGCAAGCTCATTGAAATGAATTGGTCCGGGATTCGGCACAATGCCGGCATCGACGTCGATCGATTCAGATCGTCGTATCGAGCGGACCTTCGATAACCAGATTGCGAACAAGGAAGAATACGGGAATGTGGAAGAAAATCGCCCCCGCTCTCGTCGTCGCCGTGCTGACCGGCGCGACCGCAGTGCCGGCATTGGCCGGTGACATGAACAACGCGCTCGGCGGCGCGCTCGGCGGGGTTGCCGGCGCAGCGGTCGGCGGCGCGGTCGGCGGCAGCACCGGCTCCGTGATCGGTGGCGCGATCGGCGGCGGCGCAGGTGGTGCCGTGACGTCGAACCGTCGCGAGCGCACCGGCGCGATCATCGGCGGCGCACTCGGCGGCGGCGCGGGTACCGCGGCCGGCAACGCGATGGGCGGCCGCACGGGCGGCCTGCTGGGCGCGGCCGTCGGCGGCGGCGCCGGCGCGGCGCTCGGCGGCAACCTGTCGCGCAACTCGTATGACCGCGGCGGCGATTATGGCGATCGCGGCCATCGTCACCGCAAGCATCGCCACCACCGCGACTGGGACTGATCGCCCCGGGCGCGGCACGGTGCGCGGCCTGCGCACCGACGCGCCCGACGCGTCGGCGCCCGATCCGACAGCCGGCCCGGCGGCCTCAGCCGGGCCGCCATCGCCGGCAAGGCCGGCGATCTTCATCCCCTTCGGCAGTTCATACCCGGCCCCGCTCGACGGGTTGGCACGCTCTCTCCCGCTTCACCTTTCCCGCTTGTAGACGACATCGCCAGTTGCATCGACATGCAACCGCGCAGGGTCGGCCATCCCCATTTCGCCATCGCCGATCGACGGGTTGCCGTCCGGTCATCAGGATTTCCCTGAGGCGCCGACGCGTCCACGGCACGCGTTGTCGGGCCATCGCGCGCAACGGCGGGTAGTGGGAAATCGAATGGATGTCATCGCAACATTTAATTGGTCGATCCGGATCGACTTCGCTATCGTCAACGCTGCCCGCGTACGGAATCGAACCGTGCCGTCCCCCGTGCCCCGCCGCATGACCCCGAGTGTCCGCGGCCCGGCCGCCGGACCCGCAAGCATGGGGCGCCCCGCCCGCTGAACCGGGCGGGCCCGTCGCGAAGCCTGGCCGACCGAACGAAGGCGCCCGCGCTTTCAAGCCACCCCGGCAACGATGTCCCGCCGTCGCATGCGTGCCCCACGCGCGTGCCGCGCCTGCCGTTGCGACCCGGGGCCGGACCAACCCATTGCCTGGATGCTTTATGTCTAAGACAACGTATTACGCGCCGCATGGCGGCCACCCGCCGCAGACCGATCTGCTGACCGATCGCGCGATGTTCACCGAGGCGTATGCGGTCATTCCGAAGGGAGTGATGCGCGACATCGTCACGAGCTGGCTGCCGTTCTGGACCAACACGCGCCTGTGGGTGATCGCGCGTCCGCTGTCGGGTTTCGCCGAAACCTTCTCGCAGTACATCGTCGAAGTGAATCCGGGCGGCGGCAGCGACAAGCCCGAGCAGGACAAGAACGCCGAAGCTGTGCTGTTCGTCGTCGAAGGCGAGGCCGAACTGACGCTGCAGGGCAAGCAGCACACGCTGAAGCCGGGCGGCTACGCGTTCATCCCGCCGGGCGCCGACTGGACGCTGCACAACGTCAGCGATGCCGCCGTGCGCTTCCACTGGATCCGCAAGCACTATCAGGTCGTCGACGGCATTGCGCTGCCGGAAGCGTTCGTGACCAACGAGCAGGATGTCGAGCCGATCCCGATGCCGGGCACCAACGGCGCATGGGTGACGACGCGCTTCGTCGACATGAGCGACATGCGTCACGACATGCACGTGAACATCGTGACGTTCGAGCCGGGCGGCGTGATTCCGTTCGCGGAGACGCACGTGATGGAGCACGGCCTGTACGTGCTGGAAGGCAAGGCCGTCTATCGCCTGAATCAGGACTGGGTCGAGGTGGAAGCGGGCGATTTCATGTGGCTGCGCGCGTTCTGCCCGCAGGCATGCTATTCGGGCGGCCCTGGCCGCTTCCGCTACCTGCTGTACAAGGACGTGAACCGTCACATGAATCTGACGCTGAACCCGGCGCGCTAAGCGTCGCGCACGTCGGACACGAAAACCCGCTGGTGCATGCCGGCGGGTTTTTTTATTGATGCCGCCGTGCGATGCAGTGGACGCGGCGGCCGGACCGTCGTCGCACGCTACGCGTCGAGCGCCGAGGCGGCCAGCCGCGCGACCTGCAGCCGCGTATCGGGTGACAGCCCGTCCTCGATCAGCCAGACCGCCGACAAACCGGCCCACGCAAGAATCCACTGCAGCAACCGGCGGCGGTCGAGTTGCGCAGCCTCGGCGACGAGCGCGACGCGCCGCGCGAAGCGGGCGGGATCGACGGCGATGTCGTGTGCGGGATTGCAGAACAGGTTCGCGTAATCGAACGCGCGGTCGCCGCGCAAACCCTTCGGGTCGATCGCCAGCCAGCCGCGATCGCCGAAGTGCAGCACGTTGCCGTGATGGATGTCGCCGTGCAGCACGACGACGTCGTCGACGGGCGGCGCGGCCAGCAGCCGGCGCGCCGCCGTGGCCGAACGCCGCAGCGTGTCATCGCCGGTGTCATGCGACAGCAGCGCGTGGAACCAGTCGGTCAGCGGCACGACCTCGGGCGCTGCCGGTGCGCGATGCGCGTGCAGCCGCGCGACCGCGCGGCATGCGATCCGGATCGCATCGTCGTCGTGGCCCGCGGCGGACAGGCCGACGAGCGTCGGCGCCGGCTGCGCGCGTTCGAGCAGCACCGCGTCGCTGTCGTGCAGCCACACGCGCGCGGCGCCATCCCCGTTCCACCAGGTCATCAGCGCATTGCCGCGGCGCTCTTCGTCGCAGGTCGCGACCTTGAGCATCGCGGGGCGCGCGTGCCAGACGACGGGCAGCACGCCGCCGCTCGCGGTCAGGATCGGGCCGCCGTCGGGAACGAGGTCCCACAGGCGCAGGTACGTGTCGAACATGCAGACGATGGTACAGGCGAACCGGCTCGTGCGCCGCGCGGGCCACCCGGCACGGCTGCCGCGCAACCATTCCTAAATAAAATTTAGCCAGCCAAACTTAGGCTAAAGAATGTTCCGGTATCCCGGTATCCCTTCGACAATGCGCGCCTTCCGTGATCGGCGGGCGCCTGTTGCGCGCCCGCGTTCGCCGCATTGAAGAAGGAGCCTGCATGACCGACCACACCGCCAACCCTCCAACGCCACCGGCCCCGCCTCCCGCATCGCCGCGCCGCCGCGCATGGCGCATCTTCGCCGGCGCGCTGTTCGGCCTGACGCTCGCGTGCGCGGGCATCGGCGCATGGACGATCGATCGCATCTGGACGCAGTTGCCATCCGTCGAGCACCTGGCCGTCTACCGGCCCGCGCTGCCGCTGCGGATTTTCTCGCGCGACGGCGAACTGCTGGCCGAGTACGGCGTCGAGCGCCGCGAATTCGTGCCGCTCGAACGCATTCCGCCGCTCATGCGGCACGCGCTGCTCGCGGCCGAGGACGCGAAGTTCTACCAGCACGGCGCGGTCGATATCGGCGGCCTCGCGCGCGCGACGTTCGCGAACGTCGTGACGGGACAGCCGGGGCAGGGCGGCAGCACGATCACGATGCAGGTTGCGCGCAACTTCTACCTGACGCGCGACAAGGTGCTGAGCCGCAAGCTCGCCGAGATCCTGATGGCCATCAAGCTCGAGCGCGAGTACAGCAAGGACAAGCTGCTCGAGCTTTACATGAACCAGATCTATCTCGGCGAGCGCGCGTATGGTTTCGCGGCGGCCGCGAACGTGTATTTCGGCAAGCCGCTCGACGCGCTGAGCGCGGGCGAAGCGGCCGTGCTCGCCGGATTGCCGAAGGCGCCGTCCGCGTTCAATCCGGTCGTCAATCCGGCGCGCGCGACCGCGCGGCGCAACTACGTGCTCGGCCGCATGCATGCGCTCGGCGAGCTCGACGAGGCGACCTATCGTGCGGCGGTCGACGCGCCGATCGCGCTGGCGACCACGCCGCCGCCCGGCATCATCGCGGCGCCGTACGTCGCGGAGCGCGCGCGCCGGATGATGGTGGAGCGCTTTCACGACGACGCCTATACGCTCGGCCTCGACGTGACCACGACGATCTCGATGCGCGACCAGCGCGCGGCCGAAGCCGCGCTCCAGCGCACGCTGAACCGGCAGCCGCGCGCGAGGCGCGATGCGCGCAGCGGGCTCGAAGGCGCGCTCGTGTCGCTGGATGCGGCGACGGGCGACATGCTCGCGCTCGTCGGCGGCGCGGATTTCAACCGCAACGTGTTCGACCACGCATTGCAGGCGTATCGCCAGCCGGGTTCGAGCTTCAAGCCGTTCGTCTATTCGGCGGCGCTGGAGAAGGGCTACTTTCCGGGCGTGCTGGTCGACGACACGCAGCGCACGCTGACCCATGAGGAAACCGGCGCGCGGCCGTGGCGCCCACGCAATTTCGGCAACCGCTACGAGGGCTTCATTCCGGTGCGGCGCGGGCTCGTGCGCTCGAAGAACCTGGTCGCGGTCAGCCTGATGCAGGCCACCGACGCGCGCTACGTGCAGCAGCACGCGGTGCATTTTGGCTTCGACGCGCAGCGCAATCCGGCGTCGCTGCCGCTCGCGCTCGGCGCGGGCGCGGTGACGCCGCTCGAACTCGCGAGCGCGTACAGCGTGTTCGCGAACGGCGGGACGCGGATGGAGCCGCGCCTGATCCTGTCGGTGAAGCAGCGTCACGGCGGCGCGATGTACGAGGCGACGACGCCTGAAGGCGCGCGCGTCGTGTCGGCGCGCAACGCGTTCGTGATGGACAGCATGCTGCGCGACGTCGTGAAGGCCGGCACCGCGCGTGGCGCGCTCGCCTTGCGCCGCGACGACGCAGCCGGCAAGACGGGCACGTCGAACGGATCGAAGGATGTCTGGTTCGCCGGCTACTCGTCGGGCATCGTCGCGGTCGCGTGGCTCGGCTACGACACGCCGCGCCCGATGGGGCGCGCGACCGGCGCGACGCTCGCGCTGCCGGTCTGGCTCGACTACATGAAGACGGCCGTCGACGGACGCACGCAGGTCGCTGCGACGCCGCCCCAGGACGTCGCGCTCGTCGACGGCGATTTCGTGTACGCCGAATACACGCGCGGCACGTGCACGGCCGACGTGCCGTCGTACATCCGCAGCCGCTTCGCGTGCGGCGGCGCGCCGGCGGCCGAGGCGCCGGATGCTTCGGGCGAAAAGGGCAGGCCCGACGAGCCGATGCCCGCGGCCGTCGATGCGGCCGAGCGCGAACGCGTGCTCGACCTCTTCCGTACCGAAGACTGAGGCGCGCGATGCATACGCTTTATCTGATCGCGATCGTCGCGGAGGCGATGTCGGGCGCGCTGATGGGCATGCGGCGCGGGATGGACCGCTTCGGGCTCGCGCTCGTCGGCGCGGTGACGGCGCTCGGTGGCGGCACGGTGCGCGACGTGCTGCTCGGCCACTATCCGCTCGGCTGGATCGCGCATCCCGAATATCTGGTGATCACGCTCGTCGCGGCGACCGTCGCGTCGTGGGCCGCGCGGCACGTCGCGCGGATGAAGACGCTGTTCGTCACCGTCGACGCGATCGGTCTCGCGGCGTTCACGATCATCGGCTGCGATATCGGCGCGGCGACGGGCAGCGCGCCGATCATCGTCGTGCTGGCCGGTGCGATCACCGGCGTGTGCGGCGGGATGCTGCGCGACCTGCTGTGCAACGAGATGCCGCTGATCCTGCGCGAGGAACTGTATGCGAGCGTCGCATTCTTCACGGGCACGCTGTACGTCGGGAGCCAGCATCTCGGCATCGATGCCGGGTTGGCGTCGATGGTCGCGCTGGCGGCGGGCTTCACGACGCGCATGCTCGCGGTGCGGCTCGGATGGAAAATGCGGACGTTCGGCGTCGCGGACGTCGAGCATTGAGTGAGGCTGCCGCACGGATGCGACGACACGCGTGCGCTACGCCGGCACCATGACCGGTGGCGACCCGTCACCCGTTTCCACCATCTTCACCGCGAATCCGTAGCACTGCGCGATATGCGCGGGCGTCATCACGTCGCGCGGCGCGCCCTGCGCGACGATCGTGCCGTCCGCGAGCATCGCGATCGTATCCGCGTGCCGCGCGGCGAGGTTCGGATCGTGGACGATCGCGAGCACGCCGAGCCGCCATTCGCGCGCAACGATGCGCACGGTGTCGAGCAGGCGGTGCTGATGCGCGAGATCGAGCGCGGCGGTCGGTTCGTCGAGCAGCAGGTAGCGCGGGCCGTTTTCCGATGCGTCGTCGTCCGGCCACAGCTGCGCGAGCACGCGCGCGAACTGCACGCGTGCGAGCTCGCCGCCGGACAGCGTCGTGACGTCGCGGCCGACGAGCGTCTCGGCGCCCGCGCGTTCGAGCGCCTGCCACGCAATGTCGCGATCGCGATGTGCGATCACGTGCCGCGCGCCGCTGCGTCGTGCATGCGGATAGCGGCCGAGCAGCACGATTTCGTCGACGCTGAACGGAAACGCCGGTTGCGCGGCCTGCGGCAGCACGGCGCGCAGGCACGCGAGCCGCGGCGCGTCGATGCGCGCGAGCGGTTCGCCGTTCAGCGTGATGTCGCCGGTCACGCGCACGCCGTGCGGCGCGACGCTGCCGGTCAGTTCGCCCGCCAAGGTCTTCAGCAGCGTGCTCTTGCCTGCGCCGTTGCGGCCGAGCAGCGCGGTCACGCGGCCGGGTTCGATCGACAGCGACAGGTTGTGCAGAACGATGCGGTGCCGGCGGGCGACGTCGAGATGTTGGGCGGTCAGCATGATGAGCGAATGAAGGATCAGCCGCCGAGCGCGCCGCGGCTTTTCCACAGCAGCGCGAGAAAGAACGGCGCGCCGAGCAGCGCGGTGAGCACGCCGAGCGGAATCTCGGCGGGCGCGGCGGCGGTGCGCGCGGCGAGATCGGCGGCGAGCGTCAGCAGCGCGCCGAGCAATGCGGCGCCGGGCAGCACCACGCGCTGGTCGGCGCCGCACGCGAGGCGCACGCAGTGCGGCGCGACGAGGCCGATGAAACCGATGACGCCCGCGCACGATACGAGCGCGCCGACCGTGAGCGCGACCGCGATGAGCACGCGCCGTTTGAGCTGCTGCACCGGCACGCCGAGATGCAACGCCTCGGTCTCGCCGAGCTGCAGTGCATTGAGCGCGTCACGATCGCGCGCGAGCAGCCCACAGCCGATCGCGACGCACGGTGCAACGGCCGCCAGCGCGGACCATTGCGCACCGCCGAGGCTGCCGAGGCTCCAGAAGGTCAGCGAGCGCAGTTGCGCGTCGTCGGCGACAAACGTGAGCAACCCGATCGCCGCGCCGACCAGCGCGTTGATCGCGATGCCGGCGAGCAGCAGCAGCGGCAGCGCGAGCCGGCCGCGCGACGCGGCGAGCCGGTAGACGAGCGCCGCGACCGCGAGCGCGCCCGCGAACGCGGCGACGGGCAGCGCGACCGCGCTTGCATGCGCGGCGAACAGCGCGGGGCCGAGCACGATCGTCGTCGTCGCGCCGAGCGCCGCGCCGCTCGACACGCCGACGAGCCCCGGATCGGCGAGCGGGTTGCGGAACAGCGCCTGCATCGCGGCGCCGGCCGCGCCGAAGCCGCCGCCGACCAGCAGCGCGAGCATGACGCGCGGCGCGCGGATGTCGACCAGCACCGCGCGTGCCTGTTGCGCGGTCGGGTCGCCGCTCAGCGCGGCCCAGGCTTCCGCGAACGGAATGCGATACGCGCCCACGCACAGCGCGACGACGGACATGGCGCACACGAGGACGGCGAGCGCGGCCAGCGCGAAGGGCGCGATGCGGCGTGTCGCGCCGACGCGTGCGGCGCCCGTGCGCGCTACGTGCGACCGCGCGGGGAAAGGTGAAGCGTGAGCGGGCATCGTGTTGATCCGGAATCAGGCGAGCGCATCCGACAGGCGCCGGTGCAGGGTCGTGACGGCGAGCGGCAGGCGCGGGCCGAAGCCGAGCAGGAACAGCGCATCGAGCGACACGACGCGCCGTGCGCGGCCGGCCGGTGTCGCGCCGAAGCCGGGTGCGGCGAGCAGCGCGTCGCGGCCGCCGACCGCCGCGAGCCCTTCGTCGGAGATCAGCACGACGTCGGGTGCGGCGGCAGCCAGCGCCTCGGTCGTCAGCGGCTTGTAGTGATCGAAGCCCTGCATCGCGTTGCGCGCGCCCGCGTAGCGGAGCATCGCGTCGGCGGCCGTGCGCTGGCCGGCGACGAGCGCCTGGTTGCCCGTATGGTTCAGCACGAACAGCACGCGCGGCGGCTGCGCGCCGCCGGGCACGCGCGTGGCGATCGCGTCGCGCGCGGCCTGCCAGTCGCGATCGAAGCGCCGCAGCAGCGCCGTGCCCGCGTCGCGCACGTCGAGCGCCTGTGCAACGCCGGTGATCTTCGCGCGCACCGAGTCGACGTCATGCCGCTCGTTGAACGTCGTCACCGCGACACCCGCGCTTTTCACTTGCGCGATCGCGGCAGGCGGGCTGGCTTCCGCCGACGCGAGCACGAGATCGGGGCGCAGCGACAGCAGCCCCTCGGCCGACAATGCGCGCTGATAGCCGACCTTCGGCAGGCGTTTCGCGGCGTCCGGGTACGTGCAGGTCGTGTCGGTGCCGACGAGCCGGTAACCGCGCGCGTCGGCGCCGCCGAGCGCGAACGCGGTTTCCGCGAGCGCGCCGCCGATCACGACGACGCGCTTTTGCGCGGCTTGCGGGCGCGCTCGGCCGGGCAGCGCGCCCGCGAGCGCACCGGCGACCGCGCTCGCGAGCACGACGCGGCGACGCGGCAGGAACGATCGCGCGCTCACCGTGCGTCTCCGCGCGCCGCCGACGGCAGTGTCGCGACGAGCGCGCGCCAGTCGTCGCGTTCGACCTGACCCGCCTTGCGCTCGCCGAACAGCAGCGCGACGTGGTCGCCCTGCCGGTCGAACAGCTCGAGCGACGTGACGATGCCGTCGCTCGTCGGCTTCTTGACGACCCACGCGGCGGCGATCAGGTCCTCGCGCACATGCAGGTTGAAGCCCGGGTCGAGCACGTTGATCCACGCGCCGACCTCGCGCACGTTCGCGACGGGGCCCGTGTGGATCTGGATCATGCCCGCATTGCCGACGAACACCATGATCGGCTGGCCGCTCGACGCGGCCCGTTCGAGCACGTGACGCAGCGCGTGTGCCGCTTCGACCGGATACGCATATTGCGGATCGGCGAGGCGCAGCGCCTGCATGCGGCTCACGCCAAAGCGCTGCGTGATGCCGAAGAACTGATGCGTGTCGGTCATCGCGTCCCACGCGGCGCGAAAGCCCGCGACGTCGATCTCGGTGTCCGCGCGCTCGGGCGTTTTCGGCGCGGCGGGCGCGACGTCGAGCCCCGGCGTTTGCGACGCCGCGCGCCAGCGTTCGACGAACGCGTCGTACGCCGCGTGATCTCTGTGCGCGCGCAGGTAGACCTTGTGGATCGCATGACCTTGCGCGTCGAAGAACTGCAGGCTCTTGAGCGGACCGTGCGCGGTTTCGTCGTGCACCGCGAACGCCGACGCCCAGTGGCGGTAGAAGATGCGCAGGTCGATGTCGCCGAGCGCGAGGCCGACCGGGCCGTCATGGCTCATCTGCGCATATTCGCCGTCTTTCTCGTGGACGGCCGTGTCGTTGCGCGTGAGCGCCATCACGCGGCCGAGGCGCGGCATTTCCTCGAACATCGCCGGAAAGCGCGCGTCGAGCCGCACGACGTGTTCGCCGACGAACGCGGCGAGCGCCTCGCCTTCGCTGACGCCGAGCGCTTGCGCGACGTCGCGGTTGCGCAGCTGGCGCTCGGTCTTGAGTTTGATGAACGCGTCGCGCAACGCGGCGGGCGCGCGGGCCGGCGTGGCCGGCTGACCGGGAAGGGCGGATTGCATCATGTCGGACTCCTTCAAGTAACGGTTGGGGTGGCAGCGCGGGCGGCGCGCATCAGAAATCGACCTTCATGCTGACCGCGACGGTGCGGCCGGACGACGTATACGCATCGAGCACCTGCGAATCGGCGGCGATCCCGCGCACGTCCGACCAGTTCCAGTACTTGCGGTCGAACAGGTTGCGGATGCCGATCGTCGCGCTCACGTGCTTGTTGAAGCGGTAGCCGCCGCGCAGGTCGACGACGAACGACGACGGCGGCGAGAAGCACGTCTTGTTCGAACAGTCGGACTTGTCGATGTCCTTGTCGCGTTTCGCGGCCTGGAACAGCAGGTCGGTCTGCACGAACCAGCGTTCGCCGGGTTCGTAGCGCACGCCGAACACCGCCGAGAACGGATTGACCGTGTTCAGCGGCTGGCTCGCCGCGCCGTCGTTCTGCGTCGAGCCCTTCGTGAACGCCATCGCCGTCTTCAGCGTGATGCCGTTCGGCATCGCCCATTCGGCGCGGCCTTCGAGGCCGTGGATGCGCGCGTCGGCGAAGTTCACGTACTGGAATACGAACGGATCGGCCGGGCGGCCGCTGCCGGCGATCGTCGTGCGCGAGATGAAGTTGCGGTAGCGGCCCGTGAACGCGGCCGCGCTGTAGCGCACGATGCCGTAGCCGGTGCCGGCCTTGCCGCGCAGGCCGGCTTCGAACGTGTCGCTCGTCTCGGGCTTCAGGTTCGGATTGCCGATCGACGTGTAGCCGTACACGGGGTTCGAGAAGCTGCTGTTCACCTGGTCGGGCGTCGGCGCGCGGAAGCCGTGCGCGTACTGCACGTACGGAATGACCGCGGGCGTGATCTCGTAGAGCACCGCGACGCGCGGCGACACTTCGTTCGCGCTCGTCGACACCGCGGTGCCGGTGAACAGCGGATCGTTCTGCGTTGGGTTTAGGCGGTACGTATCGAAGCGCAGCCCCGGCGTGACGAGCAGGCGGCCATAGCCGATCCGGTCCTGCACGAACGCGCCGAACAGCGTGTAGTCGGTGTCGGGGAACGCCTTGTTCGGGAACGCTTCGCCGACGCCCGGCACCGTGCCGTCGCGCAGGTTCGTCACGCGCGACACGCTGCCGTCGACGCCATACAGCAGCTTGTGCGCGAACGGGCCGGTCGCGAAGCCGCTTTCGGCGAACGCGGCACCGCCGAACGTGCGCTCCTTGTACTGGTTGTCGCGGGAGCGCGAAGGCTGCCGGCCGCGCGTCTCGAACGCGTACTGGTCCTGTTTCGCGTCCTGATAATAGAACTGCACGTGCGCGGTCTGGAACCAGCGGAACGCGTCGTCGCGGAAGTCGTAGTCGACGCTGAAGCGGTTGCGCTCGAGCCGGTCGTTCGTCGTGAGGCCGAGCGTGGTCGGCGCATTGATCGCGGACAACACGTCGGTGCTCACGCGCCGCTGCACGGTTTCCGCGGTGAACCTGATCGAGTCGCGCGTGGTGGGTGTCAGCGCGAGCTTGCCGAGCAGCGATTCCGAATAGACGTCCTGCGGATTCGACGTGGTGCGCAGCGTGCTCGCCGAGTTGTCGCCGCCGCGCGTGTCGACTTCGTGGCCGCGCCGGCCATCGGCGATGATCATCCCCTGCACGCGATCGTTGCCGCCCGCGGCTGACACGGTCGCGCCGATGCTGCGGTCGGCCGAGTCGTAGCTCGGCCTGAACGAGAAGTAGACGGGTTTGCCGTAGATCGACAGCAGGTCGCGCGGATCCTTCGTGATGAAGTTCACAGCGCCGGTCAGCCCGTCGCTGCCGTACAGCGCCGACGCCGGCCCGCGCAGGATCTCGATGCGCTTGAGCATGTCGAGATCGGCGTAGTCGCCGCGGCCGGCTTCGAGCGGGCCGAACGAGAACGCGTTCGGCAGGCGGATGCCGTCTTCCATCAGCAGCACGCGATTGCCTTCGAGGCCGCGGATGTTGATGCTCGAATCGCCGTCGCGGCCGCCGCCGAGCGCGGCGTTGCCGGGGCGGTACGCGGTACGGCGCACCGTGACGCCCGGCTCGTAGCGCAGCGCATCCTTGATGTTGGTGACCTGCTGTTCCTCGAGATCGTCGTCGCTGATCACCGACACGGACGCGGCCGTGCGGCTCGCGGCGGTGGCGGTGCGGGTGGCCGTGACGGTGACGGGGTCGAGCAGCGCCGCATCGCCGCGCGTGGACGCGGCTGCGGTCAGGACGGCAGCTGGCGGGTTGGCGCCTTGCGGCGGCGAATCGGCATGAGCCGGGGCGGCGGACAGGCTGAACGCGCCGAACAACGCGGCACAGATCGGCTGCCGCGCGAGTGGATGGCAATGCACAGGTGGTCTCCCATTGACGATGACTAGCCCGAAGGCTGGCTGGGTGACGCGTTCACCTGGCTGGCCCGTTCGCGCGCGACTGGCGGCGAACGGCGAGTTGAAAGGGAATTGATAGTTTCGCCAGTGTAAATGAGAATTATTATCAATACAAGGACGAAAAGCGGCGCGTGCGGACGCGCGCCGTCGGCGCGGATCGGGCGAGCCGCGCGCGGCGAGACATGCGGTGAAAGCAGGCTGGCCCTAGGCCAGCGATTCGATACGAATCAGCAGGTTGCGCGCATGCGCGATGAACGCATCGTGCGTCGCGCGATCGCCGTGGCCTTCGAAGCCGGCCTGTTCGGCGAACGCGAGCTGTTCGGCGTAGAGGTCGACGAGCGCGCTGCGTGTGTCGGGCGGCAGCGCTCGGATCATCGAGACGAGCAGCAGTTCCTGCGCGCGCAGCATGCCGGACAGCGATTGGGCGTTCATGCCGACCTCCTCGAACGACGCGGCGGCGTGCCGCTCATTTCATAGTAGGTGGTCGGCGCGCGCAGCGGAAATCAGCCGGCGGCCGTCGCCATCCGTGCGTCGCGCACGACCTGCGCGACGCGCTCGACGAATTCGGCGTCGACGCTCGATAGCGCTTCGCGCTTGCCGTCGGGCATCTCGACCATCAGGCGGTAGGTGATGTCCTGCGTGGTCCAGGCGAGATAGCCGACGACCGCGAGCATCACGCCGACGACCAGCGCGGCGCTCGATGCGCCGATGCCGCCTGCGACGGCGGTGGCCACGCCGATCAGCGAGATCAGCCAGGGCACGAGGCGATTTTTCGGAATCTTGACGACATCGACGTTGCGGATGTCACGCAGCGGGAAGACCTGCCCGGCGGCCGACAGGCCGTTGCGGGTGACCATCACGCCGCGTTCGTTGAATGCGTTTTCCATCGTGTGTTGCGTGGACGAAAACGCGCAGCGTAGCAGACTTCGTTGCCGCGTCAAACGAGACCGAGTGCCGCACGATGCGTGCGGGCCGGCCGCGATGCGGGCAACGGCGTGTGATGGCGAGTAACGAGGGGAATCAGAACTGCAGCCGGCCGTCGCCGTACAGGCGGCCCGGCACGTGCGACGCCACGACCTCGGCGATTTCCTCGTCGGTCGATTCGGCCGGCACGATCTGGCGCCGCGCGGGTGCGTCGAGATGCATCGTCCATTCGACGAGCCGGTACGGGCGGCCCCACGGGCGCTGCATTTCGACCGACACGCGGCAGCTCTGGACCGGCAGCGAATGCCGGCGCGTCAGAATCGCGTGCAGATGGCTGAAAACGGTATCTTCGATCATCTTGGGCTCCGATCCTGTCTTGTGGGCAGTTGATGGCGGTGCCGTAGTGGGTCTCAAAAAAAAAGCCGCCGATGCTCAGGCGGCCAACAGGGGGGGTGAGAGCATCCTCTCAGCCCAGAATTAAGCGAAACTTAAAAGCCCATAAAAAAGCGCCCCGTGTGGAGCGGGGCGCTTCTTGCCGTCGTCGTCCGCGAAATGCGCGGACAAGTTAAGCGGATGCTTTAGAACTTGTGACGGATACCGACGCGAGCGGCCAGCTGGTTCGACGAACCGTTGCCCGACGTGCTGAAGTAGCTCGTGCTCGAACCGATCTGCGCTTGCACGCCGTTGCCCGACGCCTTCTGGTAGACGACCAGGCCGTACACGTCCGTACGCTTGCTGAGCGCGTAGTCGAGGCCCAGGTTGCCCTGGTTCCAGTGCGCCGAGTTGCCGCTTTGCGTTGCGTTCGTGTACGTGTAGCCCGCTGCTGCCGACAGGGCCGGCGTGATCGCGTACTTCACGCCTGCTTCATACGCGTTGTAGAACGTGCCCGACGCGCCAGCCGCGATCGGGGTGAACTGCGTGCGCGTCCAGAGCAGCCATGCCGTTGCCGGGCCGAAGATGTAGCGGCCGCCGACGCCGTACGTGCGCAGGTCGCGGATGTTCGTCAGCGCGATGTTCGCGATCGACGTCGAGAATGCCGGCGTCGACTGGCTCGGGAAGCGGATGTCCGTGTATGCGGCGCCGAGTGCGAACGGGCCGTTCGCGTAGTTCAGGCCGAAGCTGTATGCGCGCGACGAACCGGCCGTCGTCGTGGTGCCCGTCGTCGTCGACGGTGCGCCGGCGAAGTCGGTCGAGTTCGAGAAGCCGTACAACGCGCCGAACGTGAAGCCGGCGTAGTTCGCGCTCTGGAACTTCACCGAGTTGTTGATGCGGCTCGACGTGAGCTGGTCGATGTCGTTCACGTGGTACGCGTAGTTACCCGCGACCGTGTTGCCGCCCGTCGAGTAGTTCGAACCGAGGATGTCGGTCGAGAACGAGTACTGGCGGCCGAACGTGACCGTGCCGTATTGCGACTGGCTCAGGCCGACGTAGGCTTGACGGCCGAAGATCGCGCCGCCCTGGCCGATCGTGCCGTTGCCGCTGTTGAAGCCGTTTTCGAGCACGAAGATCGCCTTCAGGCCGCCACCGAGGTCTTCGGTGCCGCGCAGGCCCCAACGGCTGCCCTGGGCCACGCCGTCGTCGTACTTGAACAGCTTGCCGCTGCCGCCGTTCGCGGTCTTGCTGTGGTTCACGTAGCTGATACCGGCATCGATGACGCCATACAGGGTCACGCTGCTTTGTGCGTGTGCCGCGCCGGCCGTTGCTGCGAGGATGGCGATGGTCAACAGTTTCTTGTTCAAAGGATTCTCCGAGCGAATAAATGGCGTGTCCAGTTGCGGTTCCGGCGCTCTCTATGGGCGCTTTCACGGACCGGTCGCAACTTTATCGGCGGGCCACGTAATGAATGTGACAGGCTTTGTCATATGACGAATCTGTGGTGCCGAAGCGACACTGGATTCTGCCCGGTTGTACAGCGGGGAGTTATACCGATTTCGGCTGAGATTCGATCGGGATCCGGAATATGCACATGAAATAAGCTTGGTTGGTGCCGTTCCGGCCCCGTGCCACGATGCGCGCTTCAACAACGACACGGGACAAGAGGACACCATGCGACGTTCGATCCTGACCGGCCTCGGCGCGCTTGCCGCGGCGCTGGCCTTTGCCGCGCCCGGCGCGCACGCCGACTCCCAGACGCTGAAGATCGGCACGATGAGCGGCCCCGACGCGCAGATCTGGACCGAGGTGACGAAAGTCGCCGCACGCGAAGGCCTCGCGATCAAGGTCATCGAATTCAACGACTATGTGCAGCCGAACGCGGCGCTCGACGCGGGCGATCTCGACGCGAACGGTTTCCAGCACCAGCCGTTTCTCGACAGCCAGATCAAGCAGCGCGGCTACCGGATCGTCAACGTCGGGCTGACCTACACGGCGCCGATGGGTTTCTATTCGAAGAAGCTCAAGTCGCTGAAGGATCTGCCGACCGGTGCGAAGGTCGGGATCCAGAACGATCCGTCGAACGGCAACCGCGCGCTGCTGCTGCTGCAGAAATACGGCGTGATCAAGCTGAAGGCGGGCGCTGGCACGAACGGCGTGAACGCGACGCCGCTCGACGTCGCCGAGAATCCGAAGAAGATCAGGATCGTCGAGCTCGACGCCGCGCAACTGCCGCGCGCGCTGCCCGACCTCGACGCCGCGTCGATCAACACCGACTACGCGGTGAAGGCCGGCCTCACGCCGGTGAAGGATGCGATCGCGATCGAGGATCTGCGCGGGCCGTACGCGAACCTGATCGCGGTGCGCGCGCAGGACAAGGACAAGCCGTGGGTGAAGAAGCTCGTCGCGGCTTATGAATCGGACGACGTGCGCAAGTTCATCGACCAGAAGTTCGGCGGTGCGATCGTGCCGGCATTCTGAACGTCGGCCGTTGCCCGGCCGCGTCGCCGGGCATCGCGCCGGACCGAAAAGCAAATCGCCCGCGCAAGCGGGCGATTTCGTTGGCGCGCCGCGATGCGGCGCACAGGCCGGCCGCTCGGGCCGCTCGGGGGCTCAGGCCGACAGCAGCGACCCGGTGCGGATCGGCGTCGCGCCGGCGATCCGCGCGACTTCCATCCCGGCGGTCGCGAAGCGCACGACCTGGCGCGCGTACAGCACGCCCGACACGCTGCTCTTCAGCGTGATCACGCGATCGGTCAGCGGATCGACGATGTCGGCGACGTCCTGGCCGGCTTCGATCCACGCGCCGACCGGCGTGCGGAACACGATCACGCCTGACACCGGCGCGACGAGCGGATCGGTGCCCGCGAGCGGCGTGGCCGGATGCGCGAGCGGCGGCAGCGGCGCCGGCGTGCCGTCGATGACGCCGCGCTCGGTCAGGTATTCGACGATCGCTTGCGAATCCTTCTCCGCGAGCTCGTACGACACGTCGCGCTCGCTGCGCAGTTCGACCGTGACGGAAATCGCGCCGTTCGGGATCGGGAAGCGATCGCCGAACCGGCTGCGCAGATCGGACCAGCAGAAGCTGTGGATCTCGTCGAACGGATTGCCGACCGAATTCAGCGCGAGCAGCGACGCCTGCGCGTCCAGATAGCGCGCCAGCGGCTCGACGTCTTCCCACAGATCGGGGTTCGTATACAGGTGCATCACGGCGTCGTTGTCGCAATGCAGGTCGAGCACGATGTCGGCGTCGAACGACAGTTTCTGCAGCGCGAGGCGCTGCGATTCGAGCTCGGTGCGCGGCTTCTGTTCGTCGAGCGCCTCGCGCATCGCGGCGCGTACCGCGGCGACGTTGCGCTGCGCGTCGTTCGTCAGCCGGTCTTCGATGCGCGGCATCACGAGCGCTGCGAGATCGTGGAAATTGCGGTTGAAGTTCTGCATCGAGCCGAGCTCGAAGCGGCCGAGGTGATCGCCGAACACGTGCTGCGACAGGCCGATCGGGTTCGGCACAGGGACGATGACCACCTCGCCGCGCAGCTTGCCGGCCGTCTCGAGCGCGGCGATCTTGCGGCGCAGCAGCGCGGCGACCAGCATGCCGGGCAGTTCGTCCGCGTGCAGCGACGACTGGATGTAGACCTTCTTCCCGCCGCGCGGGCCGTAGTGGAAGCTCGTGATCTGGCGTTCGGTGCCGACGGCGGGGGAAATCAGCGGATGGGTCTGCGTTTGCATGATGAGGGGAGGGCGGCGCAGCCGCGAGTGATCCGGTATGCGTGGAAGATCGATTGTACGTTGCCTTCCGCGAACCTATCAAACCGCGTACATGGCAAGTCGATTTCCCTTACGAATCATCGGGTTGTTGCGTAAAAAATAACGTCGCCACGGCCCTTCGCTCACGCGTGCCACGCGGTCTTTCGGCGCGCGCGGGCAAAAAAAACGGGCTCCTTCCGGAGCCCGTCTGCGCGGATGCGAAGCGCGCGTTGCGCGGTGTTACTTGCCGTACACGTCGAAATCGAAGTACTTCTTCGCGATCTTGTCGTACGTGCCGTCCTTGCGCATGCCGGCGATCGCGCCGTCGATCTTCGCCTTCAGGTCGGTGTCTTCCTTGCGCAGGCCGATACCGGCGCCGTTGCCGAGCGTCTTCGGATCGTCGATGTCCTTGCCGGCGAAATCGAAGCTCGCGCCGCGCGGCGTCTTCAGGAAGCCGATTTCAGCCTGCACCGCGTCCTGCAGCGCGCCGTCCAGACGGCCGGAGATCAGGTCCGCGTAGACCTGGTCCTGGTTCTGGTAAGGCACGACGTTCACGCCCTTCGGGGCCCAGTACGTCTTCGCGTAGGTTTCCTGAATCGTGCCCTGCTCGACGCCGACCGACTTGCCCTTCAGCGATTCGGCCGTCGGCATCAGGCCGGCGCCCTTCTTCGCGACGAGGCGCGTCGGCGTGTTGAACAGCTTCGACGAGAACGCGATCTGTTCCTGGCGCGCCGGCGTCATCGACATCGACGACAGGACGCCGTCGAACTTGCGTGCCTTCAGCGCCGGGATCATCCCGTCGAAGTCGTTTTCGATCCACACGCACTTCGCGTTCATGCGGCGGCAGATTTCGTTGCCGAGGTCGACGTCGAAGCCGACCACCTTGCCGTCGGCGCCTTTCGATTCGAAAGGCGGGTAGCTTGCGTCGACGCCGAAGCGCACGGTCGTCCAGTCCTTCGCGTATGCAGTGCCGGCCGATACGGCGAGCAGGGCTACGGTCACAGCCGCAAGAATCTTTTTCACTCGGTGACTCCTCGTTTTGTTCGATGGGTGCGCGGTTGTGCCGCGCCGTAAGCCTTCGGTCCGGCGCGGCTTCGCGTCGGACTGTCCGTTTCGCTGCCCGATGCGGGCGCGCGACGTGCGCAAGATTATCAAGACAAAATACCGGCAGGGCGCCTAGGACATGCCCCGATACCGGACCCGACGGCCGCGCATGCTGCGCGCGACCGTTTCAGACGAAGGAACGATTCAACCGAGCGTTTCGTTGACCGCGCGCTGCAGACAGGTGACGAATTGCGACACGGCCGGCGTCGGCAGCAGGTCGCGGCGCGCGATGATCGACAGGTCGAAGCGCGGCATGCTTTCGTCGAGGTTGGCCGTGCGAACCCCGAGCGGCGCCACCATCGCGGCCAGCGGGCGCGTGAAGCAGCCGATCACGTCGG
This sequence comes from Burkholderia sp. BCC1638, assembly GCF_902833195.1. NCBI lineage: Bacteria > Pseudomonadati > Pseudomonadota > Betaproteobacteria > Burkholderiales > Burkholderiaceae > Burkholderia > Burkholderia sp. BCC1638. Next base: position 274,863 of record NZ_CADFEC010000003.1, read on the forward strand.
AGCGCGCGACGAGCCCGAGCGTCACCGCGAACGACATCGGCGAGCGCAGCAGGCGCTTCGGCAGCGGCAGCCCGCGCGCCTCGAACATGCCGACCATCACGCTGTGCGGGAATTGCTCGGCCCCGACCGTGACGATCCATTCGGCGTCGAGCAATTCCTCTAACCGGCGCGCGTGCGCGAGCGGGTGGCCTTCGCGCATCACGACGGTGAATTCGGTCGACAGCAGCGGCACTTGCGTGAGATCGCGGTCGAGCGCGGGCACATGGTGCATCGCAGCGATGTCGAGCGTGCCGTTGCGCAATTGCGCGAGCGCGTCCGGCACCGTCACTTCCTCCAGATGCAGGCTCACGTTCGGCATCGACCGGCGGAAGGCGGTGACCGCGTGCGGCAGCGCGGTCAGCGCGATCGACGGCATCGTGCCGACCGCGACCCGTCCGGACATTTCCCCTTTCACCTGCTCGACGGCCTCGACGGTGCGGCGCATGTCGCCGAGCAACTGCTCGGCGCGCGGCAGCAGCGCATGGCCGCACGCGGTCAGCTCTACGCCGCGCACGCTGCGCGCGAGCAGTTCCGCGTTCAGCGCCGTTTCCAGTTCGCGGATCGTATGCGTGATCGCGGGCTGCGTGACGCCGAGTTCGCGCGCGGCGGCGCGCAGGCTCTTGTGATGCGCGGCGGAGACGAACGCCTGGAGCTGCGCGATGTTCAGGTGGTTTCGGATGCGGGTCATCGATCGGTTCGGATCTGGCGGCGGGCGGGGCGCCGGCGCGAAGATCGATAGGGTAGCGCGCCGCGACGGCGAACGCCGGGCGGAACAAAAACCGCAAGGCGCGGCGCGGCGATCAGGATTGCAGATGACGGTGCGTGCGGTGCGTGACGTCGTCGAGATGCGCCGCGTGACGACACACCGCGTGAAGTTATCGTGGCGGCCCGGTGTGTCAGGCAAGCGCCAGTTCGACGGCCGCGAGCGTGCGGCGGCGGATCCAGCCGCTCGCGAGCCGGATCGCGAGCCAGTACGGCAGAAACAGCAGGCGCGTGCGCGTGCTCGGACAGTGCACGAAGGTTTCGGTGCGCAGCAGGCGCGTGCCGGACGACAGTCCGACGACCTCGAACCGCAGCACCAGCTTCGCGTCGCGCGGATCGTCGTGCCGGACGAAGGCCGCGGCGTCGTCGATCGTCCGCACGTCGGGCGTCGGGCGCCAGAAGCGTCCGATGAGCCCCAGCGACAGCGACGTGTCGTCGCGATGCAGCAGCGTGAACGTATCGAAGCCAAAGCGTTCGCGTGCGGCTTCGGCGGGGCGGTTGCCCAGCGCACGCGCGATGGCCGCCGGCGATTCGCGCACGGCAAGCAACGCGTCGATGACCGGATCGGCGCGCATGTCGAGCGCGGCCACGGCGTCGATGATGCGCGACGGCGGCGCGTCGATCGGCCGCGATTCATGAACTTCGACGAAACCGAACGACGGGATGAACGGTGGCTTGCTCGCCGCGGTTCGCGTGTCTGATTCAGAGACGATGCCGAACGGATTCATGGTCGTTCCGGAGGACAAAATGCGATCGTAGCACCGCGTTCGGACTCGCGGTGCGACGCGCCACCTGCCGCCTTCCGTCTCGCCGGACAGCGCGCCGCAACGCCGGCCGCACCGACAAAAAAGGCCCGGAAACGTGCGTTTCCAGGCCGGAGGCCATCGACGACGATGGTGGAGGAGACGGTGTCGTCCCGATGCGCGCCGTCCTTCTGCCGGCGACGTCGCGCACGATGCGCGGTCAGATCGCCCAGCCGCCGAGATAGAACGTGACGAGCACGGCCGCGATGAGCACGGTGCCGACGTTGAGCTTGCGGAATTCGCCGCTGGCGATGCGACCGATCACGAGCGTCGAGAAGCCGAGCATGATGCCGGTCACGATGTTCGCGGTCAGCACGATGAACACCGCGCACACGAGGCCCGACATCGCATCGACCATGTCGTCCATGTGCAGCTTGCTCACGCTGCCGAGCATCAGCAGGCCGACGTACATCAGCGCCGGGGCCGTCGCGTACGACGGCACGAGGCCCGCGAGCGGCGAGAAGAACATCACGACCAGGAACAGCACGCCGACCACCGCGGCCGCGAGGCCCGTCTTCGCACCGGCGGCCACGCCGACGCTGGACTCGATGTAGGCCGCGGCCGGTGCACCGCCGAGGAAGCCGGAGAAGATCGAGCTGATCGAATCGGCGGTCAGCGCGCGGCCGCCGTTGATGATGCGGCCGTTCTCGTCGAGCTGGCCCGCCTGGCCCGCGACCGCGCGGATCGTGCCGGTCGCGTCGAACACGGCGGTCATCACGAGCGCGAGTACGCTCGGCAGCACGGCCATCGACAGCGCGCCCTTGATGTCCATCGCGCCGATCAGCGATGCGTGGCCCGGTGCGCTCAGCGACGGCAGCGCGAAGATGCCGCGATACTTCACGGCCGGATCGAACACGAGGCCGATCAGCGAGATCGCGACCACGACGAGCAGGATGCCGCCGGGCACGCGACGCTTTTCGAGCCCGAAGATCGCGGCCAGGCCGACGACGGACATGATGACCGGGAACGCGGTGATCTGGCCGAGCGAGACCGGCAGGCCGGCGCCCGGATTCTTGATCACGAGGCCGACGTCGTTCGACGCGATCAGCAGCAGGAACAGGCCGATGCCGATCCCGGTGCCGTGCGCGACGCCCGCGGGCAGGTTGCGCAGGATCCACGAACGCACGCCGGTGACCGAGATGCCCGTGAACACGAGGCCCATCAGGAACACGGCGCCGAGCGCGACGGTCGGATGCAGGCCCTTGCCGAGCACGAGGCCGAACGCGGTGAACGCCGTCAGCGAGATCGCGCAGCCGATCGCGATCGGCAGCTTCGCCCACAGGCCCATCAGCAGCGAACCGAACGCGGTGGTGAGGCAGACCGCGACGAATACCGCGCTCGTGTCGAAGCCGGCCTTGCCGAACATGCCGGGCACGACGAACACGGAATAGACCATCGCGAGGAAAGTGGTCACGCCCGCGACGATTTCGCGACGCTGCGTGCTGCCGCGCGACGAAATGCCGAAGTACCGGTCGATGACTCCCTTGGTGCCGAAGTCCGTTTCTTCCGCGCCGACGCCGACCGTCGGCTGCACCGGGGTATCACTCATGAGCTTGCTCCTTTATCAGCATGCTGAAACGGCCTGTGGCAGGCCGTCGTCAGGGTGTCTCGTATCTGGTTGAAATTATCGGCAGCGTCGTGGGGACGCATCACGCGTGATTCGTGTCGTCGTCCGCGCGTCGAAGGGTGCGCGTGTGCCGCGTCGTACGACGCGTGGCGTGGTCGACCCCGTCACGTGTGCTTTGCCGTAGCGAAGGTTAGGCGAACGGCCCATCACGTCCCATTGGGGGAAGAGCATGCAGCGCATGTCGCAGCGCTTATATCGGCGTGCAACGGGGCTTCGTCGTCGCGGAACGCGTGTATACGCCTAGTTCGAATCCGTTAAGGCGATTATTTGAACGCTGGGTCGGCGGGCGGGGCGGGAGCGGGTGAGGCATCGGGGATTACGAATGTCTTTCATCGAGGCCGCGCAGGTGCGTGAATGCGGCCGCGCGTGACGCGCCGCGCCGCCGTGCGCAACGTGAGTCCGGATGATACCGGGGCCTCGCGCGTGACCGGATCGATGACGATGCATGCGTCGGGCATCCGATCGGTAAATGCAGGATCACTGATCAAACGGACGTGGTGATCAGCACGCTGACGGCGGCGTCCGCGCTTCGGGATGCCGCCGCGCGTTACTTCAGGAACACGTATCGCGCGAAATACGGAAAGCGGCCGATCGCATGCTCGGTCGCACACGTCGCCTCCGGCGGTGTGCCGCCCACGGTATCGAGCCGCTGGACGAAGCGCACGCCGGCGAGCGTGCCGGTTGCGGCCGGCGTCGCGGCGAGCAGGAGCTGCGGAATGCTGCCCGGGCGCGCGCCGGGCGCTTCCGCGAGCTTCTTGCCGGTGATGCGGCTGCCGTCGAGCGTTTCCCACGACGGCCCCGCGCCGTGCCGGACGACGAGCGCGCCGGTGGCGTCGAACAGCATCGCCTCCGGGCGCTGGAATGCCCATGCGAGCCGGTGTCCGGCGTCGTATTCGCATGCGTAGATCTGAACGCCGGTCGCGGTCGTCGAGAGCACGGGCGACGCCGGCTGGGGCGGCACGAGACCGGTTGCATCGTCGGCGTAGGCCGGCAGGGTGCAGGCCGCGAACGAAAGGCCGGCCGCGAGGGCCCGCAGCATGTCGCGTGTCGGAAAGCGGCTTGGCATGGCGGGGCGTCCTTTCAGGTCGGGTGACGGTCGTGCGGAGTCGATCGTGTAAACGTTAGGCGGCGACTGCGCAGGCTGCAATTCGGAAATGGCAATCGCGGCGATAGTCGCCGCGATTGCAAGGGAAGGGATGTGCGCGGCCGCTCGTCGCGGCGGTCGCGCGGAAGCGGCTCAGGCCGCGCCGGCCGGCGTCGGAGCGTGTTCCCCGATCAGGCGCTCGGCCTTCAGTGCGTCCCACAGGCTTGCCGGAATCGGCGCCGACGCGAGCCGCAGGTTCTCGGCGATGCGATCGGGCCGGCTCGCGCCGGGGATCACGGCCGCGACGGCCGGGTGCGCGAGCGAGAACTGCAGCGCCACTGCGCGGACGTCGACGCCGAACTGCTCGCTGATCTGCCGGATGCGCGCGACGCGGCCGAGCATCTCCTGCGTGGCCGGCTGGTATTCGAAGTGCGTGCCGCCCGCGAGCACGCCGGAGTTGTACGGGCCGCCGACGATGATGCCGAGGCCGCGCGCCGCGCTTTCCGGCATCAGCCGTTCGAGCGCGCCCGCATGGTCGAGCAGCGTGTAGCGGCCGGCGAGCAGGAAGCCGTCCGGATCCGAGCGCTCGAGCGCGAGCTCGCACGGCTCGATCCGGTTCACGCCGAGGCCCCAGCCCTTGATGACCTTCTCGTCGCGCAGCCGCGTGAGTGCCTTGGCCGCACCCGACATCGCGACGTCGAACACCTCGAGCCAGCGCTCGCCGTGGAAGTCGATCGCCGGATCGTGGATCCACACGGTATCGAGGCGGTCGGTGCGCAGCCGCTCGAGGCTCGCCTCGAGCGAGCGCAGCGTGCCGTCTTCCGTGTAGTCGTAGACGACCTTGTTCGGCAGCCCATGGCGGAACAGCCCGCCCTTCTCGCCGAGATCGCGCTGCGACGCATCCTCGTGCTCGTCGAGCACGAGGCGGCCGACCTTCGTGCCGAGCGAATATTCGTCGCGCGGGCGGCCGGCGAGCGCTTCACCGAGGCGCAGCTCGGCGAGGCCGGCGCCGTACAGCGGCGCCGCGTCGAAGTAGCGGATACCGCTTTCCCAGGCCGCGTCGACGGTCGCCAGCGCTTCCTCGTTCGGGATGTCCCGATACATGTTGCCCAGCGGCGCGGTGCCGAATCCTACGCGGGAAGGGGACGTGATTCTCATGTCGGACTCCTGTCGATCGCTCAGGCCGCGGCCTGCGCGAGCGTCGGATAGTCGGTCAGGCCGCGTGCGCCGCCGCCGAACAGCGTGTTGCGGTCGTGCGGCGTGAGCGCGGCGCCGGTACGCAGGCGCTCGGGCAGGTCGGGGTTCGCGACGAACGGGCGGCCGAAGGCGACGAGGTCGGCCCAGCCGGCGGCGATCGCTTCGCGCGCGCGCTCGGCGGTGTACGCGCCGGCGTAGATCAGCACGCCCGGGAACGCTGCACGCAGCTGCTGCTTGAATTCGACCGGCATCAGCGGCGCGTCGTCCCAGTCGGCTTCCGCGATGTGCAGGTAGCCGACGCCAAGTTCGCCGAGCAGCTTCGCGGCGGCGAGGTAGGTCGTCTCGGGATCGTCGTCGACGCAGCCGTTCAGCGTGGTCAGCGGCGCGAGGCGGATGCCGACGCGCGACGCGTCGCCGGTGCCTTCGATCAGCGCCTGCGCGACTTCGCGCAGGAAGCGCAGCCGGTTTTCGAGCGAGCCGCCGTACGCGTCGGTGCGCGTGTTCGCGTTCGAGTCGATGAACTGGTTCACGAGATAGCCGTTCGCGCCGTGCAGCTCGACGCCGTCGAAGCCGGCTTCGATCGCGTTGCGCGCGGCGGCGCGATATTGATCGACGATCTCGCGGATTTCGTCGACGGACAACGCGCGCGGCTCGGAGGCCTGCACGAAGCCCGGCGTGGTGCCGTCTTGACCGGCGACGAACACGTTCACGCCCTTCGCCTGGAGCGGCGACGACGACACGGGTTGCCGGCCGCCGAGCAGGCTCGTGTGGCTCAGCCGGCCGACGTGCCAGAGCTGCGCGAAGATGCGGCCGTGCGCGGCGTGGACGGCGTCCGTCACCTTGCGCCAGCCGGCGACCTGCGACGGCGTGTGGATGCCGGGCGTCCATGCGTAGCCCTTGCCGAGCGGCGCGATGTAGGTGCCTTCGCTGACGATCAGGCCCGCGCTCGCGCGCTGCGCGTAATACGCGGCCATCAGTTCGTTGGCTTCGTCGCCGGGCTGGCTGGCGCGCGAACGCGTCATCGGCGGCATCACGATGCGGTTCGGCAGTGTCAGCGAACCGAATTGCAGCGGTTGGAAAAGCGGGTCCTGGGTCATGATGAATTCCTGTCGGTGCCGCGGCCGGCTGGCCGCGGACGGTTCGATTGAGGGGGCGGTGCGTTCAGTCCCACGTCGGCGCGAGGCCGATCGGGTCGACTTCGCGGCCGTTGCGCTCGAGCGCGGCGATCTGCGCCATGTCCTCGTCGGTCAGGCGCAGCGTCTGCGCGAGCAGGTTGCTTGCGAGGTTTTCGCGCTTCGTCGACGACGGGATCACCGAGTAGCCGAGCTGCAGCGCCCAGGCCAGCGCGACCTGCGCCGGCGTCGCGTCGTGACGTTGCGCGATCGCGCCGATCACCGGGTCGCCGAGCACCTTGCCGTATGCGAGCGTCATGTACGACGTCACGTGGATGCCTTCGCCGTTCAGGAACTCGACCAGCTTGCGGTTCTGCAGGTACGGGCTCAGTTCGATCTGGTTCGTCGCGATCGCATCCTTGCCGACCACCGCGATCGCTTCCTTCGTCAGTTCGATGTTGAAGTTCGAGATGCCGATCCGGCGCGTGAGGCCCTTTGCCTTCGCGTCGGCGAGCGCGGTCATGAACGTCTCGACCGACACGCCGCTCTCCGGCGCCGGCCAGTGGATCAGCGTCAGGTCGACGTAGTCGGTGCGCAGCTTGCGCAGGCTTTCCTCGAGGCTGGCGACCAGTTTTTCCGGCGCGTAGTTGTCGACCCAGATCTTCGTCGTGAGGAACAGGTCTTCGCGGCGCACGCCCGATGCGGCGATCGCTTCGCCGACTTCGGCTTCGTTGCCGTAGATCTGCGCGGTGTCGATCGCGCGATAGCCGACTTCGAGGCCGTTGCGGACCGAGTCGATGACAACCTGGCCTTGCAGGCGGAAAGTGCCGAGGCCGAATGCGGGAATGTTGCTCATCTTGTGTTCCTGGAAGAGGTGGACCGATTGCGTTATGGAAGCCATTCTGGCGTCCTGGACTGATGAGATAAACGCCTCTAGAGGTCAAAAATATTTGATTTGAAATCAAATATCGGTCGTGAATCGGGCTGGCTGGCGGCGTGCCGGCCTCAGGCGGTGCCCGCCAGCGCGCTCGCAGCGGCATTCGCATGGAATGCCGGCAGCACGTCCGACGCGATCTCGGCCATCGTCTCGTCGAGCGGGCGGCGGTTGCGGCGGAAATGCAGGCCGATGTGTTGCACGCCGGCGTCGCGCATCGCCGCGAGTTCCTCCGTCAGCGCGATGCGTCCGGCGCGCGCGCCGAAGCGGTGCCGTTGCAGCGGCTCGTGCGGATCGTCCGCGAGGTCGAGATGGATGAAGCTCACGTACGGCTTGTTGCCGGCCACCGCGCGCCAGTTCGCGACGCGCTGCACGTGATCGGCCGGCGTGCCCGGATATGCGAGGCAGCCGTCCATGTGCTCGCCGATCCAGGCGGGCGTTTGCTGCGCGAGACCGGCGACGAGCAGCGGCACCGGCGAGCGCGCGGCGGGCAGCACGTCGAGGCCGGGCGGCAGATGCGCACGCGCGCCGTCGCGCAGCAGCGCGATCTGGTCGCGGAAGTTCGCGCCGCGCGACGCGAAGTCGCGGCCGAACAGCGGATATTCGACCGGCCGGTCGCCGCTCGCGACGCCGAGCAGCAGGCGTCCCCGGCTGAGTTCCTGGATCGTCGCGGCCGATTTCAGCGTGAGCAGCGGTTCGCGCAGCGGCAGCACGACGGCCGCCGTGCCGAGCAGGATGTCGCGCGTGATGCCGGCGAGGTAGCCGAGATACGAGAAGGTCTCGAACACTTGCGCGGCGTCGCCGAACGACGGGTCGTACACCGGCACGTCGCGCACCCAGAGCGCGCGGAAGCCGAGCGTGTCGGCCAGTTGCGCGAGCTCCGCGTGGATTTCCAGGTCGGGCACGCCGGGGCGGCGGCCGTCATGCTGGCGCTTCGCGTCGCCGGCCGGCGACCAGTCGTTGTCGAGCGGCAGTTCGACGCCGATGCTGAAGCCGCCGTCGGCGAGCTTGTCGAGTGAAGTGGACATGGTCGGGCGTCTCCGTTCAGATGGCGCGCAGGCTGCCTGCGAGCCGGTAGAAGTCCAGCGACGACGCGGTGAAGAACGCGCGCGACGTGCCGGCGGCGAAATCGTCGAGGTGCACGACCGTCGCGCGGTCGGCTTCCTGCCACGAGATCGCGTAGGTCTCGCCGGCGACGTGCTGCCACGTGAAGGCGACTTCGCCCGTCGCGCCGGCGTACGCGCCTTCGGTGATCTCGTAGCGCATGTGGAGGCCGTCCTCGTCATATGCGTTGAGGGCGGTGAGGCCGTCGTAACGGACTTCGAAAGTCTTGCCGGCGAACGGCGGACGTCGGGTCGATGCGTTCATGCTGGGCGGCTCCTGCAAACAAGTGACGTTCAATGGGCGAGTTCGACGGGTTCGGCCGTGCGTTCGGGCAGGCCCTGGCCGCGGTCGAGGCGGCCGCTCAGCGCGGTCAGCGCGAACGCGCCGAGCGTGACGACGGCGGCGATCCACGGCGTATGGCCGAGGCCGACGTTCGCGACGATCAGGCCGCCGAGCGACGAGCCGCCGGCGACGCCGAGGTTGAACGCGGCGATGTTGAAGCCCGATGCGACGTCGGTGGCGTCCGGCGCGAAGTGGCGCGCCTGCTTGACGACGTACACCTGCAGGCCCGGCACGTTGCCGAATGCGACGGCGCCCCACGCGAGCATCGTCAGCACCGCGAGCCACTTCACGTGCACCGTGAAGGTCAGCGCGAGCAACACGATCGCGAGCAGCAGGAAGATCTGCTTGAGCGCCTTGACCGGGCCGACGCGGTCGGCGAGCTTGCCGCCCCACACGTTGCCGAACGCGACCGACACGCCGTAGCCGACGAGCACGAGGCTGACCTGCGACGGCGTGAAGCCGGCGATCTGTTCGAGCAGCGGTGCCATGTAGGTGAACGCGATCAGCGAGCCGCCGTAGCCGACCGCCGTCATCGCATAGACGAGCAGCAGGCGCGGCTGGGCCAGCACGCGGAACTGGCGGGCGAGCGGCGCCGGCGGCGTCCGCGGAAGACCGCGCGGCACGAAGGCAACCGCGCCAAGGAACGCGACGAGGCCGAACAGCGCGACGATCAGGAACGTCGCGCGCCAGCCGAAGTGCTGGCCGATGAACGTGCCGAGCGGAATGCCGGCGACGAACGCGACGGTCATGCCGCTGAACATCGTCGCGATCGCGCTGGCGGCCTTGTCCTTCGGCACGAGCGTGGTCGCGATGATCGAGCCGACCGAGAAGAACACGCCGTGCGCGAGGCCGGTGAGCACGCGCGCGACGATCAGCGATTCGTAGCCCGGCGCCTGCCAGGCGACGAGGTTGCCGATGGTGAACAGCGCCATCAGCGCGGCGAGCAGCGTCTTGCGCGGCACGCGGCCGGTGAGCGCGGTGAGGAGCGGCGCGCCGATCGCGACGCTCAGCGCGTAGAGGCTGACGAGCAGGCCGGCCGACGGCAGGCTGACGCCGAGATCGGCGCCGATCGTCGGAATCAGCCCGACGATCACGAATTCGGTCGTGCCGATGGCAAAGGCGCTGATGGTCAGCGCAAGCAGGGCGAGTGGCATGGCGGGATCCAGGTTCCAGTAAGAATGGATCGCAGTGTGCCGCCTTTACTTTTGCGGAAAAACTGGTCTATAAACCAAATTGTTTTGATTTCAGGTCAACAATGAAAATCACGCTCGACGAACTCCAGGCCTTTGCCGCCGTGGTCGACACCGGGTCGATCACCGCCGCCGCGCAGCAGCTCGACGTCACCGTGTCGGCGGCGAGCCGCACGCTTGCGCGGCTCGAGGAGAAGCTGAAGACCACGCTGCTGCGCCGGACCACGCGCCGGCTCGAACTGACCGAAGAAGGACGCGCGTTCCTGCAGGATGCGCGCGCGATCATCGAATCGGTCGAGAACGCCGAGGAGCAGATGCTCGCGCGGCGCGAGATGCCGTCGGGGCGGCTGCGCGTCGATGCCGCGACGCCGTTCATGCTGCACGTGATCGTGCCGCTCGTGCGCGGCTACCGCGAACGCTTCCCGAAGGTCGAGCTGGAGCTGAACAGCAACGAGGGGATCATCGACCTGCTCGAGCGGCGCACCGACGTCGCGATCCGGATCGGCCGCCTGAAGGATTCGACGCTGCACAGCCGGCGGATCGGCAACAGCCGGCTGCGCATCCTCGCGAGCCCCGCGTACATCGAAGCGCACGGCCAGCCGCGCAAGGTCGAGGATCTCGCCAAGCACACGCTGCTCGGCTTCACGCAGCCGGAATCGCTGAACGTGTGGCCGATCCTCGGCGCGGACGGCGAGCCGAGCCGCATCGAGCCCGCCATCTGGTCGTCGAGCGGCGAGACGCTGCGGCAGCTCGCGCTGGAGGGGGCGGGCATGGTGTGCCTGTCGGATTTCATGACCGCGCACGATCGCGAGGCCGGCCGGCTCGTGCAGGTGCTCGCGCGGCAGACGCTCGAAGTCGAACAGCCGATTAACGCGGTGTATTACCGGAACACCGCGATCTCGTCGCGGATCGCGTCGTTCGTCGATTACATGATCGAGGTGCTGGGCGGCGGGAGCAGCGGCAGCGATGCGCCGACGCGGCGCAAGGCTGCCTGGATGGGGCCGCTGTAACGGCGGCGCGCCGGAAGGGAAGCGGGGGGCGGCGGTGGGCCGGGTGTGATCCGGCGTGCCGCACGGCGCTTGCGCCGCGGGCACGCCGTCGTGCAGCGCTTACGCTTCCTCGGACCACGACATGTTGTCGCGCGCCAGCAGCGCCGACGATGCCGCCGGTCCGAACGTGCCCGCGGTATAGAGCCGCGGGCGATCGCCGAGCTGCTTCCAGCCGTCGAGGATCGGCTCGACCCACGACCACGCGGCCTCGAGTTCGTCGCGGCGCATGAAGTGCGTGAGACGGCCGCGGATCACGTCGATCAGCAACCGCTCGTACGCTTCCGCGCGCCGTTCCGGAATCGCCTGCTGCAGGTCGAGGTTCAGGCTCACCGGCACCATCTTCATCCCGCTGCCCGGCTCCTTCGCGAGCATCTGCAACTGGATCGACTCTTCCGGCTGGAGCTGGATCACGAGGCGGTTGCTGTAGTGGCGCGGGCCGCTCGGGATGATCGAGAACGGCATGTCCGCGAACTCGATCACGATTTCCGACTGGCGGCGCTGCAGCCGCTTGCCGGTGCGCAGGAAGAACGGCACGTTCGCCCAGCGCCAGTTGTTGATGTGCGCGCGCAGCGCGACGAAGGTCTCCGCGTGGCTGTCCGCCGGCACGTTGTCTTCCTCGAGATAGCCCTTGACCGGCTGACCGTCGACCGCGCCGGCCGTGTACTGGCCGCGCACCGTGTCGCGCGCGACGTCCGACAGCGCCATCGGCCGCAGCGAGCGCAGCACCTTCAGCTTCTCGTCGCGCACCGCGTCCGGGTCGAGCGACACCGGTGGCTCCATCGCGACGATGCACAGCAGTTGCAGCAGGTGGTTCTGCACCATGTCGCGCAGCGCGCCGGTATGGTCGTAGAAGCCCGCGCGGCTGCCGACGCCGACCGTCTCCGCCACCGTGATCTGCACGCTGCGGATGCTCGGCGCCTGCCACAGCGGCCCGAAGATCGGGTTGCCGAAGCGCAGCACCATCAGGTTCTGCACGGTTTCCTTGCCGAGGTAATGGTCGATCCGGTAGATCTGCGATTCCGCGAAATGCTTGCCGACCGCGTCGTTGATCGCCTGCGCCGACGCGAGATCGTGGCCGAGCGGCTTTTCGAGGACGACGCGCGAGCGCGCGTCGACGAGGTGCGCGGCCGACAGGTTGTCGCAGATCGTCGTGAACAGCTCCGGCGATGTCGACAGGTAGAACACGCGGATCGCATCGCCGCGCGCCGCGTCGGCGAGGCGCGCGTAGTCTTCCGGCGCGTTCACGTCGATCAGTACGTACTTGAACAGGTCGAGGAAGCGGGCCCACGCGTCGGCGTCGAACGCCTTGTCGTCGATGAACGGACGCGATTGCTCGTCCATGAACTTGCGATAGCCGTCGATGCCCCAGTCGCGCCGGCCGACCGCGATGATGCGCGTCTCCGGCGGCAGGTTGCAGTGCAGGTGCGCCATGTACAGCGCGGGCAACAGCTTGCGGGCGGCCAGGTCGCCGCCGCCGCCGAAGATGATCATGTCGACGGGCTGGTCGGCTTCGGTCTGGTTGGGCTTATTCGTCATGAGTGGATCGCGGTCTGAAGCGGTGTGAGCGTGGAACGAACGTCGAAGCGCCGGGCGCCGGTGCGTTGGCGCGCCAGTACGTGAAAACGCTAATAGTGCACGCTTTTGATCGATTGCGTATGTGTTCCCGCGTTGTAACAGCACTTGCATTGCTTGCATGTCGTGATTATGATTGAGCGCTCACTCATTAAAGGAATCGAACGTGGCCCGACCGCGCAGTCCCGACAAGCACGACGCCATCCTCGCCGCCGCCGCCCGCGCGCTCGCGGAGGACGGCGCGAGCGCGACCACCGCGCGCATCGCGCGGCTCGCAGGCGTCGCGGAAGGCACGGTGTTTACCTATTTCGAGACCAAGGATGCGTTGCTGAATGCGCTGTACCTGAGCCTGAAGGCCGAGATGCGCGAGGCGATGATGACCGGGTTTCCGGAGCATGCGCCGGCCGAACAGGCGATGCGGCATGCGTGGAACGGCTACGTGTCGTGGGGCGTCGCGAACCCGGACGGGCGCCGCGCGTTGCAGCAACTCGGCGTGAGCGGCCGCATCGACGACGCGCATCGCGCGGCCGGGGCCGAAGGGTTCGGCGCGATCAGTTCGCTGCTGCGCGCGCAGGTTGCCGCGGCGGGCGGGCTGAAGGCCGACGATGCGCACGCGTTCTGCGCGGCGCTGTTCACGTCGATCGCGGAGACGGCAATGGAATCGATCGCGCGCGATCCGGCGCTGGCCGACGGATACCGGGAGGCCGGGTTTCGTGCGCTATGGGCCGTGCTGCACGCTGTCTGAGCGAACGGCCCGCCGGACGGACTGCGCGGCGGACAGCGGGAGGCGGGTGATCGGCGGCGCGTTCGGCTCGGGCGCGTCCGCCGCGACGGAAGGCGGTTTCAGGCAGGGCGACGCACGGTGAAAACCATCGTGTCAGCGCCCATATTAATGAGTGAGTAATCATTCATTTTGTGGTTTCAACCTTGTCGAGGAGTGGAAAATGTCGAAAGTCTGGCTGGTAACAGGGGCCGCGCGCGGCCTGGGGCGTGCGATCGCGGAAGCGGTGCTGGCGGCGGGCGATCGTCTGGTGGCCGGTGCGCGCGATCCCGCGCGGCTCGCGGATCTGGAGGAGCGGTACGGCGACCGGCTGCTGCCGATCGAACTCGACGTGACCGACGCCGCCGCGGCCGCGCATGCGGTGGCGGATGCGCGTGACGCGTTCGGCCGCATCGACGTGCTGGTGAACAACGCGGGCTACGGCCATACGGCGCCGTTCGAGCAGATGGCCGCCGACGATTTCCGCGACCAGATCGAAACGAACCTGTTCGGCGTGGTCAACATGACGCGCGCGGTGCTGCCGACGATGCGCGCGCAGCGCGCGGGCCACATCTTCCAGGTGTCGTCGGTCGGCGGGCGCACGGCGACGGCCGGCCTGTCCGCGTATCAGGCCGCGAAGTGGGCCGTCGGCGGGTTCAGCGACGTGCTGTCGAAGGAAGTCGCGCCGTTCGGCGTGCGCGTGTGCACGCTGGAGCCGGGCGGGATGCGCACCGAATGGGCGGCGCAGGCGAAGCGCGAGGTCGACGGCTTGCTGCCCGACTATCAGCCGTCGGTCGGGAAGATTCTCGAATTGCTCGGCGCGTATGGCGGCCACGAGGTCGGCGATCCCGCACGGATCGCGGCGCTGATCGTCGAGCTGTCGCGTCGCGACGACGTGCCGATGCGTCTGCTGCTCGGCGGCGATGCGCTGTTCGTGTGCGAGCAGGCGGAAGCGCAGCGCGCGGAGGAGGCGGCGCGGTGGCGCGATGCGACGCTGTCGACGATGTTCCCGGACGCGAAGCTCCCGGATGGGCTGCAGGCGTTGAAGAAGGTCGGGTAAGCCGGGGCATCGCGGGTTCGCTTGAGCGCCGCGCCGGTCGTCGACCGCGATCGTCGTTGCCGGCGGCCTTCAGCGCCCTAGCGCGTAGAACTCCGCATTGGGCCGCATGTTCGTCACGTTCGCGAGGCGGTTCGACATCCCGAAGAACGCCGAGATCGCCGCGATGTCCCAGGCGTCCTCGTCGGTGAAGCCATGCGACGTCAGCGTATCGAAGTCCGCTTCGCCCACCAGGTGCGCGGTTTGCGAAACCTTCATCGCGAAGTCGAGCATCGCCTTCTGTCGGGCGGTGATGTCGGCCTTGCGATAGTTGGTCGCGACCTGATCGGCGATCAGCGGATCCTTCGCGCGAATGCGCAGGATCGCGCCGTGCGCGATCACGCAGTACTGACACTGGTTCACGCTGCTGGTGGCCACGACGATCATTTCGCGTTCGGCCTTGGTGAGGTTGCCCGACTTGTCCATCAGCGCGTCGTGGTACGCCATGAACGCGCGAAACTCGTCCGGGCGATGCGCGAGCGTGAGGAATACGTTCGGGACGAAGCCCGATTTTTCCTGGACGGCCGCGATCCGTTCGCGAATGTCGTCGGGCAGGTCTTCGAGTGCCGGCACGGGGAAGCGGCTGACGGGCGTGTTGTCTGCTGCGGTCATTAGGTCTCCTGGATGAAGTGGCACGGGCGGTCTCGACGCACGAGCCGCGGGCCTGAAAAAGAAACATCGCGTGTTGCCAGTGGCGTCATGCGTTGACGTCGACGATGATGTGGCCGCGAATCGGGTTGTTCATCAGCTCCTCGCCAAGTGGGGTGACGCTGCCGACGCCGAATAGCGTGTTTATAGCCGGATGGAGCAAGTCTGTCTGCGAACGGTGCAAGCATAGGGTCTCACTCGCACTGGTACAAACCCTGATTAAATAAATTTATCGCGGTGAAAAATTCCGCATCTTATTCAACGGATATCGGCTCGCTATAGTGGCTCGCTTTCCCGCACGCAACCGTTCGCGTGCGGCTGACACGCTGACGATCAGCAGGAGCCGCTTGATGACCACCGACGTCCGATTCACCGAAATCGAGGATCTGATGCCCGCCGCCGGCGGGCTGCGCGAGATTCGCCATCACATTCACCATCACCCGGAACTCGCATACGAGGAGCACGAGACGGCCGCGCTCGTCGCGGACAAGCTCGAGCAATGGGGCTGGCAGGTGACGCGCGGGGTCGGCGAGACGGGCGTGGTCGGCACGCTGCGCGTCGGCGACGGCACGCGCAGCATCGGCATCCGTGCGGACATGGACGCGCTGCCGATCCTCGAGGCGACCGGCCTGCCATACGCGAGCGGCACGCACGGCAAGATGCACGCATGCGGCCACGACGGCCACACGACGATGCTGCTCGGCGCCGCGGAACACCTCGCGAAGACGCGCAACTTCTCCGGCACCGTGCATCTGTATTTCCAGCCGGCGGAAGAGCACGGCGTCGACAGCGGCGCGAAGAAGATGATCGACGACGGCCTGTTCGACCGCTTTCCGTGCGATGCGGTGTTCGGCATGCACAACCATCCGGGCGCGGCGCCCGGCGTGTTCCTCACGCGGCGCGGCCCGTTCATGTCGGCCGGCGACAAGGCGATCATCTCGATCGAGGGCGTCGGCGGCCATGCGGCGCGGCCGCACCTGACGGTCGATCCGGTGGTCGTCGCGGCGAGCATCGTGATGGCGCTGCAGACGATCGTCGCGCGCAACGTCGACCCGTCGCAACCGGCGGTCGTCACGGTCGGCTCGATGCACGCGGGCACCGCGAACAACGTGATCCCGAACGGCGCGCGCCTCGAACTCAGCGTGCGGTCGTTCAGCCCCGACGTGCGCGCGCTGCTCAAGCGCCGCATCGTCGAGCTCGCCGAAGCGCAGGCCGCGAGTTACGGCGCGACCGCACATGTCGAGTACATCGAAGGCTATCCGGTCGTCGTCAATACGGATGCCGAAACGGATTTCGCCGCGCAGGTCGCGCGCGAGCTGGTCGGCGACGCGCACGTGGTCGAGCAGGCCGACCTGCTGATGGGCAGCGAGGATTTCGCGTTCATGCTGCAGCAGCGGCCGGGCTCGTTCGTGCGGCTCGGCAACGGCGAAGGCGAGGACGGCTGCATGGTGCACAACCCGAAGTACGACTTCAACGATCGCAACCTGCCGATCGGCGCGGCGTTCTGGACGCGCCTCGTCGAGCGGTACCTCGGGCAGTAGCCCCGGCGGCGGCGCGCGGCCGGCGCTTCCGGCCGCATTGAGAGGAGAAACGAACGATGCAGAAAGACCATCTCGCGCTGCACCCCGCGTCGGCGGCGGCTGCCGAAGCCGATACGCGCGGCGCACCGGCCGTCACGAAGCGCGGCGCGATCGCGGCGGCCGTGATCGGCAACTGGCTGGAGTTCTTCGATTTCACCGTGTACGGCTTTTTCGCGGTGCTGATCGGCAAGCTGTTCTTCCCGTCGAGCGATCCGACCACGTCGCTGCTGCTGTCGGTCGCGACGTTCGCCGCGGGCTTCTTCACGCGGCCGCTCGGCAGCGTCGTGCTCGGCGTCTATGCGGATCGCAAGGGCCGCAAGGCCGCGCTGAACCTGACGATCATGCTGATGGCGCTCGGCACCGGCCTGATCGCGATCGCGCCGACCTACGCGCAGGTCGGTGTGGCCGCGCCGCTGCTGGTCGTCTGCGCACGGCTGATGCAGGGCTTTTCGCAGGGCGGTGAATTCGGCGCGGCGACTTCCACGCTGATCGAGCAGGGCGGCACGTCGCACCGCGCGTTCCGCGCGAGCTGGCAGCTGGCGACGCAAGGCGGCGCGGCGCTGATGGGATCGGGCTTCGCGGCGCTGCTGTCGAACACGCTGACGAAGGACGCGCTCGAGGGCTGGGGCTGGCGCCTGCCGTTCCTCGTGGGCGTGCTGATCGCGCCGGTGGGCATGTATCTGCGCCGCCGGCTCGCGGACGATGCGCCCGGCGACAGCCATCACGGGATCGAACGCGGCGTGCTGCGCGAGCTGTTCTCGCAGCATACGCGCACGGTGCTGCTGCTGATGCTGACGGTGATGGGCGGCACGGTGTCGACCTACATCCTCACTTTCTACATGCCGACCTATGCGATCCATACGCTCGGGCTGCCGATGAAGCTGTCGATGTTCGTCGGCGTCGCTTCGGGCTGCGTGATGCTGGTGACATGCCCGCTGTTCGGCTGGCTGTCGGATCGTCTCGGCAGCCGGCGCATGCCGATCTTCGTCGGACGCGGCGTGCTGGTCCTGCTGCTGTTCCCGGCGTTCTGGCTGATGAACCATCATCCGACGCTGTCGGTGATCCTGCCGCTGACCGCGCTGATGCTGCTGTTCTATTCGCTCGGTTCGGCATCCGAAATGGCGCTGATGTGCGAATCGCTGCCGCGCCACGTGCGCGCAACGGGCATCTCGATCGCGTATGCGCTCGCGGTGACGATCTTCGGCGGCACCGCGCAGCTGATCGCGACCTGGCTCGTGAAGACGACGGGCACCAAGCTCGCGCCGGCCGGCTACGTGGCCGTGTGCGTGGTGCTGTCGCTGATCGCGGTCGCGATGCTGCGCGAGACGGCGCGCGAATCGATGGACTGACGGGCGGCGCCGCGGGCGGCGATCCGCGTCTGGATTACCGCCCGCGCACGGTCCTCAGGTACGACGCGAGCATCGTCGCCAGTTCCTGCGCGGCGGGCGTCAACGGCACTGCCGCGCGCTGCAGCAGGCAGACTTCCTGCGATTCAGCCTGCTCGCGCACGCGCACCTTCGCGAGCGCGCCCGCGAACGGCCCGTGCCGCGTCACGGCTTCGGATTCGAGCGCGAGGCAATCCGTCTGCGTGACGAGCTGCAGCGTTTCGAACATCCCTTCCACGGTTGCGATGATCGTCGGCGCGGGCTGGCCGTGCGCGTCGAAATACGCGAGCAGCCGGTTGACGACCGGATCGGCGCTCAGGTTCGGCGAACGCGTCGACACCCACGCGTAGTCGGCCAGCTCGGCAAGCGATTGCGCGTGCTGCCGCGGATGGCCGTTGCGGCACACGACCACCGGCGCCGACGCATGCAGCGGCGTGACCGCGAGATCGGTCGTGTCGGTCTGCTTCGCGACGAGCGCGATCGCGAAATCCACGGCGCTCTCGCGCAGCCAGCCGATCATCATCCGCGACGTGCCGGTGCGCAAGTGCACGTCGACCTTCGGGAAGCGCGCGCGGAACGCGGTCAGCACCGGCGCGAACGCATCGATCAGCGGTTCGGTCACGAGGCCCAGCGTGACGGTGCCTTCGTAGGCGCCGCTCAGCTGACGGATCTCGTGCTCGACCTGTTCGCATTCGCCGAGGATCGCGCCCGAGCGCGCGAGCAGCCGCTGGCCGACGGCCGTCGGCACGATCCCGCGATTGGTGCGCGTGAACAGCGTCGCGCCGAGCGTCGCTTCGAGGCTCTGCAGTTGCTGCGTGACGCCGCTCTGCGCGAGATCCAGCGCGCGTGCGGCGGCGCGCAGGCTGCCGTGTTCGACGACGGCCTGGAAGATGCGGAGCTGGGACAGCGTGAACGCCATGGTCGAGCGCGAGGCCGGTGATCGGAAATACTGATCATGATAAGACAGCCGCGCGTTCCGGCGGCGACGCGCGCGCACTACGATCGCAGGCAGTCCGGCCCATCCCGGTTGTTCCACTTCCCGCCTTCCGCCGATCATGAAACGCGTGCCACGCCTCCCTCGCTTCCGCCGCTTCCTCGTTCCGCTGGCTTCCCTGTGCATCGGTTTCGCGGCGCCGTCCGCGCACGCGCTCGATGCGCATGTGGTGCGCCTCGGCATCGATCCGACCTATCCGCCGATGGACGCGAAGGCGCCCGACGGCAGCCTGAAGGGTTTCGACGTCGATCTCGGCAACGAGATCTGCCGCCGTGCGCAATTGCGCTGCCAGTGGGTCGAGTTGGAATTCTCCGGGATGATCCCGGCGCTGCAGGCGCGCAAGATCGACGCGATTTTGTCGTCGATGGCGATCACCGAGAAGCGCGAGAAGCAGATCCTGTTCTCGTCGAAACTGTTCCGCTTCAAGTCGCGACTCGTCGCGCGGCCCGAGCGCGGGCTCGGCAGCACGGCCGCGTCGCTGGCCGGCAAGCGCGTCGGCGTGCAGTCGGGCACGCAGTTCGAATCGTGGGCGCTTGCGCACTGGGCGCCGGCCGGCGTCGGCGTGGTGCCGTACAAGAGCCAGGACGACGTGTTCGCCGATCTCGTCAACGGCCGGCTCGACGCCGCGCTGCTCGGCACGGTGGAAGCCGACTACGGATTCCTGCGCCAGCCGAAGGGCAAGGGCTTCGCGTTCGTCGGCGCGCCGCTCGACCTGGGCGATCGCGGTGTCGGCATCGGAATGCGCCAGTCGGACACGGCGCTCAAGGCGTCGATCGACGGCGCGATCGCGTCGATGCTGAAGGACGGCACGTACGAGCGGATCGCGAAGCAGTACTTCGATTTCAACCCCTACGGCGACTGAGCCGAACGCGCCGTTTCGTACGCATTTTTCATTCGGGATCCTCGATGCAGATTCGCACCACGCCGCTCCTGTCGCCGTCGATCGGCACGCAGCGCACGCTGACGAGCTTTCATTTCGGGCCGGCCGACGCCGGCCGCAAGATCTACCTGCAGGCCGCGCTGCACGCGGACGAGACGCCCGCGATGCTCGCCGCCGTCGCGCTCAAGCAGCGACTCGCACAGCTTGACGCGGCCGGCCGGCTCGCGGCCGAGGTCGTGCTGGTGCCGGTCGCGAACCCGATCGGGCTCAATCACCATCTGCTCGGGCAATTCATCGGCCGGTTCGATCTCGCGAGCGGACGCAATTTCAATCGCGGCTTCCTGCCGCTCGCCGACATCGCCGCGCGGGCGCGCGACCGGCTCGGCGCGGATCCCGAACGCAATCGCGCGATCGTGCGCGAATGCGTCGGCGCGGCGCTCGACGAGATCGCGCCGCGCACCGAATTCGACGCGTTGCAGCTTGCGTTGCTGAAGCTGTCGCACGACGCAGACGTCGTGATCGACCTGCATTGCTCGCTCGAAGCGGTGATGCACGTGTACACGAGCGACGCGGCATGGCCGCAGGTCGAGCCGCTCGCGCGCTATCTCGGCGCGGCGGTGTCGCTGCTCGCCGAGGATTCCGGCGGCCACGCGTTCGACGATGCGCATCACCTGCTGTGGACGCAGTTGCGGCAGCATCTGCCGGAACGCACGCCGATGGCCGCGGGCACGGTGGCCGTGACCGTCGAGTGCCGCGGCCAGCGCGACGTGACGCACGAATACGCGGCGCGCGACGCCGATGCGCTCGTCGACTATCTGGTGTGGTGCGGCGCGGTGCGTGGCGAGCGCGCGCCGCTGCCGCCGCTCGCCGCGCCGGCCACGCCGCTCGCGGGCAGCGAGCAGTTCTACGCGCCGGTGAGCGGGATTCTCGTGCACCGCGCGGCGATCGGTGCGACGATTCGCGCGGGCGATCCGTTGTTCGACATCGTCGATCCGCTGACCGATGCGATCACGACGGTGTCGAGCGGCACCGACGGCGTGTTCTACATGCGCCGCGCGATCCGCTTCGTGACGGCCGGTGCGCCGCTCGGCCGCGTGACGGGGACGGTGCCGGTGCGCACGGGGATGCTGCTCGGGGCGTGAGTGGTGGGCACGGTGCCTGAGCGGCGCCGCGCAATGTCGTGCTTGTCGAATTGAGCGAGCGTTACAGGAGAGTCGAAGCATTGAACGGGCGGCCACGCGCCCCCCGCTTTTTTTGTGTCCGCGCATGGCCGTCGCGCCGATCCGGCCATCTCGCGGTGCACTTACCCGCGCCGTGCCACCAGTTCCGACACCGTCTGCGCGGCCTGCTGCAGCGGCCCGAGAAACTCCTTCACCATCTGCTTCGCGGTATGCCGCTGCGCGTTGCCGCTGATGTTCATCGCGGCGATCACCTGCCCGCGCCGGTTGCGGATCGGCGCCGAGATCGACATCAAGCCCACTTCGAGTTCCTGGTCGACCACGGCCCAGCCTTGCTGGCGCACCTGCGCGATCGTCGCCTTCAGCTCGCCGATGTCGGTGATCGTGCGCGGCGTGTGCGCGCGGATGCCGCTCTGCGCGAGCGTTTCGTCGAGCGCCGCGTCGTCGAGCGCGGACAGCAGCACACGGCCCATCGACGTGCAGTACGCGGGCAGGCGGCTGCCGATCGACAGGTTGATCGTCATGATCTTGTGGGTCGGCACGCGCAGCACGTAGACGATCTCGGTGCGGTCGAGCACGGCGGCCGAGCAGCTTTCGTGGATCTGCGCGGACAGCTGCTCCATCACCGGATCGGCGAGACTCCAGAACGGCATCGACGTGAGAT
Source organism: Burkholderia sp. BCC1638 (assembly GCF_902833195.1). Taxonomy (NCBI): domain Bacteria; kingdom Pseudomonadati; phylum Pseudomonadota; class Betaproteobacteria; order Burkholderiales; family Burkholderiaceae; genus Burkholderia; species Burkholderia sp. BCC1638. The sequence continues at coordinate 296,863 of NZ_CADFEC010000003.1, forward strand.
ACGCGAAGCCGAGTTCGAGGATCTTCGGCGTGAGCCGGAACAGCCGGCCGTCGGCCTCGACATAGCCGAGCGTCTGCAGCGTCAGCAGGATCCGGCGCGCGCCGGCGCGCGTGAGCCCGGTGGCCGAGGCGACCTCGGTGAGCGTCTGCTCCGGGCGCTGGGCGTCGAATGCGCGGATCACCGCGAGGCCGCGCGCGAACGACTGCACATAGGAGTCGCCCGGTTTCGTCTGGATGTCTTCGGTTGTCATGAACGGTCGGATTGTCGTGCAGCCGAGAAGATAGCGCATGGGGCCTGACACGCCAACCGCACCGCGGACCGGGCGCTTGACAGGTCGTCCCCGCACTCCCTATGATGCGTTGAACGTTCGATACACGATCTTATGTTCGTATATAGAACATTTAAGCGCATCCCGGCGGGCAATGCAAGGGGCGCGTTTCATTAACTTCCCAGCCTTGCATGAGACCGGAGACACTGATGACCGAAGCTTTTCTGTGTGATGCGATTCGTACCCCGATCGGCCGTTACGGCGGCGCGCTGTCCGGCGTGCGTGCCGACGACCTCGGCGCGGTGCCGCTCAAGGCGCTCGTCGAGCGCAACCGCGACGTCGACTGGACGGCGATCGACGACGTGATCTACGGCTGCGCGAACCAGGCCGGCGAGGACAACCGCAACGTCGCGCGCATGTCCGCGCTGCTCGCGGGTCTGCCGGAGGGCGTGCCGGGTTCGACGATCAACCGCCTGTGCGGTTCCGGGATGGATGCGGTCGGCGTGGCCGCGCGCGCGATCAAGTCGGGCGAGGCCGCGCTGATGGTGGCCGGCGGCGTCGAAAGCATGACGCGCGCGCCGTTCGTGATGGGCAAGGCCGCCAGCGCGTTCGCGCGCCAGGCCGACATCTACGACACGACGATCGGCTGGCGCTTCGTCAATCCGCTGATGAAACAGCTGCATGGCGTCGATTCGATGCCGGAAACGGCCGAGAACGTCGCGGTCGACTACAACATCAGCCGCGCCGACCAGGACCTGTTCGCGCTGCGCAGCCAGCAGAAGGCCGCGCGTGCGCAGCAGGACGGCACGCTCGCCGAGGAAATCGTGCCGGTCACGATTCCGCAGAAGAAGGGCGATCCGGTTGTCTTTTCGCGTGACGAGCATCCGCGCGAAACGTCGCTCGAGACGCTCGCGAAGCTGAAGGGCGTCGTGCGTCCGGACGGCTCGGTGACGGCCGGCAATGCGTCGGGCGTCAACGACGGCGCTGCCGCGCTGCTGCTCGCGAACGAAGCCACGGCGAAGCGCTTCGGCCTGACGCCGCGCGCGCGCGTGCTCGGCATCGCGACGGCCGGCGTCGCGCCGCGCGTGATGGGCATCGGCCCCGCGCCGGCCACGCAGAAGCTGCTCGCCCGGCTCGGCATGACGATCGACCAGTTCGACGTGATCGAGCTGAACGAAGCGTTCGCGTCGCAGGGCCTCGCGGTGCTGCGCATGCTGGGCGTCGCCGACGACGATCCTCGCGTGAACCCGAACGGCGGCGCGATCGCGCTCGGCCATCCGCTCGGCGCGTCGGGCGCGCGCCTCGTGACGACCGCGATGTATCAGCTGCATCGCACCAACGGCCGCTTCGCGCTGTGCACGATGTGCATCGGCGTCGGCCAGGGCATCGCGATCGCGATCGAGCGCGTCTGATCGCGTCATCCGGGGGAGCGGCGAGGTTCACGCCGCTTCACCGGTTTCCCTCGCAAAACATGTGGCTGGCACGCGATCATGGTGCCGGCCACATCGTCATTCGGCCTGCGATCGTTGCGCGAGGCGTGCGACGAGCGCGTCGATTTCGGTGTCCGCGAACACCTCGACGCCATGCTGGCGCAGCAGCGCCGCCGTCACGCCGGCGCCGGCATGCCGTCGGCCCGCAAAACTCCCGTCGTAAATGAAACTGCTTCCGCACGAGGGGCTGCCGTCCGCCAGGATCGCGTAGCGGCAGTCGTGCGCGCGTGCCAGCGCGAGCGCAGTGCGCGCGCCATTGATGAACGGCGCCGTCACGTCGGTGCCGTGCACGTCGACGATGCGCGCGACGCCCGACAGAACGCGTTGCCCTGATTCCCCGTCCGCGATTTCGGCGGGCGGACGCGGCACGCTCAATCCCCCTGCCAGTTCCGGACACACGGGCACCAGGCGCCCTTCGCGCTGCCATCGTGCGAGCGTTTCATGCGCGGCGGTCTTCGCCGAGCCGTTGTAACGGACGGGGTGACCGAGCACGCACATGCTGACGAGGATCTTCGGCGAGGCCGGCGGCTGCGACGCGTTCTGCAATGTCGTTCTCCGAGCAGGCGGTGTTGAGCGAGCGGAAATTCTACGCGCGGGTTGCGTTCGCGCGCGTACGGATGACGGAGGATCTCGCGCCGAGCGGCATGTCCGCCGCCGCATTCCGGCACGACCGATTCCGATTCCATTGATTGCTGGATTTTTTCATCGAATTCAAATGCCGGTCGAATGGAGCCGAGCAGGCTGAATCGTTTCGCTGTGCGCAATGGTTATGTGAACCGATGCGTCGCCTGACGTAATCCAGCAAAGCATCGGGCCGTATCCGCAAAGCGCTGGATGCAATTATCGCGGCATTACTTGATCGAAATCATGTCGACGACGGAATTCAAATTTTCCGGCGCTTTCGGACTCAGGATTTCCCGGTGATTGCCGACAGTAAGGACAAGACCGTCGTAAAGCGATAAACCGTTTTTCGGCTACTGAGCGTGATTTTCGCGCCGCGCGGATCCCGCAGACGGATCCGCCTTTCGGAGCCTTGCATGCGCAACAACCAACCTGTCACCCAACAAGAATTCGAATTTCCCGACGACGTCACGCTGATGTCGACCACCGATGCCGACAGCATCATCACGTACGCGAACACGACGTTCGAATACGTGAGCGGCTTCTCGAACGACGAACTCGTCGGTCAGCCGCACAACGTCGTGCGGCACCCCGATATGCCGAAGGAGGCGTTCGCCGACATGTGGGCGACGTTGAAGAGCGGTGAGCCGTGGACCGCGCTCGTGAAGAACCGTCGCCGGAACGGCGATCATTACTGGGTGCGCGCGAACGCGGTGCCGGTGATGCGCGACGGCGTGCCGCACGGTTACCTGTCGGTGCGCACCAAGGCGCCGCGCGACGAGATCGCGGCCACCGACGCGCTGTATCGCGCGTTCCGCGAAGGCAAGGCCGGCCAGCGCCGGTTCCACAAGGGGTTGATCGTCCGGACCGGGCTGTTGCGGATCGCGTCGCTGCCGCAGACGATGTCGGTGCGCGCGCGCGTGCATTCGGCGCTGTGCGTGCTGGCGCCGGCCGTCGTCGGTGCAGGCTGGGCATGCGGGCTGGCCGGCGGCGGGCTCGCGGCGTTCGCCGCCGCGACGGCCGGCGTGTCGGTGGCGGCCGGCCTGTGGCTCGATGCGCAGATCGTGCGTCCGCTGAAACGGCTGCACGACCAGGCACTGAACGTCGCGACCGGCGAAAACCGCCGCGGCGTGCGGATGAACCGCGTCGACGAGATCGGCATGACGCTGCGCACGATCAACCAGCTCGGGCTGATGTTCCGCTGGCTCGTCGACGACGTCAGCGAGCAGGTGCACAACGTGCAGCGCGCGAGCAACGAGATCGCGCAAGGCAACAACGACCTGAGCGCGCGCACCGAACAGGCCGCGTCGAGCGTGCAGGAAACCGCCGCGTCGATGGCCGAAATGACGGCCACCGTCGACAGCAATGCCGAGACCGCGCTGCAGGCCAACCGGCTCGCCGTGTCCGCGAGCGAAGCGGCCGAGCGCGGCGGGCAGGCGGTGAGCGAGGTCGTCACGACGATGGACGACATCACGGCGAGTTCGCGCAAGATTTCCGACATCATCGGCGTGATCGACGGCATCGCGTTTCAGACCAACATCCTTGCGCTGAACGCGGCGGTCGAGGCGGCGCGCGCGGGCGAACAGGGGCGAGGCTTCGCGGTGGTCGCCGGGGAAGTGCGGGCGCTCGCGCAGCGCAGCGCGAACGCGGCGAAGGAAATCAAGACGCTGATCGGCGCGAGCGTCGAGCGGGTCGAGTCGGGCGCGCGCCGGGTCGACGATGCGGGCAGAACGATGGAGGACATCGTCACGCAGGTGAAACGCGTGTCGGACCTGATCGCGGAGATCAGCTCGTCGACGGTGGAACAGAGCACTGGCGTCGCGCAGGTCGACCAGGCGGTCGTGCATCTGGACAACATCACGCAGCAGAACGCAGCGCTGGTCGAGCAGAGCGCGGCGGCGTCGGAAAGCCTGAAGCAGCAGGCGACGCGGCTCGTCGATGCGGTAAACGTGTTTCGGTAATCGGCGGGGGGCGCGGGCGTCTGCGCGTTCCGTCGCGGCGAGCCAGTTAAATCCCGGCTTTCCGATTCGATTCGAATGTATCGAACGAGAGGGATTCTCATTTCCGAACCCGGATTTATTCACTAATCCGGGCGGAGGATATGTTTACATTGATCTGACAATTGACGGCCAAGTATTTGATAAAACGGGGTTTTTGATTCACGTATAAACAAAGTTTTCGGCTGAATCAAGATGATGCGAAATTAATGCATATTTACCCGCAGCCGGCATAATGTTTTCGCCGGATTTGCCGAAAGCGCAGAAGTGTGACCGAACGCATGCGGGACAGCCGCGATGCGTACGGTCTCGATCCAATCCACAAGCGGACACAAGATTCGCAACCGGGAACTCCACACCATGCGCAATAACCAGCCTGTCACGCAACGCGAATTCGAATTCCCCGATGACGCGACGCTGATGTCGACCACCGACGCGGACAGTTACATCAAATACGCGAATGCCGCGTTCATTCAGGTGAGCGGATTTTCCCCCGAGGAAATCGAAGGTCAGCCGCACAACATCGTGCGGCATCCGGATATGCCGAAGGAGGCGTTCGCCGACATGTGGGCGACGCTGAAGAACGGCGAACCATGGACCGCACTGGTAAAGAATCGCCGCAAGAACGGCGACCACTACTGGGTCCGTTCGAATACGGTGCCGGTGATGCGCAACGGGCAGCCGACCGGCTACATGTCGGTGCGCACGAAGGCGACGCGCGACGAGATCGCGGCGGCCGACGCGCTGTATCGCGCGTTCCGCGAAGGCAAGGCCGGCAATCGCCGTTTCCACAAGGGATTGATCGTCCGGACCGGGCTGATGCGCGTCGCGTCGCTGTTTCAGACGATGTCGGTGCGCGCGCGGCTGCATTCGACGCTGTGCGTGCTGGCGCCGGCCGTCGTCGGCGCGGGCTGGGCATGCGGGCTGGCCGGCGGCGGGCTCGCGGCGTTCGGCGCCGCGACGGCCGGCGTGTCGGTGGCCGCCGGCCTGTGGCTCGATGCGCAGATCGCGCGGCCGCTGATGCAGCTGCGTGACCAGGCGTTGCGCGTCGCGACCGGCGAGAGCCGCACCGGCGTGGCGATGAACCGCGTCGACGAGATCGGCATGACGCTGCGCACGATCAACCAGCTCGGACTGATGTTCCGCTGGCTCGTCGACGACGTCAGCGAGCAGGTGCACAACGTGCAGCGCGCGAGCAACGAGATCGCGCAAGGCAACAACGACCTGAGCGCGCGCACCGAGCAGGCGTCGACCAGCGTGCAGCAGACGGCCGCGTCGATGGCCGAGATGACGGCCACGGTGTCGAGCAATGCGGAGACGGCGCTGCAGGCGAACCAATTGTCGGTTTCCGCGAGCGAGGCGGCCGAGCGCGGCGGGCAGGCGGTGAGCGAGGTCGTGACGACGATGAACGACATCACGGCGAGTTCGCGCAAGATTTCCGACATCATCGGCGTGATCGACGGCATCGCGTTCCAGACCAACATCCTCGCGCTGAACGCGGCGGTCGAGGCGGCGCGCGCGGGCGATCAGGGGCGCGGGTTCGCGGTCGTCGCCGGTGAAGTGCGGGCGCTCGCGCAGCGCAGCGCGAACGCGGCGAAGGAAATCAAGACGCTGATCGGCGCGAGCGTCGAGCGGGTCGAGTCGGGCGCACGGATCGTCGACGGCGCGGGCAAGACGATGGAGGACATCGTCACGCAGGTGAAGCGCGTGTCAGACCTGATCGCGGAGATCAGCTCGTCGACGGCGGAACAGAGCACGGGCGTCGCGCAGGTCGACCAGGCAGTCGTGCATCTGGACAACATCACGCAGCAGAACGCGGCGCTGGTCGAGCAGAGCGCGGCGGCGTCGGAAAGCCTGAAGCAGCAGGCGACGCGGCTCGTCGATGCGGTGAACGTGTTTCGTTGAAGGCGGCGGAGGGAGGTGACGCGGGCGCGGCGGAGAGGGGCACCGGCCCGCGTCGGGACCGCCCGGTTCCGGCCGGGCGGTCAGGGCCTGTCACGGACGCGACAGGCCCCGAACCGTCAGACGGCGAGACAGAGGTACTTGATCACGACGTAATCGTCGATGCCGTAGTGCGAGCCTTCGCGGCCGAGGCCCGACTGCTTGACGCCGCCGAACGGCGCGACTTCGTTCGAGATCAGGCCCGTGTTGACGCCGACCATCCCGTATTCGAGCGCCTCGGCGACCTTCCACACGCGACCGATGTCGCGGCTGTAGAAATACGCGGCGAGACCGAACTCGGTGTCGTTCGCGAGGCGGATCACCTCGTCGTCGCTGCCGAACTTGAACAGCGGCGCGAGCGGCCCGAACGTCTCTTCCTTCGCGACCTTCATCGCCGGCGTGACGCCCGTCAGCACGGTCGGCTCGAAGAAGCCGTGGCCGAGCGCGTGGCGCTTGCCGCCCGTCACGACGGTCGCGCCCTTCGCGAGCGCGTCCTCGATGTGCGCCTCGACCTTCAGCACGGCCGCTTCGTTGATCAGCGGGCCTTGCGTGACGCCCGGCTCCGTGCCGCGACCGACCTTCAGCTGGCCGACCGCCGCCGCGAGCTTCTGCGCGAACTGGTCGTACACGGCTTCGTGCACGTAGAAGCGGTTCGTGCACACGCACGTCTGGCCGCTGTTGCGGTACTTCGACGCGATCGCGCCCTGCACGGCCGCATCGAGATCGGCGTCGTCGAACACGATGAACGGCGCGTTGCCGCCGAGCTCCAGCGACACTTTCTTGACCGTCGCCGCGCATTGCGACATCAGCAGGCGGCCGACCGGCGTCGAGCCGGTAAACGACAGCTTGCGCACGATCGGGTTCGACGTCAGTTCGCCGCCGATCGCCTTCGGGTCGCCCGTGACGACGCTGAACACGCCGGCCGGCACGCCCGCGCGCTCGGCCATCACGGCCATCGCGAGGGCCGAGAACGGCGTCGCTTCAGCCGGCTTCACGACGATCGGGCAGCCTGCCGCGAGCGCCGGGCCGACCTTGCGGGTGATCATCGCCGCCGGGAAGTTCCACGGCGTGATCGCCGCGCACACGCCGATCGCTTCCTTCGTCACGACGATGCGCTTGTCGCTCGCCGGCGTCGGGATCGTGTCGCCGTACACGCGCTTGCCTTCCTCCGCGAACCACTCGAGGAACGACGCCGCGTAGCCGATCTCGCCCTTCGCCTCGGCCAGCGACTTGCCCTGCTCGGTGGTCAGGATCAGCGCGAGGTCGTCGGCGTTTTCCATCATCAGGTCGTGCCACTTGCGCAGGATCGCCGCGCGTTCCTTCGCGGTCTTCTTGCGCCACGCCGGCCATGCGGCGTTCGCGGCTTCGATCGCGTGACGCGTCTCGGCCGTGCCCATCGCCGGCACGGTGCCGAGCAGGCCGCCGGTTGCCGGGTTGCGGACTTCGAACGACTCGCCGTTCGCCGCGCCTTGCCATTCGCCGTTGACGTACGCCTGCTGGCGGAACAGCGACGGATCTTTCAGTGCCAGGGTTTCCTGAACAGTGCTCATATGAATCGCCTGCTTTGAAATGGACGGATGAAACGGCCACCGCCGTCACGAAGACGGCGGCGGCGCATTCAATTGAAGCGGACGGGAACTCAGGCCGGCACGCCGACCGTTTCCTTCAGCACTTCCTCGAGGATCACGAGCGCTTCGTCGAACACGGCCTGCGGGATCGTCAGCGGGAACAGGAAGCGCACGACGTTCGAGTACACGCCGCACACGAGCAGCAGCAGCCCGCGCTCGAGCGCACGCGCCTGCACGCGCTTCGTGAATTCCGCGTCCGGCTCGCCCGAACCCGGCTTCAGGAACTCGACCGCGATCATCGCGCCCGGGCCGCGCACGTCGGCGATCTGCGGCACGTCGGCCTGCAGCGAATTCAGCTTCGCCTTCAGCACGTCGCCGAGCTGCGTCGCGCGTTCGCACAGCTTCTCTTCGTCGATGATGTCGAGCACCGCGTGCGCCGATGCGACGGCCAGCGGGTTGCCCGCGTACGTGCCGCCGAGGCCGCCGGGGGCAGCCGCGTCCATCACGTCGGCACGGCCGACGACGCCCGACAGCGGCATGCCGCCCGCGAGGCTCTTCGCCATCGTGATCAGGTCGGCCAGCACGTCGTAGTGCTGCATCGCGAACAGCTTGCCGGTACGCGCGAAGCCCGTCTGCACCTCGTCGGCGATCAGCAGGATGCCGTGCTCGTTACAGATCTTGCGCAGCGCGCGCACGAATTCGGCCGGCGCCGGATTGAAGCCGCCTTCGCCCTGGACCGGTTCGAAGATGATCGCGGCGACGCGCTTCGGATCGATGTCGGCCTTGAACAGCATCTCGATCGCCTTGATCGAGTCGGCCGTCGTCACGCCGTGCAGCGCGTTCGGGTACGGTGCGTGGAACACGTCGCCCGGGAACGGGCCGAAGTTCAGCTTGTACGGGGCGACCTTGCCGGTCAGCGCCATGCCCATCATCGTGCGGCCGTGGAAGCCGCCCGAGAACGCGATGACGCCCGGACGGCCGGTTGCCGCGCGCGCGATCTTGATCGCGTTTTCGACGGCTTCGGCGCCGGTCGTGAAGAACGCGGTCTTCTTCGGGAAGTCGCCCGGCGCGCGTTCGTTGATCTTTTCGGCCAGCTCGACGTACGACGCGTACGGGACGATCTGGTAAGCGGTGTGCGTGAAGCTGTTCAGCTGATCCGCGATCGCCTTGACGATCTTCGGGTGGCGGTGGCCCGTGTTCAGCACCGCGATGCCGGCGGCGAAATCGATGAAGCGACGGCCTTCGACATCCCACAGCTCCGCGTTCTCGGCGCGGGCTGCGTAGAAATCACACATTACGCCGACGCCGCGCGGGGTGGCGGCGTTCTTGCGGGCCTGCAGGTCGGCATTCTTCACGGTCATCTCCTTGATGTTTTGCCCGGTGGGATAAAAATCGGCCGCGTTGGCAGCCCATGGAGGCGACTATAATCACATTTGGCTCTGGCAATCAGAGCCATTTCAATAAATATTCAGGAGCCAATCATGCGCGCAAGCGTGTTGTCGGACTGGCTGGCGCAGCGCCTCGTGCGCGGCGGCGAACAGCCGATCTACCGGCAGCTGCACCGCCTGCTGCAGCAGGCGATCCTGTCGCGCGAACTGCCGGCCGGCACGCGCGTGCCGTCGTCGCGGCTGCTGGCGGCGGAGCTCGGGATCGCCCGCAACACGGTCACGCAGGTTTACGAACAGCTTGCGCTCGAAGGCTACGTGAACTCGGCGACGGGGCGCGGCACGTTCGTCGCCGACAGCGCGCCGGACGAGATCGTCGGCGCGCCGGCCGACGCGGGCGCCGGGCCGGCGGTGGTGCCTGCTTCCGCGCGGCGGCTGTCCTCGCGCGGCACGCGGCTCGTCGAAGGCGCGGGCGTGTCGAAGCGCCAGGGCGGCGCGTTCATGCCGGGCGTGCCCGATGTGTCGCGATTTCCGGCGCGCGTGTGGACGCGGCTGCACAACAAGTATTGGCGGCGCCTGCGTCCGGACCTGCTGACCTACGCGCCGGGCGGCGGGCTCGCGCTGTTGCGCGAGGCGCTGGCCGACTATCTGCGCACGTCGCGCTCGGTGCGCTGCACGCCCGAGCAGATCGTGATCACGACCGGGATCCACCAGTCGATCGACCTCGCGGTGCGGCTGCTGACCGATCCGGGCGACGCGATCTGGACCGAGGATCCGTGCTACTGGGGCGTGCGCAGCGTGCTGAACGTGTCGGGGCTCACCACGCGGCCGATTCCGGTCGACGACGAAGGGATCGCGCCGTCGGCCGCCGATCTCGCCGAGCCGCCGAAGCTGATGCTCGTCACGCCGTCGCATCAGTATCCGCTCGGGATGGTGATGAGCCTCGCGCGGCGGCGGATGCTGCTCGAATACGCGCGCCAGCACGGCTGCTGGATCATCGAGGACGACTACGACAGCGAATTCCGTTACGGCAGCCGGCCGCTCGCGTCGCTGCAGGGGCTCGATACGGCCGGGCAGGTGATCTACGTCGGCAGCTTCGGCAAGACGCTGTTCCCGGGGCTGCGGGTCGGGTATCTCGTCGCGCCGGAGCCGCTCGCGGAGAGCTTCGCGACCGCGAGCGCCGAGCTGTATCGCGAAGGTCAGTTGTTGCAGCAGGCGGTGCTCGCGGAGTTCATCGCGGAAGGGCACTTCGTGTCGCATATCCGCAAGATGCGCACGCTGTACGGGCAGCGCCGCGAGGTGCTGCTCGACGCGGTCGCGCGCCGCTACGGCGACACGCTGCAGGCGCTCGGCAGCGATGCGGGGCTGCATCTCGTCACGCGGCTGCCGGACGGTGTCGACGATCGCGCGGTCGCGCAGGCCGCGCTCGAACGCAACATCGTCGTGCGGCCGTTGTCCGGCTATTACGCGCAGCGCGAACGTGCGGCATCGGGCTTGCTGCTCGGTTATGCGTGTGTGCCGGAGGATGAGATCGCGACGGCGTTTGCGACGCTGGCCGAGGCGATCGACGAGCGGGCGTTCGACCGGGTCGTCGCGACGGTCTGACGGGAACGGCACGGCGGCATGCGCGCGCTGCGGGGCGGGCCGTCGACAGGTGAGCCAACGATCGCCTCCGAGGTGCGAACCGATCGTCGGCATGCGCTACAGCCGAATCAACACCGCGCCCGCGACCACCAGCACACACGCGGCGAGCCGCTGCGCGCCGGGCCGCTCGCGCATCACGAACCAGCCGATCGCGACCGCGAAGATCGAGCTCGTCTCGCGCAGCGCCGACACCGTCGCAACAGGCAGGTATCGATACGCGAGGATCACGATCCCGTATGCGGCGAGCGAGATCGTGCCGGCGATCGCGCCCTGCGCGAGCGCGGTGCGCGACGCGAGCACCGCGCGCGGGCCGCCGCGCAGCACGCAGACGAGCACGAGCTGCGGCACGCTCCACAGCAGATACACCCAAGCGATGTAGCCGAGCGCGCTGCCGGACACGCGCGAGCCGATTCCGTCGCAGATCGAATACGCGGCGATGAACACGCCCGTGAGCAGCGCATACGGCACGCCTTCGCCGGAGAACCGGAAGCCGCGTCGCAGCGCGAGCGACATGATGCCGAACGACACGAGCGCGATGCCCGCGAAGCCGAACGGCGTCGGCCGCTCATGCAGCATCGCGAGCGCCAGCACCGACACGAGCAGCGGCGAAATCCCGCGCGCGATCGGATAGATCTGCCCGAACTCGCCGTTGCGGTACGCGCGCGCCAGCGTGAAGCAGTACGCGACCTCGAGCACCGCCGACGCCGCGACATATGGCCAGGCGGCGGGCGCCGGCGCGGGCAGCAGCACGGCGCCGGCGATGCCGAACGCGAGATACGGCAGCGACATCGTGCCGAGCTGGACGAGCCGGTCTTCGCTGACATGGAGGAAGGCATTCCAGATCGCGTGCAGCAACGCGGAGCACAGCACGAGACCGATGAACAGGTGATCCATGAACGAAGGCGCGGACGGGAAGGGGAGCGGCGAGCGCCGTCAATTATGTGGGTATCCGGCGCGCTCGCGCGGAATTGTCGATAATGGAGCGTTGTTATTCACCGGATGCCGACGATGACCGAAGCCCCCCTCACCCCGCCCGCCGTTCCGCGCCTCACGAGCCTGTCCCACGGCGGCGGCTGCGGCTGCAAGATCGCGCCGGGCGTGCTGTCCGAACTGCTGAAGCGGGCCACGCCGCCGGCGCTGTTCCCGGACCTGCTGGTCGGCACCGAGACCTCCGACGACGCGGCCGTCTACCGGCTGAACGACGAGCAGGCGATCGTCGCGACCACGGACTTCTTCATGCCGATCGTCGACGATCCGTTCGACTTCGGCCGCATCGCGGCAACGAACGCGCTGTCCGACGTCTACGCGATGGGCGGCAAGCCGATTCTCGCACTCGCGCTGGTCGGGATGCCGATCAACGTGCTGCCGCACGAGACGATCGCGGCCGTGCTGCGCGGCGGCGAATCGGTGTGCGCGGATGCCGGCATTCCGGTCGCGGGCGGCCACTCGATCGATTCGGTCGAGCCGATCTACGGGCTCGCGGCGATCGGCGTCGTGCATCCGTCGCGCGTGAAGCGCAACGCGGCCGCGCGCGCGGGCGACGTGCTCGTGCTCGGCAAGCCGCTCGGCGTCGGCGTGCTGTCGGCCGCGCTGAAGAAGAATCAGCTCGACGACGCAGGCTACGCACAGATGGTTGCGACGACCACCAAGCTGAACCGGCCGGGTGCCGAACTCGCCGCGCTGCCGGGCGTGCATGCGTTGACCGACGTCACGGGCTTCGGGCTGCTCGGCCACACGCTCGAACTCGCGCGCGGCGCGAATCTCACCGCACGCGTGCATTACGCGTCGCTGCCGTGGCTGGCGGGCGTCGAGGCGTTCGTCGCCGACGGCGTGTTCACCGGCGCATCGGGCCGCAACTGGGCGGCGTATGGCGCCGACGTGCGGCTCGCCGACGGGCTGCCGACGGTCGCGCAGGCGCTGCTGACCGATCCGCAGACATCCGGCGGCCTGCTGGTCGCGTGCGCGCCGGACGCGGTCGACGACGTGCTCGCGTGCTTCCGCGCCGACGGTTTCGATCGCGCGGCCGTGATCGGCGAGATGGTGGACGGCCCCGCGCGCGTCGACGTCGCCTGACGCGTTTCCTTATCGCGGATCACTGTCGGTCGCTAGAATCGATGCCTTCTCTCGAAGGCATCGACGACCGATGAACGATTTCCTGTTCGGGCTGACGATCGCGCTGTCGGTCGGGCCCGTCGCGCTGATGATCGCGAACCACGGGATGCGCGCCGGCACCGCGAGCGGCGTGCGCGCGGCGGTCGGCGTGGCGTCGGCCGACGGCTGCTATGCGCTCGTCGCGTTCACGCTCGGCGCGATGCTCGCGAGCACGCTCGCGTCGTACCTGCCGCTGTTCCGCTTCGTCGGCGCGCTCGTGTTGCTCGCCATGGGCGCACGCATGCTGTGGCAGGCGCTGAAGGATCGGCGCCGCACGCTGGATGGCGCCGCCCCGCCGCCGGGCACGCGCCCGTTCACGTCGATGTTCGTCGTCACGCTCGCGAATCCGCTGACCATCCTGCTGTTTTATGGCTATGCCACCGCCACCGCCGCTGCCGGCGCGCACCGGCACTGGCTGCTCGGCGCCGCGTGCGTGTTTGCCGGCAGTCTCGCCGGACAACTCGTGTTCGCGTTCGGCGGCAGCGCGATCGGGCGCATCGTGAAGTCGCCCCGATGGCTCGTGGCAAGCCATGTGCTGGCGGCGCTCGTCGTGCTCGGTTATGGCGTCGCGGGGATGCTGCGCGTTTAGCGAATCGGATGCCGTCGCCGGTCACGATCGATAGCGGCGATGTCGCGTCGCCCAATCGAATGGCATTCCTGATTTTTTGTCGGATATCGTTCGAACCACGCGCACACGAACCGCGTGATCGAACGCCGCGGGCCGTTTCGTAGCCGGGTTCCGCATCGCGCACGCGCGTTCTATACTCCCTCGCGCAGTCTCCGAGAGCCGTTCTCACCCAACATCACCGAAACAAGGAACGCCGATGCTGACTCGCTCCATCCTTTCCGCCGCTGCATTCTCGCTTGCCGCCTGTGCGACCGCGCCGTCGATCGCGCAGGATCACCAGGGCAACGATGCGGGCAATGCTGCATTCGCCGAGACCGGTGCACAGGGCCGCCCGGTCAAGGTCATGATCATCACGATGTTCGGTCCGGAGGGCCAGGCATGGCTCGACCGGCTCGGCCCGTGGCGCGACATCACCGTGCCCGGCCTGTCGCCCGACTATCCGGCCGTTCACTGCAACAAGCAGGACGTGTGCGTGGTGACGACCGGCATGGGCTACGCGAACGCCTCCGCGACGATCATGGCGCTCACGTTCTCGCAGCGCTTCGACCTGCGTCGCACGTACTTCCTCGTGTCGGGCATCGCGGGCGTCGACCCCGCGCAAGGCACGGTCGGTTCCGCCGCCTGGTCGAAATATCTGGTCGACTTCAGCCTGCAGTGGGAACTCGATGCGCGCGAGATTCCGGCCGGCTGGAACACCGGCTTTCTCGGTATCAATACGAAGAGCCCGAACGACAAGCCGCCGCTCGACTACCGCACCGAAGTATTCCAGCTCAACCCGCAGCTGACGGACGCGGCGTATGCGCTCTCGCGCAACGTCGTGCTCGCCGACAGCGCGCAGGCCCAAGCCGCGCGCGCGAAGTTCACGTATGCGCCGGCGAACCGGCCGCCGACGGTGATCCAGTGCGACACGTCATCGGGCAATACGTGGTTCTCGGGCACGCTGATCGGCGAGCGCGCGCGTCAGTGGACGAAGATCCTCACCGACGGCAAGGGCACCTACTGCATGACTGCGCAGGAAGACAACGCGACGTACGAAGCGCTCAAGCGCGCGGCGAGCGTGAAGCGGGTCGACCTGTCGCGCGTCGCGGTGCTGCGCACGGGCTCCGATTTCGACCGGCCGTATGCGGGGCAGACGAGCGCGGACAACCTGCTGAACTACGCGGATCAAGGCGGTTTCGCGCCGGCGACCGAAAACCTGTATCGCGCCGGCAACCCGCTCGTGCAGGACATCGTCACGCACTGGGGCGAATGGCGCGACGGCGTGCCGCGCCGTTGACGGGCGCACGCTGTCGACGAGACGTCGGCGCGAAGTAGTCAATGCGATTGCGGCGCGGAACGGAACGGCGTCCACACCGGCGTGGTGTCGTCCCAATGATCGAGCGGCGAAGGAAGGTGGTCGTTCATCACAGACTCCTGCAACTAACTGACTAATCGAATGTTGGACGGCGGTATCGCGACGCCGCGCGGTGGATCATCCGCTGCGCGGCGTTGCGCGTTTACCGACGTTCAGCGGGCCCCGCCTGCGAGCTGGTTGCTTTCCGGCATCGAGCGATACGGGCCTTGCGCGAGTTCGAGCCCTTGCGGATACGAATTCGCCTTGCGCAGCCAGGCCAGCGTGCCGTCGCGGCGTGCCTGTTCGACTTCGGCGCTGACTTCGGCGCGCGTGCGCGGGCCGTTGTGCTGCGTGTACCACGACGTGTTGCCGTAGTCGCCGGCGTGCGCGGTGGTCGTATCGGCGAAGGCCGGTGCGGACACGGCGAGTGCGAGGGCGACGGCGGAGAGAAGATGGCGGCGGTTCATGACGTAACTCCTGTGTTAGTCGGAGTTGGCGCCTGAGCGCTCGCTCCGGTCCCGTCAAACGGGGCTGTTCGATGCGCAACGAGGTGCGCGACAGGGTTTACTCTAGGTATCTGTCCCGACGCGATAAATGCGGCAGACGCGAATTGATTTGTCGTGATCGAGGAACAATCGCGATTCGCAACGTCGTCAGGGGGATGTCGAAATCGCCCGCAGCCGCCTGCAGCGGGCCTCGCGGCGGTGTACCACTGCTCGCGCAATGACGTGCGCGGACCATTGCCACACGCGGCGAAAAGGTGTGATGCGGATTCGGAAAAGGCGAGGTGCGCGGCGAGGAAGGTGGCACGAAGGCGACACCGCAGCGGCACGAAGGCGGGACGGCGCGCGAGCCGGACAGCCCGCGCGCCGCGGTTCAGACGATTACGCGACCCACTCGTTGATGACCGGCGTGTCGAGCGCCGGCGCGCGCTCGGCTTCCTCGAACGTGCGCTTGCTGCACGTCGCGTCGAGGCTGCCCTTGCCGCTCAGCAGCGGGCAGCGGTCGAACACTTCGGCGATCCAGTCGACGAACACGCGCACCTTTGGCGACAGGTGCCGGCTGTGCGGATACACGACCGAGATCGGCATCGGCAGCGGTTTCAGGCCGGGCAGCACTTCCTTGAGCCGGCCGTCGCGCAGGTGCGGCAGCACCATGAACAACGGCGGCTGGATCAGGCCGAAGCCTTCGAGCCCGCAGGTCACGTACGCATCGGCGTCGTTGACCGACACGATCGCGTTCATCTTGACCTCGACTTCCTTGCCGTCCGTGAGGAAGGTCCAGTCGATCGTGCGGCCCGTGCGGCTCGAGAAGTAGTTGACGGCCCGGTGGTCGCCCAGGTCCTCGATCGCGTGCGGCTCGCCGTGCTTCTCGAGATACGCGGGCGACGCCACCGACACGCATTCGAACAGGCCGACGCGGCGCGCGACGAGCGACGAGTCCTGCAGCGCACCGACGCGGATCACGCAGTCGACGCCTTCCTGCAGCAGGTCGACCGGTCGGTCGGACAGGCCGAGTTGCAGGTCGATGTCCGGATAGCGCGTGTGGAATTCGCACAGCGACGGAATCACGAGCAGCCGCCCGATCGAGCCCGGCATGTCGATACGCAACTTTCCGTGCGGCTTCCGGTTGTTGTTCTGGAAGCTTGCTTCGGTTTCCTCGACATCGGCGAGGATCCGCACGCAGCGTTCGTAGTACGCGGCGCCGTCAGGCGTCAGCGACAAGCGGCGCGTGGTCCGGTGCATCAGGCGCACGCCGAGAAATGCTTCGAGATTCTGGATGATCGTCGTGACGGATGCCCGCGGCAGGCTGAGCGTTTCTGCTGCCTTGGTGAAGCTGCTTGTATCGACGACGCGAGTAAACACCTGCATGGCCTGAAGCCGGTCCATCACAACCTCCGCAATCTAATTTGCCGCCGGAACAAGAAGGCTGCGCCGCTTTGTAGGCGGCGCAGCCTGGGATTGTTCGGGGGTGTTGAATTGTGTTGCCGGATTATAGGCATTTATCCCAATGTCTGCCGGACCCAGAATTCGTTCCATCTCGAAATGGATGCTGCATCGTCATGGACGCTTCTGAATTCAGCAAATTCCTGAAAGCCGCATTGCCCGCCGAAGCCAGAGCCGGCGCGGCATTGACGGTCGCGGAAGTGGAAATTCCCGGCTACGCGCAGGACATCGTGCTGCGCCTCTATCGGCGTGCGGACAAGACCGGACTGCCGGTAGTGCTTTACTTCCACGGCGGCGGTTTCGTGCGCGGCACGCTCGACGACGCCGACTTCGCCGCGCGCTTTTTAGCAGAACGCTTACCAGCTCTCGTAGTGTCGGTCGATTATTCGCTCGCGCCGGCCTTTCCTTTTCCGGCCGCGCCGGAGGATGCGTATCGCGCCGCCGTATGGGCCGCGACGCGCGCCCGCGCGTTCGGCGGCAATCCGAAGAAGATCGGCGTCGCGGGGCACGACGCGGGCGGCCAGCTCGCGAACTGTCTCGCGTTCATCGCGCGCGATCGCGGTGAAGTGTCGATCGCCGCGCAGGCGCTGTTCGGGCCGATGCTCGACCCGAGCATGACGCGCATCGGCGACGCCGAACGCCTTTCATCGGACATCACCGCGCGCGAATGCGCGGCCTGTTATCGCGCCTATCTGCCGCAGGCGGCGCAGCGCATGCACCCGTATGCCGCGCCGCTCGAATCGGTGCGCCTCGCGGGCCTGCCGCCGACGCTCGTCGTCACCGCGCAGAACGACGTGCTGCACGTCGAAGCGGAGAAATATGCGAGCTGCCTGATTTCATCGGGCGTGCTCACGCAGGTGATCCGCTACCCGGACGTCACGCACGCGTCGCTCGCGACGCACGAAGCCGCGCTCGAGGAGGCCGTGCGCTTCTTCCAGTGCCGCTTCCAGGCGCGCCAGCCGAACCGTTCCGAATAACCAGACCAATCCACGCTTATTGGAGATCCACATGGCCATCCTACGCACCTCCCGCTCCCGAATCGCGACCGCGGCGATCGTGACGCTTGCCGTCGTCGGCCTCGGCACGTTCGGCGCGATGCGCGTGAACGCGAACGCACCCGAGAAAGCGGCGGCGCCGCTGCCGGAAGTCGACGTCGCGACTGTCGTGCCGCAGACCGTCACCGATTGGCAAAGCTATTCGGGCCGCCTCGAGGCGGTCGAGAAAGTCGACGTGCGCCCGCAGGTGTCGGGCACGATCGTCGCGGTGAACTTCAAGGACGGTGCGCTCGTGAAGAAGGGCGACGTGCTGTTCGTGATCGACCCGCGCCCGTATCAGGCCGAAACCGACCGCGCGGCCGCGCAGCTCGCCGCCGCGCAGGCCCGCAACGGCTACGCGCAGAGCGACTGGCAGCGCGCGCAGCGGCTGATCGGCGACAACGCGATCGCGAAGCGCGACTACGACGAGAAGCAGAACGCCGCGCGCGAGGCGAGCGCGAACCTGAAGGCCGCCGAAGCCGCGCTGGAAACGGCGCGCATCAATCTCGGCTACACGCGCATCACCGCCCCCGTGTCGGGCCGCGTGTCGCGCGCGGAAATCACGCTCGGCAACGTCGTGTCGGCCGGTGCGTCGGCCGCGCCGCTGACGACGCTGGTATCGGTGTCGCCGATCTACGCATCGTTCGACGCGGACGAGCAGACCTACCTGCAATACATCAACGGCGCGCGCAACGGCCGCAAGGTGCCGGTCGAGCTGGGTCTCGCGAATGAAACCGGCTACTCGCGCAGCGGCGAGATCGACTCGGTCGACAACCGGCTCGACACGTCGTCCGGCACGATCCGCGTGCGCGCGCGTTTCGACAACGCGGACGGCGCGCTCGTCCCGGGTCTCTACGCACGCGTGAAGGTGGGCGGCAGCGCGCCGCACCAGGCGCTGCTCGTCGACGACGCGGCGATCAACACCGACCAGGACAAGAAGTTCGTGTTCGTCGTCGACCAGCAGGGCCGCGTGTCGTATCGCGAAGTGCAGCAGGGCCTGCAGCACGGCAACCGGCGCGTGATCGTGAGCGGCCTGTCCGCCGGCGATCGCGTGATCGTGAACGGCACGCAGCGCGTGCGCCCGGGCGAGCAGGTGAAGCCGCACATGGTCCCGATGACGGGCGGCGATGCGCCGTCCGCGCCGCTCGCGGATAACGCGAAGCCGGCCGCACCGGCGAAGGCGGAATCGTAAGCGGCCCGCCGCTACGGTTTACGCGTTCAACCAGACAGAGCCAGACATGAACATTTCAAAATTCTTTATCGACCGGCCGATCTTTGCAGGAGTCCTATCGGTGATCATCCTGCTCGGCGGGGTGATCGCGATGTTCCTGCTGCCGATTTCGGAGTATCCGGAAGTCGTGCCGCCTTCCGTGATCGTGAAGGCGCAGTACCCCGGCGCCAACCCGAAAGTGATCGCCGAGACGGTCGCGTCGCCGCTCGAGGAGCAGATCAACGGCGTCGAGGACATGCTCTACATGCAGTCGCAGGCGAACAGCGACGGCAACATGACGATCACCGTCACGTTCAAGCTGGGCACCGATCCGGACAAGGCCACGCAGCTCGTGCAGAACCGCGTGAACCAGGCGCTGCCGCGTTTGCCGGAAGACGTGCAGCGGCTCGGCATCACCACGGTGAAGAGCTCGCCGACGCTGACGATGGTGGTCCACCTGATCTCGCCGGACAACCGCTACGACATGACCTACCTGCGCAACTACGCGCTGATCAACGTGAAGGATCGCCTGTCGCGGATCCAGGGCGTCGGTCAGGTGCAGCTGTGGGGCTCGGGCGACTATGCGATGCGCGTGTGGCTCGATCCGCAGAAGGTCGCGCAGCGCGGGCTGTCCGCCGAGGACGTCGTGCAGGCGATCCGCGAGCAGAACGTGCAGGTCGCGGCCGGCGTGATCGGCGCGTCGCCGTCGCTGCCCGGCACGCCGCTGCAGTTGTCGGTGAACGCGCGCGGCCGTCTGCAGACGGAAGACGAGTTCGGCGACATCGTCGTGAAGACGACGCCGGACGGCGGCGTCACGCACCTGCGCGACATCGCGCGCATCGAACTGGATGCGTCCGAATACGGGCTGCGCTCGCTGCTCGACAACAAGCCCGCCGTCGCGATGGCGATCAACCAGTCGCCGGGCGCGAACTCGCTGCAGATCTCCGACGAAGTGCGCAAGACGATGGCCGAGCTGAAGCAGGACATGCCGGCCGGCGTCGACTACAAGATCGTCTATGACCCGACGCAGTTCGTGCGCTCGTCGATCAAGGCCGTGGTGCACACGCTGCTCGAAGCGATCGCGCTGGTCGTGATCGTCGTGATCGTGTTCCTGCAGACCTGGCGCGCATCGCTGATTCCGCTGATCGCGGTGCCGGTGTCGATCATCGGCACGTTCTCGCTGCTGCTCGGCTTCGGTTATTCGATCAACGCGCTGTCGCTGTTCGGGATGGTGCTCGCGATCGGTATCGTGGTCGACGATGCGATCGTGGTCGTCGAGAACGTCGAGCGCAACATCGAAAGCGGGATGAACGCGCGGCAGGCGACCTACAAGGCGATGCAGGAAGTGAGCGGGCCGATCATCGCGATCGCGCTGACGCTCGTCGCCGTGTTCGTGCCGCTCGCGTTCATGTCGGGCCTGACCGGCCAGTTCTACAAGCAGTTCGCGATGACGATCGCGATCTCGACGGTGATCTCGGCGTTCAACTCGCTGACGCTGTCGCCGGCGCTGTCCGCGATCCTGCTGAAGGGCCACGGCGACAAGGAGGACTGGCTCACGCGCGCGATGAACCGCGTGCTCGGCGGCTTCTTCAGGCGCTTCAACAAGGTGTTCCATCGCGGCGCGGAGAACTACGGCCGCGGCGTGCGCGGCGTGCTGTCGCGCAAGACGCTGATGCTCGGCGTGTACCTCGTGCTGGTCGGCGCGACCGTGCTCGTGTCGAAGATCGTGCCGGGCGGCTTCGTGCCCGCGCAGGACAAGGAATACCTGATCGCGTTCGCGCAGTTGCCGAACGGCGCGTCGCTCGATCGCACCGAGAAGGTGATTCGCGACATGGGCTCGATCGCGCTGAAGCAGCCGGGCGTCGAAAGCGCGGTCGCGTTCCCGGGGCTGTCGGTGAACGGCTTCACCAACAGCTCGAGCGCGGGCATCGTGTTCGTCACGCTCAAGCCGTTCTCGGAGCGGCACGGCAAGGCGCTGTCGGCCGGTGCGATCGCCGGTGCGCTGAACCAGCAGTACGGCGCGATCAAGGACTCGTTCGTCGCGGTGTTTCCGCCGCCGCCGGTGCTCGGCCTCGGCACGCTCGGCGGGTTCAAGATGCAGATCGAGGATCGCGGTGCGGTCGGCTACGCGAAGCTGTCGGATGCAACCAACGACTTCATCAAGCGCGCGCAGCAGGCGCCGGAACTCGGCCCGTTGTTCACGAGCTACCAGATCAATGTGCCGCAGCTCAACGTCGATCTCGACCGCGTGAAGGCGAAGCAGCTCGGCGTGCCGGTCACCGACGTATTCAACACGATGCAGGTGTATCTCGGCTCGCTGTACGTGAACGACTTCAACCGCTTCGGACGCGTGTACCAGGTGCGCGTGCAGGCCGATGCGCCGTTCCGTCAGCGCGCGGACGACATCCTGCAGCTGAAGACGCGCAACGACCGTGGCGAGATGGTGCCGCTGTCGTCGCTCGTCACGGTAACGCCGACGTTCGGCCCGGAAATGGTCGTGCGCTACAACGGCTATACGGCGGCCGACATCAACGGCGGCCCGGCGCCGGGCTTCTCGTCGGGCCAGGCACAGGCCGCGATCGAGCGCATCGCGCATGAAACGCTGCCGCGCGGCGTGCGGTTCGAATGGACCGACCTCACGTACCAGCAGATCCTCGCGGGCGATTCGGCGATGTGGGTGTTCCCGATCAGCGTGCTGCTCGTGTTCCTCGTGCTCGCCGCGCTGTATGAAAGCCTGACGCTGCCGCTCGCGGTGATCCTGATCGTGCCGATGAGCATTCTGTCGGCGCTGACGGGCGTGTGGCTCACGCAGGGCGACAACAACATCTTCACGCAGATCGGCTTGATGGTGCTGGTGGGGTTGTCGGCGAAGAACGCGATCCTGATCGTCGAATTCGCACGCGAACTGGAGCACGACGGCAGGACGCCGCTCGAGGCCGCGATCGAGGCGAGCCGGCTGCGGCTGCGCCCGATCCTGATGACGTCGATCGCGTTCATCATGGGCGTCGTGCCGCTCGTCATGTCGACGGGCGCGGGCTCCGAGATGCGACATGCGATGGGTATCGCGGTGTTCTTCGGGATGCTCGGCGTGACGCTGTTCGGGCTGATGTTGACGCCGGTGTTCTACGTCGTGCTGCGCACGCTGGCGGGCGGCAAGATCCACGTCGCCGGCAAGGACTCCGCCGGCTATGGCGTGCCGGGCCAAGGCGTGCCGGCTTCGGATGCTTGAGGATAAAAAGATGGACAACATGCACAACTCGAATGGCCTGATGCGCTTCGCGAAGGTGGCGGCCGCGAGCACCTTGCTCGCGACGCTGCTCGCCGCGTGCGCGGTGGGGCCCGACTACAAGCGCCCGGACGTGTCGACGCCCGCGGCGTTCAAGGAAGCGCCGACGCTCGCGGCCGGCGAACAGGCCGGCACGTGGAAGACCGCCGAACCGGCGGACGGCGAGCATCGCGGCGAATGGTGGAAGGTGTTCGGCGATCCGGTGCTCGACTCGCTCGAATCGCAGGCGCTCGCCGCGAACCAGAACCTGAAGGCCGCGGCGGCGCGCGTCGAGGAAGCGCGTGCGGCGACCCGCACCGCGCGCTCGCAGTGGTTCCCGCAGGTCGGCGCCGGATTCGGGCCGACGCGCGAAGGGCTGTCGTCGGCGTCGCAGTTCCAGCCGCAGGGCACGGGCCCGACCACGGCGACGCTGTGGCGCGCGCAGGGCACGGTGTCGTACGAGGCAGACCTGTTCGGCCGCGTGAGCCGCAACGTCGAGGCGTCGCGCGCCGACCAGGCGCAGAGCGAAGCGCTGTTCCGTTCGGTGCAGCTCGCGCTGCAGGCGGACGTCGCGCAGAACTACTTCGAACTGCGCCAGCTCGACTCGGATCAGGACCTGTACCGTCGCACGGTCGAACTGCGCGACCAGGCGCTCAAGCTCGTGCAGCGCCGCTTCAACGAGGGCGACATCAGCGAGCTCGACGTGTCGCGCGCGAAGAACGAACTGGCGACCGCGCAGGCCGATGCGGTCGGCGTCGCGCGCCGGCGCGCGGCGTCCGAGCATGCGCTCGCGATCCTGCTCGGCAAGGCGCCCGCGGACTTCGCGTTCAAGGAGACGCCGATCGTGCCGGTCGCGGTGAAGGTGCCCGCCGGCCTGCCGTCCGCGCTGCTCGAACGCCGCCCGGACGTGTCGGCGGCCGAGCGCGCGATGGCGGCCGCGAACGCGCGGATCGGCCTCGCGAAGTCGGCGTATTTCCCGAAGCTCGATATCACGGGTGCGTTCGGTTATGAAGCGTCGACGCTCGGCAACCTGTTCCTGTGGTCGAGCCGCACGTTCCTGCTCGGGCCGTTCGCCGGCACCGCGCTGACGCTGCCGCTGTTCGACGGCGGGCGCCGTGCGGCCGGCGTGCAGCAGGCGCGCGCGCAGTATGACGAGCAGGTCGCGAACTACCGGCAGCAGGTGCTCGTCGCGTTCCGCGAGGTCGAGGACAATCTCGCCGATCTGCGTCTGCTCGACGACCAGATTCGCGCGCAGGATGCGGCCGTCAATGCGTCGCGCCGTGCGGCGACGCTGTCGCGTACGCAGTATCAGGAAGGTGAGGTCGCCTATCTCGACGTGATCGACAGCGAGCGGTCGGTGCTGCAGTCGCAATTGCAGGCGAACCAGCTGACCGGTGCGCAGGCCGTGTCGACCGTCAACCTGATCCGCGCGCTGGGCGGCGGGTGGGGCGCGGCGACGACGGCGGTCGGCGATGCGGCGACGGGCAAGCAGGAAGTCGCCGTGCGTTGATATGCCGGCCGGCGACGGGCTGCCGTAACGGGCGGTCGATCGAAGAACCCGATCCGTGGTAACGCGGATCGGGTTTTTTTGTTGGCCTTTTGTCGCGGTGCCGCAGGTGCGTCGCTCCGGTTGCAGGTCCCACGTCGGATTGGGGGATTGCCGGAAGACGCGAAGCAACTGCAACTAACGGTCGAGCCGTCGGGCGTTGACCAACGCTGCGGCGGCATTCGCCGCCGCACCGCTTACCTGCTGTCGCTTTCCGCCCGCAGCGCCCGCACCAGTTCGCTGGCCGCCTTGCCGAGCCCCGTGTACTTCGGCCGGCGCAGGTACACGGGCAGCGGCAGCCCGTTGCGGATGTTTGCGAACACGAGCGGCGCCAGTTCGCCGTCTTCGACATACCGGCCGATCAGCGATTCGGGCAGGTTCGCCCAGCCGTGTCCGGCCTTCACGAGCGCGATCGCGGTGGCCATGTCGGTCACCTTCCACGTGCGGTTGCCGATCACGGGACGCACGTCGGTGAGCGGCCGTTCTGGGTCCGCGATAACGATCTGCCGAAACCCCGACAGCCGTTCGATCGCCTCGGGATGCGCGGCTTCGGCAATCGACGGATGACCGGGCGCGGCGACGGCGATCAGCGTCTCGGTCCACAGCGCGTGGATCTGCTCCTGCGGATGAAGATCGAGCCCGCCGTACGCGACGCAGAGATCGATCGCGCCGCGATGCAATGCGTCGACGATCGCGTCCTGCGGCGCGGTGACGATGCTGATCGCGAGCGCCGGATATTTCGCGGCGACGGCGGTCAGTGCGCGCGCAACGGGCGCGCCGTCGAGCTCCGCCGCGAGGCCGAGCCGCAGCGTGTCCTCGACGCCTTCCGACAAGTGCTGCGCATGCGCGCGCAACGCCTGCAACCGTTCGGCGATCGACCGCGCATCGGGCAGCAGCGCGGCCATCGCGGCGGTCGGCGTGGGCTCGCGCGTGCCGCGATCGAACAGCACGAGGTCCAGCTCGGCCTCGAGGTTCGCGATCGCCATGCTGACCGCCGACGGCGTGCGGCCGAGCGCGCGCGCGGCCGCCGAGAACGAGCCTTTGTCGATGACGGTCAGCAGCATGTCGATGTGGTCGCTGGTCAGCATCGGCGGCCTCCTGTCAGAAAAATTGAAAGGACCTGACTTTTGCGGGCGAAGTGCCCGCTGTAGTCTCGCCACCTCGTTCGATATGAAGGTGGTGAGTCATGCAAGGATGGAAGAGACGCATAGTCTACGTCGTGATGTTCGAAGTGCTCGGCATCCTCGTCGCATCGTCGGTGCTCGGCATGCTGAGCGGCGCGAGCGCGACGACGAGCGGCCTGCTCGGCGTGATGATCTCGACGACGGGCGTCATCGTCAATTTTCTGTACAACCTCGGGTTCGAGGCGTGGGAGCGGCGCCGCGCGGAAACGACGCGCACCGTCGCGCGGCGCGTCGTGCATGCGATCGGTTTTCAGGTCGCGCTCGTGACGTTCCTGATCCCGCTGATCGCGTGGTGGCTCCACGTGTCGCTGGTGCAGGCGTTCCTGTACGACGCAGTGCTGATCGTGTTCTTCCCGATCTTCACGTTCGCGTACAACTGGTCGTTCGACAGCGTGTTCGGGTTGCCGGATGCGGTGACGCGCAAGCCCGAACCGATCATGTGACGCGAACGCGAACGAAGCGCTGCGATGCAGGCAACCCGCATCGCAGCGCTTCGAATGAGAAAGGGGAGTAAGCAACGGGCGGCGCGAATGCCGCCCGCGAGCGTTACGCGGCGACGAACTCGTGCACGTAACGGTTGAACACTGCGGGGCTCGCCGCGTTCATCCCGTGCGACGCACCGGCGACGGTCTGCCGTTGCGCATCGCCGATCCATTGCGACAGCGTGTCGACGTTGTTGCGGAACATCTTCGGGCTGCGCTGGCCGTCGATCAGCAGCGTGCGGCACGCGATGTCCGACGCCGAGTGCTGCGAATACGCGGGCAGCGGATCCTGAAGCTGCTTCGGCAGCGTGCTCGCGTTGTCGATCGCCATCGTGCGAAAGCGCGACGTGCTCTTCTTCCAGGCGCCGGGCAGGCTCACCGAATCGACGAACATCTCGAGGCCGGCTTCCACTTCGCCTTCCCCGATCAGGTTCACGGCCTTCGTGCGCAGTGCGATCGCGGCGGCCGGCAACGCGGCTTCGCGCACGCCCGGCTGCTGCAGCGGGCCGCCCGGATCGGCGAGCGTCAGCGTGTCGACGAGTTGCGGATGCTGGCGGGCGACGTTGAACGCGACGCTGCCGCCACGCGAGTGGCCGACGAGATGCACGGGGCCGAGATCGAGTGCGTCGATGAATTCGGCGAGTTCGTCGACATGGTTCTGCCAGCTGAATTCGTCCTGGATGCCGGCTTCGACGGCCGGCCAGTAGTGGCTCAGGCTAGGAGCGATGCAGCGGTAGTGCGCCGACAGCGACGCGAGTTGCGGCTCCCAGTAACGGTAGTCGCACAACGATCCGTGCACGAACACCATCGGCGCGCCGCTCCCCCGCTCGACATACGGCAGGCTGATGCCCGACGAAAGCGTCGCAAATTGCAGGTCCGGGTTCGCGAGCACCGACGGCTCGATTCGCATGTTCATGACTGAAAACTCAATGGGTGCGTCATCACGTCGCAACTATGCCTCACGGCAAGCTGCAAGGAAAACGCATAATTTTCATCGTCACGATCAATTTTATTGATGGTTCGGCTGAAAACCCTTGTCGCAGCGTGGGGATGTGGCGAAGCTTTCAATCATCTGATGATTGATTGCGCGGATGAAAGCGCGGCGAAGGCCGCCGAACGCGGCCCGCGCATTACCGCACCACCAGCGCGGGCGCGGTCTGAAGCTCGACGGGAAGATCGTTGTCGGCGGCGAACTGCATCGCGAAGTCGAACGCGTCGGCGCATACGTCGCGCAATTCGTCCGACACGAACAGGCATTTGACGCCGCCGTCGACGACCGGCATCGCAAGCCGCGACAGCGCGCACGGATAGCCGGGCCGCCGCTCGCCGACGAACAGCGTGATGACGCCCGCGAGTCGTTCGGGCCAGTCGCTCGGGCGGAACGTCTTGTGTGCGCGGGTGACACCGCGGATCAGGTGGCCGTCGATGCGGCCGCGTGCGGTGATGTCGATGCGATCCATGCCGTGCGTATCCTTTCGCGTCATTCGCCGCCGTCGGCCGCCGCGTCGCCGCGCGCGGGAATCCGCAGGTTGCGCAGCTTGTGATAAAGCGTCTTCTTCGGCATGCCGAGCGCGACGCTCGCATCCGCCACGTTGCCGTTGTGACGCTGCAGCGCGTCCTCGATCAGCATCCGCTCGAAATATGCGAGCTGCTCCGCGAGCGTGTCGCCCGCGACGGGCGCACCGCCGGACGACAGCAGGCTGTCGCCGGTCAGCCCGAGCACGAAGCGATCGGCCACGTTCTGCAGTTCGCGCACGTTGCCGGGCCATGCATGGGTCATCAGTTCGGATACCTGCGCAGCGGTGACGACCGGCGCCGGCTGCCCGAAGCGCCGCGCGGCTGCGAGCACGAAATGCTCGAACAGCAGCGGCACGTCCTCGCGCCGCTCGCGCAGCGGCGGCAGCTCGATCTGCGCGACGTTGAGCCGATACAGCAAGTCCGCGCGGAAGCGCCCGTCGGCCGCGAGTTCGGCGAGATCGGCCTTCGACGCGGCGACGACGCGGCAATCGACCGGAATCAGCTCGTTCGCGCCGAGCCGCTCCACCACGCGTTCCTGCAGCACGCGCAGCATCTTGATCTGCAGCGGAATCGGCATCGTCTCGATCTCGTCGAGGAACAGCGTGCCGCCGTGCGCCCATTCGATCTTGCCGATGCGCTTCTTGATCGCGCCGGTGAATGCGCCGGCCTCGTGGCCGAACAGCTCGCTCTCGAACACCTGCTCGGGCAGGCCGCCGCAATTCAGCGCGACGAAATGCGCATCGCGCCGGCCGCCGAAGTCGTGCAGGCTGCGCGCGATCAGTTCCTTGCCGGTGCCCGTCTCGCCGGTGATGAGCACCGACACCGACGTATCGGCGAGGCGCAGGATCTTCTTGCGCACCTCGGCCATCGCGGGCGACTTGCCGAGCACGAACGCCTCGATGCCCTGCCAGTTGTTGAGCGCCGCGCGCAGCCCCTGCACCTCGAGCGTGAGCCTGCGCTTCTCGACCGCGCGCGCGACGCGGCCGGCGATCACGTCCGACGAGAACGGCTTCTCGATGAAGTCGTATGCGCCGTCCTGCATCGCGCCGACGGCCGTCGAAATGTCGGCGTGGCCGCTGATCAGCACGACCGGAATCTGCGTATCGACGGCCATCACGCGTTCGAGCAGCTGCAGCCCGTCGATGCCCGGCATCCGCACGTCCGACACGATCACGACGGGCGCGCCGGGCGCGACGTGCGCGAGCGCGTCGGCGGCCGACGCGAACGCGTCGACCGGGAACCCCGCGAGCGCGACGGCCTGCTCGACGCCGATCCGGACGTTTTCATCGTCCTCGACGACCAGCACGCGAATCTCATCTTCCATGCTCTGTCCTTTGTTGCGGCGTGACCGCCGCGAATTCGATGGTGAACTGCGCGCCGCCGGCGTCGCGGTTCGTCGCGGCGATCTTCGCGCCGAACGCCTCGACGATGCGCGACGTGATCGCGAGGCCGAGCCCGAGGCCCTGGCCGCGCGGCTTGGTGGTGACGAACGGCTCGAACAGGTGCGGCAGCACCTCCGGCGCGATGCCGGCGCCGCTGTCGGCGACGGTGAGGCGCACGCGGCCGGCTGCATCCGCATCGTCGGCTTCGATGACGATGCGCCGCACGGGCGCGTCATGCACCGCGTCGAGCGCGTTGCCGAGCAGGTTCACGATCACCTGTTGCAACTGGCTCGATTCCGCGGATACCGTCGTGCCGGGCGCGATGTTCACGTCGAGCTGCACGCCTTCGTCGCGGATCCGCGCATCGTAGATGAGCCGCGCGTGCGCGACGGCCTCGTTCAGCGACACGGCGACGCGCTCGACATCGGGCTTGCGCGCGAAGGTCTTCAGCTCGCCGGTGAGCACGGCCATGCCGTCGACCAGCTTGCCGATCCGTTCGAGATTGGCGTATGCCGGCGCCGGCTGGCCGCGCTCGAAGAACGTGCGTGCGTTGTCGCACAGCGTGCGGATCGCGACGAGCGGCTGGTTCAGCTCGTGCGTGAGGCCCGCGGCCATCTGCCCGAGCACCGCGAGCTTGCCCGCGTGCACGACTTCCTGCTGCGAATCGCGCAGCCGCTGCTCGGTGCGTTCGCGTTCGACGATCTCGCGCTGCATGCGCTCGTTCGCGGCCGTCAGCGCGGCCGTGCGCTGCGCGACGGTCAGTTCGAGCCGGTCGTTCGCGCGGCGCAGCGCGTCCTGCGCGTTCAGCCGCGCGACGATCGCCCGGCGGCGCTGGATCGCGTAGCCGACCAGCAGCGCGGCGATCAGGAACGCGCCGGTGACGAACACGAACGCGGTTTGCTGCTGGCGCCGCGCGCCGGCGATGTCGAGCAGCACCATCAGCGAGTCGCCGGCCTGCGGCGCGGGCCGCGACATCACGAGATAGCGTGTGCTGCGGCCGGCGTGACGCGGATCCGGGAACGTGCCGAACCATGCGGCGGCGCTGCGGTCGCCGATGTGGCGATACGGCAGCACGTCGACCGTGCGACCCGCGTATTGCCGCGACGCCTGGATGTCGCGCTGCTGCTGCGCGGTGATCGGGCGCAGCGCGGTGAATTTCCACGCCGGCTCGGTCGAGATCACGACCACGCCGTTGCCGTCGACCACCATCGCGGCGACCCCCGGCGCGCGCCATGCGGATTCGAGCGGGTCGACGCTGATCTTCACGGCAGTCGCGCCGATCGGCACGCCGTCGTCGCGCACCGCGCTCGCGAAGTAGACGCCCGGCACGCCGGTGTTGGTGCCGATCCCGAAGAAGCGGCCGCTGCCGTGTGCCAGGGCATCCTTGAAGTACGGCCGGTACGACACATTCGTGCCGACGAAGCTGATCGTCTCGTTCCAGTTGCTGGCGGCGATCACTTCGCCCTGCAGGTCGATCACGTCGACGGCACCGCTGCCCGCGTCGCGGTTCACGGCTTCGAGATACGTGTTCACGGTGTGCGTGAGCGCGGGCCGGTCTTGCGGCGCGGCGCGCAGCAGCGTGCGCACGCCGTCCTGGCGGGCGACCAGGCCGGGCAGGATCTCGAAGCGGCCGAGTTCGCTCTTCAGGCTCGACGCGTACAGGTCGAGCCGATGCGCGCCGGTTTCCTCGAGCGCGTCGATCGCGCGTTCCCACGCGAAATCGACGGCCGCGCCCGCCACGCCGACATACAGCACGGCGGCCGACGCCCACCCCCACCACGGGATTCCCTTGAAGCTCTTCTGCACGTTCGCCCTCATCGAAGCCCGCAACCGGTCGTCCGCAACCGGCCCTCGGAGCGACGCCCCGAACGACGCGCGCCGCGCGCCGGCAGGGCCGGCGGCGGCGCGTGCGAAGCAGCCTGCGCGACGGTGCGCGCAGCGGCGCGTCATCCGAAGTGCGCGACCAGGATCAGCGTCACCGTGACGACGATCGCGCCGCCGATGCGCGTCGCGATCTGCGCGAACGGCATCAGCTGCATCCGGTTCGCGGCGGTCAGGATCGCGACGTCGCCGGTGCCGCCTTGCCCGCTGTGGCAGGCGTTCACGATTGCGGTGTCGATAGGGTACATCTTCAGCAGGCGGCCGACCACGAAACCGGTGCCCATCAGCGTCGCGACGGTCGACACGATCGTGACGACGTTGACGATCGTGAAGGCGGCGGTCAGCTTGTCCCACGGCGTCATCGCGACGCCGATCGCGAACAGCAGCGGATACGTCACGGCGGTCGAGAAGAACTTGTAGACGACGAACGCGCCTTCCTGCAGCGGCGGCGACACCGCGCGCGCGAGCTTCACCAGCACCGCGAGGAACAGCATCGCGACCGGCGCGGGCAGGCCGAACAGCTTGTGCGCCATCAGGCCGACGAGGTACAGCGTGATCGCCGTGATGCCGGCGCCCGCGATGTGCGTGACGTCGACGTGGCCGCGGATTTCCTCGCTTTCCGGCGTCATGTCGCCGCTTTCGCCGACCTGCAGGCGGCCGTTGCCGGTCAGGTGCGGCAGGCGCTTGCCGAGCATGTCGAGCGCGCCCGACAGGATGATCGCGGTCAGGCTGCCGAGCATCACCGGCGGCAGCACCATCGCGAACATCTCGCCCTGCGGCAGGTGCATCAGTTCCGAATAGCCGATCGACAGCGGAATCGCGCCTTCGCCGACGCCGCCCGCCATGATCGGCACGACGATGTACAGCAGCGTGTGGCGCGCGCCGAGGCCGAGCGCGGTGCCGACCGCCGTGCCGACGATCGCGGCCGCGACCGAACCGGCGGCGAGCGGAATGAAGATCTTCACGAAGCCTTGGATCAGCACGCGCCGGTCCATGCTCAGGATGCTGCCGACGATGATCGACGCGATGAACAGGTACAGGAAGTTCGTCGACTTCGTGAACTCGACGGTGAGGTTCAGCACCGGCTTCGGCAGCACGTGGTAATAGGTGAGCGCCGACGGCACGAAGGTCGCGAAGATCGCGGCCGCGCCGATGTTGCGCAAGAGCGGCAGGCGCTTGCCGAGTTCCGCGCAGGTGAAGCCGAAGAACGCGAGCACGGCGATCGCCATCGAGATCTCGCCGGGCACCTTGCCCGTCACCGCGAAGCCGACGATCAGCCCGAACAGGATCACGTAGACCGGCAGCGGGATGATGCCGATGCGGATTTCCATCAGCTTCCACCAGCCTTCAGGCCAGAAGCGCTCGCGCGCGGCGGGACCGGCTTCGGCAATCGGCTCGGCACGGGTGGGGGTAGGGATTGAGGTCTGCAAGACGTGTCTCCTGATGTTGGAATGCCTGCATGGCTTCGCGGCATCGTGTGCCTTCTATTACGCAACCCCCGTGCCAGAAATCCGGCCTGCCGAAATATTTGCAATGCATTGATTCATAAGGAATTTGTTTCGTCTGCGGAAAGGATTCAGCCGCAGGCTGGCCGAGATTTCGGAATTCGCCCGCCGGCCAGGCCGAGATTTCGGCCAACTGGCCATCCGGGCGCCCGCCAGCGCGGCGGATTGCGCGCCATATCGCCGCACGCGATTTTCTTCGCACAATCGCTTCGTAGACCGCCTTCCCGACGCTCTCTATCATCGGCTGATCCTTTTCCGATGCGACGACGACCGTCCGGAGAACGCCCGCGCGTTCGCCGCGGCGTCGCTCATCCGTCGATACCGTCTTTGGACAGGAGAGTGGTTCCCATGCTGCATGCCGTTTTTTCCACCCGTTTTTCCCCCGGCCGCGTGACCCGCCTGCTGGCCGCCGCGCTGCTCGGCGTCGTGATGCTGAACGGCGCGCGTGCCGATACCGCGCCGTTGAAGGTCGGCATCTCGACGAGCCCGCAGATCGATGCGCTGAAGATCGCCGCGAAGGAGGCGAAGGAGCAGGGCCTCGACGTGCGGATCGTCGAGTTCACCGACTGGAATACGCCGAACGCGGCGCTCGCGAACAAGGACATCGACGTCAATTACTTCCAGCACATCCCGTTTCTCGAGAACGCGAAGAAGCAGGGCGGCTACAACTTCGTATCGATCGCGCCCGGCACGATCATGAAGATCGGTCTCTATTCGAAGAAGGTGAAGCGCTTCGACGAGCTGAAGGACGGCGCGCGCGTCGCGATCGCGAACGATCCGGTAAACGGCGGGCGCGGGCTGTTGCTGCTGCAGCGCGCGGGCCTCATCACGCTGAAGCCGGGCGCCGACTACCGCGCGACGACGCACGACATCGTGTCGAATCCGAAACACCTGAAGATCATCCCGCTCGAAGCGTCGCAGCTCGCGCGCTCGCTCGACGACGTCGATCTCGCGCAGGGCTACCCGAGCTTCATCAAGCTCGCCGGCACGACCGACCCGAACAGCGCGCTGCTGTTCGACGGCACCGAGAACAAGAACTTCGCGATCCAGTGGGTCGTGCGGCCGGAGAGCGTGAACGATGCGCGCATCCGCAAGTTCATCGCGATCTACCAGCACTCGCCGGCGGTGCGCCGGGCGCTCGACAACGCGTTCGGCTCGCTGTACGCGATCGCGTGGTGACGGAGGCGACATGACGACGGCGAACCGCAAGAAGATCCTGCTCAACGCGTTCAACATGAACTGCGTCGGGCACATCAACCACGGGCTGTGGACGCATCCGCGCGACCGCTCCGCGCACTACACCGATCTCGACTACTGGGCCGATCTCGCGCGGACGCTCGAACGCGGCAAGTTCGACGGGATCTTTCTCGCGGACATCGTCGGCGTGTACGACGTGTTCGGCGGCGGCCCGGACGCCGCGCTGCGCGAATCGGTCCAGGTGCCCGTCAACGATCCGCTGCTGCTCGTGCCCGCGATGGCGCAGGTCACGCAACATCTCGGCTTCGGCGTGACCGCGAACCTGACCTACGAGCCGCCTTACCTGTTCGCGCGCCGCATGTCGACGCTCGACCACCTGACGAAGGGGCGCGTCGGCTGGAACATCGTGACCGGCTATCTCGACAGCGCCGCGCGCGGGATGGGCCTCGCGCAGCAGATCGGCCACGACGACCGCTACGAACGCGCGGACGATTACATGGACGTCGTCTACAAGCTGTGGGAACAGAGCTGGGACGACGACGCGGTGATCCGCGATGCGCACGCGCGCGTGTTCGCGCAGCCGGGCAAGGTGCGGCGCGTGAAGCACGACGGGCCGTTCTATTCGGTCGACGCGATCCACCTGAGCGAGCCGTCGCTGCAGCGCACGCCGGTGCTGTACCAGGCCGGTTCGTCGGCGCGCGGCGTCGAATTCGCGGGGCGGCATGCGGAATGCGTGTTCGTGAACGGGCAGAGCAAGGCCGCCGCGCGCGCGGCCGTGCTCGACATTCGCGCGGCCGCCGCACGGCAGGGGCGCGACCCGGCATCGATCCGGATTTTCGCCGGCGTGAGCGTCGTGACCGCCGAGACCGAACGTCTCGCGCGCGAGAAGTTCGACGAATACCGGCGCTACGCGAGCCCGGAAGCCGGCCTCGCGCATTTCGCGAGCTCGACCGGCATCGACTTCGCGAAGTACGGCCTCGACGAGCCGATCTCGTACGTGAAGACCGACTCGATCCAGTCGGCCGTCGACGCGATCTCGCGCAAGAGCACGACCGGCACGTGGACCGTGCGCAGGATGCTCGAACAGATGTCGCTGGGCGGCCGCTATGCGCCGATCGTCGGTTCGCCGTCGCAGGTCGCGGACGAACTGCAGTCGTGGATCGACGAGACGGGCATCGACGGTTTCAATCTGACGCGCACCGTGATGCCCGAGTCGTTCGAGGATTTCGTCGACTGGGTCGTGCCGGAACTGCAGAACCGCGGCGTCTACAAGGAAGACTACGATCCCGCGCCGACGCTGCGCGAGAAGCTGTTCGGCGCCGGCGCACGGCTGCCTGCGTGGCACACCGGCGCGCAGCACCGGCCCACCACCGCGCCGGCGACGGAACCCGCGCATCCCGCGCATGCATGAACGTGACGGAGCGAAGCGATGACGCAATTGTTCGATACGCTGGGTTTCATCGAGGCTTCGGCCGCGCGGGCCGGCGCAGGCGCGCACGCACAAGGGGCGCTTGACGAAGCGGCCGCACGCGCCGACGGCGCCGCCGTGTCGCTCGCGCACGTCGGCAAGGTGTTCTCGACGCCGCGCGGCCAGGCCGCGGCGCTGCGCGACGTGACGCTCGACGTGCGGCGCGGCGAGGTGTTCGGGATCATCGGCCGCAGCGGCGCCGGCAAGTCGACGCTGCTGCGGCTCGTGAACGGCCTCGAGCGGCCGAGTTCGGGCAGCGTGCGCGTGCAGGGCGTCGACGTCGGCGCGCTCGACGAGGACGGGCTCGTCGCGCTGCGGCGTCGCACCGGCATGGTGTTCCAGCATTTCAACCTGCTGTCGGCGAAGACGGTGTTCGAGAACGTCGCGCTGCCGCTGAAGATCGCCGGCGTGCCGAAGGCAGAGCGCACGCGCAAGGCCGAGGCGCTGCTCGACCTCGTCGGGCTCGCCGCGAAGCGCGACGCGTATCCGGCGAGCCTGTCGGGCGGCCAGAAGCAGCGCGTCGGCATCGCGCGGGCGCTGGTGCACGACCCCGAGGTGCTGCTGTGCGACGAGGCGACGTCGGCGCTCGATCCCGAGACGACGCAATCGATCCTCTCGCTGCTCGCCGACATCAACCGCCGCCTCGGGTTGACGATCGTGCTGATCACGCACGAGATGGAAGTGATCCGCGCGGTCTGCGACACGGTCGCGGTGATCGAGCAGGGCGAGGTCGTCGAAACGGGCCCGGTGTGGCGCGTGTTCGGCGATCCGCGCCACGGCGCGACGCGGGCGCTGCTCAGCACGCTCGTGCACGACCTGCCGGCCGAACTGGCCGCGCGCGTGCGGCCGTTGCCCGAGCAGGCCGCGCTGCCCGACGGCGCGCAGGTGGTGCTCGACGTTCGCTATACGGGCGAGAGCGACGGCGAGCCGGACGTCGGCGCGCTCGCGGCGGCGCTCGGTGGTTCGGTGCGCTTTCTGCATGGCGGGATCGAGCGGATCCAGGGCCATGCGCAGGGGCGTCTCGTGATCGCGGCATCGCCGCGCGCGGATGACGCGGGGCAGTCGCCGGCACGCGGCGGCGCGGTCGCGGCACTGCTCGAACGCGCACGCCGCCATGCGAACCACGCGGAGGTGCTCGGCTATGTTTGAACTCTGGTGGCCCGAACTGCTCGACGCGATCCGCGACACGCTGTCGATGGTCGCCGCGTCGGCCGCGATCGCCGCGCTGATCGGCATCCCGCTCGCGGTGATCCTCGTGACGACCGCGTCGGGCGGCATCTACGCGCGGCGCGGCGTGAACGCGGTGCTCGGCGCGCTCGTCAACGTGTTCCGCTCGACGCCGTTCATCATCCTGCTCGTCGCGCTGCTGCCGTTCACGCGCGTGCTGATCGGCACGACCATCGGCGTGTGGGCGGCCGTCGTGCCGCTGTCGATCGCCGCGATTCCGTTCTTCGCGCGGATTGCCGAGGTGAGCCTGCGCGAAGTCGATCGCGGGCTGATCGAGGCCGCGCTCGCGATGGGCGCGAAACGTCGCCACATCGTGTGGCACGTGCTGCTGCCGGAAGCGCTGCCCGGCATGCTCGGCGGCTTCACGATCACCGTCGTCGCGCTGATCGGCTCGACCGCGATGGCCGGCGCCGTCGGCGCGGGCGGGCTCGGCGATCTCGCGATCCGCTACGGCTACCAGCGCTTCGACACCACCGTGATGGTGACCGTGATCGTGATCCTGATCGCACTCGTTTCGGCCGTGCAAATCACGGGCGACCGCCTGGTCCGACGCGTGACCCGGCGTACCTGAGCGGCGCCACGAGCGCCGGCTCTTTTCATTGAAGACCCTGAGAGAACGATACCCATGACCCTACCTATCGGCGCGCCGCGCGAATGGAACGGACAATTCGAGGAAGCGCTGTTTCTGGATGTCGCGCGACGCCATCGCCCCGACTTCCCGGACAAGCTGGCGACACCGCCGCGCGAGCCTCGCGATGAAGATGAACGGGCCGCCGTCGCCGACTACTACACGAAGATGGCGTCGCACGACCTGTTCATCGTGCAGGTCGTCGCGAAGGCGATCGACACGCTGTTCCGCGACGACCCGCATTTCCAGCTGATCCTGTCGCGTCAGCTCGGCGACGACGGCGCGCACGCCGTGATCGGTCGCGAACGCGTGACCGAACTGACGGGCCGCGATCCGCTGCCGGAAGTCGAGCGGCTCGTCGCCGCGCACTGGGAACGCATTGGAGACATCGCGGTGCGCGACGTCGCGGGTTTTCTCGCGTTCGAATGGCATTACGAACTGCACATCCTCGCGAAGCTGTGGATCCAGCGCAAGACCGGCCGCATCGCCGACGGTGCGATGCGCGAGCACGGCGAGAACCGGATTCGACCGGACGAGGAGTGGCATCGCGTGCAGATCGTCCAGTGGTGGTTCGACACGTTGAAGGCGCTGCCGGCCGCCGAGCGCGACGCGCTGATCGATCGCGTGATCGCCGCCGACGAGGAAATGCAGGAACGGCTCGACGGCTATCTGCACGATGAATACGCGCATACCGCGCACGTGTTCGGTGCGGACATCGCCGAATACCGCGCGATCTACGACGACTGGCGGCGCGAGATCCTGTCGCGGCTGACCGGCCGTCGACTCGGCGCGCTGGTTCCGCTGTCGAGCGATATAGTTGCGCACGCAATCGTTGCACAGGAAGCCGTCGCATGAACGACCCTCGCGGCCCGGCGACGCTGGCGCCGGACTCCGACGCACGCGCGATCGACGCCGACGCGCTGGCGCGTGCGATCGACGCGCTGCGTGCGACGGCCGCGGCGCGCGACCGCGCGGGCGGTCATGCGGCCGACGAGAAGCAGCGGCTCGCCGACGCGGGCCTGCTGACGCTCGCGGTGCCGCGCGAATTCGGCGGACAGGAAGCCGAGTGGCCCGCGATCTACGACACGATCCGGCGGATCGCGCGCGTCGACAGCGCGCTCGCGCATTTGGTCGGGTTCCAGGTCCTGCAGGTGGTGAGCGTCGACGTGTGGGGCAGTGCGGCGCAGCGCGAACGCTATCTGCGCGGCACGGTCGCGCATCGCTGGTGGTGGGGCAATGCCGTGAACCCGCTCGACACGCGGCTGGTGGCGACCGCGACGCCGGACGGCGGCTACCGGCTCGACGGCGTGAAGGGATTCTGCTCGGGCACGCGCGGCTCGCAGCGGATGACCGTGTCCGCGCACGATCCGGAAACGGGCCGAGCCGTGTTCGGCGTCGTGCCGACCGATCGCGACGGGATCACGGTCAACGAAGACTGGGATCCCGTCGGTCAGCGCCAGACCGACAGCGGCAGCGTGCGCTTCGACGGCGTGACGCTCGCGCCGGACGACGTGCTGCACCGGTCCGAGACGCCGCCGACGCCGCGCGCGACGCTGCGCACGCTGGTGTCGCAGCTCGTGTTGACGAACCTGTTCGTCGGGCTTGCGGAAGGCGCGCTGGCCGAGGCGCGCGAATACGTGCTGGCGCACGGCCGGCCGTGGATTAACTCGGGCGTCGCGCAGGCGAGCGACGATCCCTATACGCTGCAGCGCTTCGGCGACATGCGTGTGCAGGCGGTTGCGGCGGCGTCGCTGGCCGATCGCGCGGCCGTCGCGTTGCAGCGCGCATGGACGCGGCGCGACGCGCTGACGGCCGACGAACGTGCCGAAGTGGCGCTCGCGGTGTCGGACGCGAAGATCGTCGCGCAGCGCGCGGCGCTCGACAACGGCGAGGCGCTGTTCGATGCGTGCGGCGCGCGCGCGACGGCCGCATCGCTCGGCCTCGACCGCTTCTGGCGCAACGCGCGCACGCATACGCTGCACGATCCGCTCGACTACCGGCTGCGCGACGTCGGCCGGTTCGCGTTGACGGGGGAATTGCCGCAGGCGTCGCTGTATACGTAGCGTCGGCAAGCCGTCCGCCGACGCTACGCAGCTCGGTGTCGCCTACCAGCGATAGCCGACGCCCGCGCCGGCGCCGAACGAGCCGTGGCCCGACACCGCCGTCGTGATCGAGCCTTTGACGAGCCATTTCGTCGTCGCGACCGACAGGCCGACCGCCATCGCGCTTTGACCGCCGTACGTGCCGCCGCCGAGCGCAACGACCTTCTCGCCGGGCAGCACGGCCTGCGGCACGTTGGCCATCGCGATCGCGCTCGCTGTGCCAGCGTTCGCGTCCTTGCGGTACTTCGACATTTCTTCGCGAACCGAATTGATCGCGCCGTTCAACTGGCGCACGTTGACACCGTCCGTCGGTGCAGTGCCGTCGGCCACGTTGGTCAACTGGCGTTCTGCACCCGGCGCGCCGATCGAGACCGTGTTGTCGCGATCCGCGACCGAGTTCGCGCCCAACGCCACGGCATTGTTGGCGCTCGCGCGGCTGTTCGTGCCGATCGCGGTGGAGTCCGTGCCGGAAACATTCGAGCCGGTGCCGACGGCCGTGCCGTTCGTGGCGGTGACCTTCGAATTCGTGCCGATGGCCGTGCCGTTCGTCGCGGTGACGGTCGAATTCACGCCGACCGCCGTACCGTTGTCGCCCGAGACGTTCGAGCCGTTGCCGACCGCCGTTCCGTTCGTCGCCGTGACCGACGTATTCGTGCCAATCGCGGTGTCCGTCGGGTCCGTCACCGTGCCGCTCGGGACGCTCGACGAGATCTTGCCGACGGTGGTCGTCAGCGCCGCGAGATCCGTCGTCAACGTCGAAACTTGGCTTGCGATCGAGAACAGCTGCGAACCGTTGACGGCGTCCGTGCTGGTTGCGCTGATTGCACCGGCCGCGACGTTCACGATCTGCCGCTCGGCGCCGGCGCTGCCGACGCTGACCACACCGACCGGCGTGCCCGCGAAGCCGCTGTAGCTGACGCCGTCGAGCGTTACGCTGCTCACGGTCGTGAACGCGCGCGTCGCTGCGTTCGAGCCCAATGCGACGGAGTTCGCGTCGGCGGCGTTCGCGCCTTCGCCGATGGCGACCGCGTTCACGGCGGATGCCGTCGCGCGGGCGATGGCCACGCTGCCGGTTGCGGACGCCGAGCTGTCGATGCCGAGCGCGACCGCATCGTTGGCGCCGGCGTTCGCCTGGAAGCCGAGGGCCGTCCCGCCGGCCGCCACGCTGCCTTTGCCGACCGCCGTCGAGAACGTCGCGGTCGCGCTCGCGCCTTGTCCGACCGCCGTTGCCTGGTCGACGGCCGAGGCACCCTGACCGAATGCCGACGCGGTGGCGCCGTTGGCGATCGCGCCGTCGCCGACCGCCGTCGCCTGGATACCGGTTGCGCGGGTAAGCGCGCCGAGCGCCGTTGCGTGGTCTCCGGTGGCGGTGGAATTGCCGCCGACCGCAGTTGCCTGCGTGCCGGTCGCGCCGGCCATGCGGCCGATCGCGACGGTTTCGCTATAGGCGCCGGTCGACGAACCGGAGTTCGCTACCGCCGCGGTGCCGATTGCCACGTTGTCGCAACCCGTTGCGGTCGCCGGATACGTGCCGCTTCCCGAGATCGCGATGTTGCCGACGCAGCCGCCCGACGTTTCTGTCGACGTGCCGTTCTGCACGTAGTCGGCCCGCGCGGGCGCGGAAGCGGCGAATGCGACCATGGCGGCACCGACCGCGACGGCAAGCGTGGCCTTCGACTTCTTCGGTGCGCGTCGTGCGGAAAGTTCCAACCCTCGTTGATGCTTGTTCATTTCGTGTTCCCAGGCTCAATGTAAAAGTCGTGTTGTGTTTTGCACGGTCTGCGCACGATTTCACGTTCGCATCGAATCGTTCGCGTCTCTTTCATGACAGGTGCTGCCCGTCCATCCGGAAAACAAAAGTTCTGCTAATCAAATTCGACATTCGCCGGTATTGAAGAGACAAGAACCGCGCACGGATCGCAGCTACGTGCTTCGGCCGCGGCCACTTCCGGGCTTCGGGGGCTCGAAGCTCGAGCCGCGACGACGCATTTTGATGGGCCTCGGCCGAGCCTATGTTTGCCGCGGCGTCTGAACGCTATGTTTCGGGAGAAATTCGGTCGGTGAAGGGCGTGATGCGGCGGCGGGCAGGCGGTGTGGCTCGCTCATGCGGGTAGGCGTCTCGTCGTGCGGCGCTTCATCGTCGAATTCCGTCCCGACCGTCATTGCGACGGCGGGAATGCCGTAGACATCGACCGCGTGCGGGAACTCGGCTTTCTCGATCGATTTCGTGTCGCCGGCGCGCGAGAGCGACAGCCGCGTACCGGGTGGCATATCGATGCGCAGCAGACGCGCGCTCTTCTCGAGCGCCGGATGCTTTGCGGCTTCTTCCTTTCTGATGTTCGCCTCGGCCCGCCGCCCGATCGCCGCCATCAAGACGACGAAGCTGCTCATCACGCACAGCGCGGTGAGGACGACGGTGGAGCGTCGCCGATGTACACGAAACGATCGTCGTACAGGCGGAAGCAACGCCAGTGCAACGATCCCAAGCAGGACTGAGACGGCCGCCAGGAACGAAATGCCGAGAACGATGAAGAAGGTGCCGGAGAAAATCGGGTGCAGCCACCGGTGTGGCCCCGGGTGGCGAACGGCATTTCAGGATCTTGTATGAACGGACGTCATTGCAGTGTTCTGCCGCATCGATCCGATGACGGCAGCACGCACGTCGTCGCCTTTCCACATGCCTAGATCGGCAGACGCACCGTCTGCTTGATGCGCTTCAGCGGAATCTCGGTTTCGACGTTGCGTACGCCTTCGATCTGGGTGAGCGTCTCCATCTGAAAGCGCTGGTAATCGTCCAGATCCCTCGCGATGACGCGCAGCAGATAGTCGTAGCTGCCGGCCATCAGGTGGCATTCGAGCACCTCGGGCGCCTGCTCCATCTCGCGCGCGAAGCGTTCGACGGTGGTCTTGTCCTGGCGTTCCAGCGTGACGCGCACGAATGCCGTGAATCGCAGCTCGACGGCTGCCGGGTTCAGCAGGGCGACGTATGCGTCGATGACGCCCTGTTCCTCGAGCAGGTGAACGCGGCGCAGGCAGGGCGTGGGCGAGAGGCCGGCCTGCTGCGCGAGCTCGGCATTCGTCTGGTTCGAGTTTCGTTGCAGCGCACGCAAAATGCGCCGGTCGATGGCGTCCAGCTTGATTGGCATTTTTGGCTACCAATGATGTCGATGATGGAGAATAACGCCAATTTGCAAATCGAAAGTAGCCAATTTCGCAGCCATTCTCCACGGCAAGTTGCCGATAATCCGATGACTGCCCGGCCCCGGAGGCATGTGCGATTCCCGTCCGTCGCTCCCGGTGCCGCTTTCAGGAGAATCCCGATGCCGCACGTAGCCTGGTTGCCGTTCATGGCCACCTCCCTTCTGATCATTCTGACACCGGGCCAGGACATGGTGCTCGTGATGTCGCGCACGCTATCCGGCGGCACGCGGGCGGGCCTCGTGACCGCTGCGGGCGTCAGCGTCGGGCTGCTCGTGCATACGATGCTCGCGACGCTCGGGCTGGGCGCGCTTCTTCAGGCATCCGAATGGCTGTTCACTGCATTGAAGATGATCGGCGCGCTGTACCTGCTGTACCTCGGCATCACGCTGCTGCGTTCGTCCGGCGAGCTGACGCTCGCGAGCGGTCGCGACGCGACGGCGTCCGGGTTGCGCACGTTCGCGCAGGGCGCGCTGTCCAACGTGTCGAATCCGAAGATCGCGCTGTTCTATCTTGCGTTTCTGCCGCAGTTCGTGCCCGCGGGCGCCGCGCATCCGATGGTGTCGCTGTTCGTGCTCGGCACGACGTTTGCCGGCCTGACGTTTCTCGTCAAGGGGCCGGTCGCGCTGTTCGCCGGCCTGCTGTCGACGTCGATCCGGCGCAATCCGCGCATCCTGACCCGCATGCACCGGGTGAGCGGTGTGGTCCTCCTCGGGCTGGGCGTGAAGCTGGCGTTCGAGCGTCGTTGACGATGCTCACTAAGCCGGCAGCGCATCCGCCAGCGCGCGCATCGCGTCCACCGTTTCCGGATTCGCCGGGAAAAACGCCTCGATCGCGAGTTCCGACAGCGTGACGTCGACCGGCGTGCCGAACACCGTCGTCGTGCTGAAGAACGTCAGTTCGCCGGCGGCCGTGCGCAGCCGCAGCGGCACCGCGATGTCCGCGTAGTCGGCGCGCGCATGCGTGTCGTCGGGCTGGCCGGCCGGTGCCGGATACGCGGCGAGTTCGTCGCGCAGCGCATGGAGCGCGCGGTCGCCGCTCGCGTCGATCTGCCGTTGCAGCCGGTGCAGGATATGCGCGCGCCATTCGTGCCAGTTGACGATCTGCGGCGCGAGGCCGTCAGGATGCAAACTCAGGCGCAGCACGTTGACGGGCGGCCGCAGGAGCGCCGGATCGGCCTGCGCGACCAGCGCGCCCAGCATCCGGTTCGCGGCGAGCAGCGTCCAGTGGCGATCCACCGCGAGTGCCGGGTAGGGCTCGTGGCCGCGCAGCACGGCTTCGACCGCGTGGCGCGCCGCATCGAGCTGCGGATCGGAGAAGGGCCGCTCGCGAAACAGCGGCGCATAGCCGGCCGCGACGAGCAGCGCGTTGCGCTCGCGCAGCGGCACGTCGAGGCGCTCCGCGAGATGCAGCACCATCTCCCGGCTCGGCTGCGCGCGTCCCGATTCGACGAAGCTCAGGTGCCGCGCGGACACTTCGGCCTCCAGCGCGAGGGCCATCTGGCTCAGGCGCCGGCGTTGACGCCAGGTGCGCAGCAGCGAGCCGATGCCGGACGCGCGGCCGGCGGACGGGGGGAGCGATTGAAGGGCAGCGGTCGAGTTCATGACGAGGATGATAGGCAATCCCGCGCGCATCGGGCATTACCTGCGAGGTAAGCATTCCGGATCGATGTGCATCGGGTGTGCATCGCGACTCCGCCCGCTGCCGCCCGATGCGCTCCTCCGCCCCCGCATTTCGATCCCGGATGCGCGCCGACGCTGCGTTACCATAGCCCTCGTGCCACCTGAGAGGCGGCACCGGACCCGCGACCACAACGCCCGGGCCGGATGCCGCGCACATTCACAACAAGGCATTCCAGGGGAATCCAACAATGAAAAAACTCGCCGTCCGCGTCGCCTGCGTGGCGATGCTCGCGCTCGCCGCAACCAGCGGCCATGCGCAGACCGAAGCCGCGCAGGTCGAAATGAGGGCCGCCGCCGCGGCCGCCAACAAGGTCGTCGTGAACGGGCCGGCCGATATCGACGTCAAGCACGAAGCCGTGCTGAAGCTGAAGGAAGGCGAATCGTTCGTGCCGGCCGCCGAAGCCGGCCGCTACCTGCGCTCGATGGGCAACTCGATCGACGAATCGAAGCTGGTCGGCCTCGTGCTGCCCGAGGACCCGAACGCCGA
Source organism: Burkholderia sp. BCC1638 (assembly GCF_902833195.1). NCBI lineage: Bacteria > Pseudomonadati > Pseudomonadota > Betaproteobacteria > Burkholderiales > Burkholderiaceae > Burkholderia > Burkholderia sp. BCC1638. Next base: position 340,831 of record NZ_CADFEC010000003.1, read on the forward strand.
CTGGATCTCCGTCGTGTCGTTCGAGCCGAGCGGCTACATTCGCGACGACGACGCGAAGGACTGGAAACCCGACGAATTGCTGAAGAACCTGCAGGCCGGCACCGAGGAAAACAACCCGGCGCGCAAGGAGCGCGGGCTGCCCGAGACCGAGGTGGTCGGCTGGGCGCAGGCGCCCGCGTACGACGCCGCCACGCACCGGCTCGTGTGGTCCGCGATCATCCGCGACAAGGGTGCGGCCGCGAACGCGGAGAGCGACGGAGTGAACTACCGGACGCTCGTGCTCGGCCGTGACGGCTACCTGTCGCTGACGATGGCGTCGACGCTCGCCGATCTGCCGAAGTACAAGGGCTCGGCCGACGATCTCCTCGCGAACATCCGCTTCAACGACGGCAAGCGCTATGCCGATTTCAACAAATCGACCGACCACGTCGCCGAGTACGGGCTCGCGGCGCTGATCGTCGGCGTCGGCGCGAAGAAGCTCGGGCTGCTCGCGCTGATCGGCGCGTTTGCCGTGAAGTTCTTCAAGATCGGCGCGGTCGCGTTGCTGGCGGGCGGCGCGGCGCTGAAGCGCTTCTTCGGGCGCAAGCCGAAGCCGGCGGCCGTGCCGGTCGTCGCCGATGCAACCGACGCAGCCGCCGTGTCCGGCACGGAGCGCAAGGAATGACGAAGCTGCTGCTGCTGATCTTCGGTGGCCTGAAGCTCGGCAAGGTGCTCATGTCGGCGGGCACCATGCTGGCGTCGATCGCGGTCTACGCGCTGTTCTACGGATGGCGCTTCGCGGCCGGATTCGTCGCGCTGCTGCTGGTTCACGAAGCCGGCCACTACGTGGCCGCGCAGCGGCGCGGGCTCGACGTCGGGCTGCCGACGTTCATTCCGTTCGTCGGCGCGTGGATCCAGCTGAAGGAGATGCCGCACGACGCTGAAACCGAAGCGTACGTCGGGTTGGCCGGGCCGTTCGTCGGCACGCTCGGCGCGCTGGCCTGCTACGCGGCCGCGCGGCACTACGACAGCAACCTGCTGCTCGCGCTCGCCTATACGGGCTTCTTCCTGAACCTGTTCAACATGATTCCGCTGTCGCCGTTCGACGGCGGGCGCATCACGGCGGTGCTGTCCCCGCGCATCTGGTTTGCGGGCGTGCCCGTGCTGATCGCGCTGTTCGCGTACCGGCCGAGCCCGCTCTTGATCGTGATGGCGATCCTCGCGTTGCCGCAGTTGAAGCGCGCATGGCGCTACGATCCCGACGCGCCGGAGAACCGCGCGTACTACACGACTTCGGTCGAGACGAAAACGACTTACGCGCTTTTCTACGTCGGCCTGCTCGCGTTTCTCGCGCTGATGACGTCCGGCGTGCACGACATGCTGCGCGTCGCGCATTCGGCGGCCTGAGCGATGTAAAAAACGGCGGCCGCTCATGCGCGGCCGCCGTCGTCTTTGCCAGCCGCTCCGCCATTGTGCGAGCACGTATGCCCAGCCGAACGCCGAGACGGCGAACAGCATCGCCAGAATCCAGTAGCGCACGGCGGTGCGGCGGGCGGTGCGTGCAAGATCGATCGGAAGATCGCGAGGGGAGGTTTGATTGGGTACTTTGACATGCGTCGTCGTATGACATAACCATAAGTTCATAAGGCCTGGCCGAACCCGAAACCTCGGGTTTTCCCTTTGCAGAGCGGCGTGAAATGGTCAACATTTGGGCAAAGCCCGAAGGGATAAGGGTTTCGCGCAGAGTATGGCAGGATCGACGATCGGCGCGAATCGTGAAATCGTGTCGGCAGACATCGTATCTGTTGAGCTACAATGAACCAATCATTCCCGAAACACGGAGCACCCCCCATGCAACTGACTGGAGAGATGCTGATCGGCGCCGATGCGGTGGCCGGCTCGGCCGGTACCCTGCACGCGTTCGACCCGACGAAGGGCGCGCCGATCGATGCGCCGGCCTTCGGCGTCGCGACGCAGGCGGACGTCGACCGCGCGTGCGAGCTTGCGCGCGACGCGTTCGACGCGTACCGCGCGCAGCCGCTGGCGGCCCGCGCGGCGTTTCTCGAAACGATCGCCGACGAAATCGTCGCGCTCGGCGACGCGCTGATCGAGCGCGCACACGCCGAAACGGGCCTGCCCGTCGCGCGGCTGCAGGGCGAGCGCGGCCGCACCGTCGGCCAGCTCCGGCTGTTCGCGCGCGTCGTGCGCGACGGACGCTTCCTCGCCGCGTCGATCGATCCCGCGCAGCCCGCGCGCACGCCGCTGCCGCGCTCGGACTTGCGGCTGCAGAAGGTCGGGCTCGGGCCCGTCGCGGTGTTCGGCGCGAGCAACTTCCCGCTCGCGTTCTCGGTGGCCGGCGGCGATACGGCGTCGGCACTCGCGGCCGGCTGCCCGGTGATCGTGAAGGCCCATGAGGCGCACCTCGGCACGTCCGAGCTGGTCGGCCGCGCGATCCGCGCCGCGGTGGCGAAATGCGGGATGCCGGCCGGCGTTTTCTCGCTGCTGATCGGCCCCGGCCGCGTGACCGGCGCGGCGCTCGTCAGCCATCCGGCAGTGCAGGCCGTCGGCTTTACCGGGTCGCGGCAGGGCGGCATGGCGCTCGTGCAGCTCGCGAACGCGCGCCCGCAGCCGATTCCCGTCTATGCGGAAATGAGCAGCATCAACCCGGTCGTGCTGTTCCCGGCCGCGCTGGCCGCGCGCGGCGACGCGATCGCGACCGGCTTTGTCGATTCGCTGACGCTCGGCACCGGCCAGTTCTGCACGAATCCGGGCCTCGTGCTGGCGGTCGATGGCCCCGATCTCGACCGCTTCGAGTCCGTCGCGGCACAGGCGCTCGCGAAGAAACCGGCCGGCGTGATGCTGACGAGCGGCATCGCCGATGCGTATCGCAATGGCCGCGGCAAGCTGGCCGAACTGCCGGGCGTGCGCGAAGTCGGCGTGGGCGAGGCGGCGCAGACCGAATGCCAGGCAGGCGGCGCGCTGTACGAAGTCGCCGCGCCGGCGTTCCTGGCCGAGCCGGCGTTCGGCCACGAAGTGTTCGGGCCGGCATCGCTGATCGTGCGTTGCCGTGATCTCGACGAAGTCGCACACGTGCTCGACGCACTCGAGGGCCAGCTGACGGCCACGCTGCAGATGGACGCCGACGACAAGCCGCTCGCGCGCCGCCTGCTGCCGATCCTCGAACGCAAGGCCGGGCGCCTGCTCGTCAACGGCTACCCGACCGGCGTCGAAGTGTGCGACGCGATGGTGCACGGCGGGCCGTTCCCGGCGACGTCGAACCCGGCGGTCACGTCGGTCGGCGCGACCGCGATCGACCGTTTCCTGCGGCCCGTGTGCTATCAGGATTTCCCGGACGACCTGCTGCCCGAAGGGCTGCAGGAAAGCAATCCGCTCGGCGTTCCGCGGCTGCGGGACGGAAAGGCGGAGTGACGGTGCGGCGGCGCGGCGCGAAGCCGGGCCGCTTGCCGAAGGAATGAAAGCGGGGGCGGCCGGCGGGCTGCCTCCGCTTTTTTCATGATGGCTTCCGCGTCGCCGGAATTTCTCCTACAGTAGCGGGGCCTCGGGCCGCCCGGCCCGCAGGCGAGCCTGAGAGACCACAAAATTCCAAGAGGGAACCATCCGATGAACATCAGCAAGCGCGGCGACCACCTGTTCGCCGCCGGCTTGTGGAAGGCGATCGGTGACGTCGCGCATTCGGTGCGCAGCCGGATCGGCCAGTACAGCGAAGGGCGCGTGCTCGCGAATGCGCTGCTGGAATTCCAGCGCGACCTGGGCGGCAGCGAATTCGACGTGACCATCAACCAGGGGCGGCCCGTCACGGGCTCCGATGCGCATTCGCTCATGTTCGGCCTCGCCGTGCGCCGTTTCCGGCAGGACATGGAAGCGCTGGTGTTCGCGCTCGAGCATCGCCGCAACATCGACGACCGCGACCAGAGCCTGCGCACCGAAGCGCTGATGCAGGCCAACAGCGCGCTTCTGACCGCGAAGCAGTCGGCGACGATCACGGTCGGCCGGTTCTTCGACGCGGTCGTCGATCGCGACGTGCTGGGGCAGATTCTCGGCGACGGGTCGAGCGAACGCGTGCGTACGGGCGCGCAAGGGCAGATCGAGGCGACCCGGATCAAGCTCGGCAACGTGCGTCACCGGATCATCGGCGTCATCGCGCAGATGTGACCGCGCGCATCGCGGCGGGATGCGTGGCATGGCCGCCTCTGCAAACGACCGCGGCCGGCAGGCGCCGGCCGCGATGCAACACAGGCAACAAGCCGGCCGCGGTGCCGTCGAAGGCGCCGCGCCGGCCATTTCCGCTTACTGCGGGCCCATCTTCCTGATCAGCACGTCCAGTTCGGCCATTTCGGCGTCGGTCAGGTCGACGAGCGGCGCGCGTACCGGGCCCGCGTCGTGGCCGACGAGCTTCGCGCCTGCCTTCACGATGCTGACCGCGTAGCCCGCGCGACGGTTGCGGATCTTCAGGTACGGCAGGAAGAATTCGTCGATCAGGCGGCCGACCGTTGCGTGGTCGTCCTTCGCGATCGCTTCGTAGAACGCCATCGCCGTCTTCGGGATGAAGTTGAATACGGCCGACGAGTACACCGGCACGCCGAGCGCCTTGTACGCGGCCGCATAGACTTCGGCCGTCGGCAGGCCGCCGAGGTACGCGAAGCGGTCGCCGAGGCGGCGGCGGATCGTGACCATGCTCTCGATTTCGCCGACGCCGTCCTTGAAGCCGATCAGGTTCGGGCAGCGGTCGGCGAGGCGCTCGAGCATGTCGGCGTTCAGCTTCGAATTCGCGCGGTTGTACACCACGACGCCGATCTTCAGCGCGCGGCACACTTGCTCGACGTGTTCGGCGATGCCTTCCTGGCTGGCTTCGGTCAGGTAGTGCGGCATCAGCAGCACGCCGCTCGCGCCGAGGCGCTCGGCTTCCTGCGCATATTCGATCGCGACGCGCGTGCCGCCGCCGGCGCCAGCCAGGATCGGCACCTTGCCCTTGCAGGTTTCCGTCGCGACGCGGATCACGTCCGAATACTCGCGCTGCGTGAGCGAGAAGAATTCACCGGTGCCGCCGGCCGCGAACAGCGCGGTCGCGCCATACGGCGCCAGCCATTCCAGACGCTCGGCATAGGTGGTCGGGCGGAAGCTGCCGTCCGCGTCGAAGTCCGTCAGCGGAAACGACAGCAGGCCGTGGGAGATGATCTGTTTGAGTTCTTGCGGTGAGGTCATGGTTGGGTCGTCCGTCTAGCGCGAGGGCTGGGTTCGTCGGGTACGCCATCCGAGCCATATTGGCGATGTCGTTGTATGTCATCGTACAACGCAGGAAAGCGCAGCGCAAGCGGTTTGCCGGCGGGTAAAGGGTAGGGTCTTTCCGGATAAGGGTTTACGCAGCATCGCGGGTTGATGTCGAATGTCGTATGATGACTAACGATTTGGCTGGTAGCCTTCCAGGAATTCCAATGACTGCTTCCCCGCTTTATATCCGCGTGCACCCGGACGACAACGTCGCGATCGTCGTCAACGACGGCGGCCTGCCCGAGGGCGCGACCTTCGCCGACGGCCTGACGCTGCGCGAAGGCGTGCCGCAAGGGCACAAGGTTGCGTTGGTCGACCTCGCGGCCGGCGACCCGATCGTCCGCTACAACGTCGTGATCGGCTACGCGCTCGCCGAGCTGCGCCGCGGCAGCTGGGTCAACGAGCGCACGATGCGCATGCCCGAGCCGCCGGGGCTCGACGACCTGCCGCTCGCCACGCGCGCCGCGCCGCCGCTGGCGCCGCTCGAAGGCTATACGTTCGAGGGCTTTCGCAATCCCGACGGTTCGGTCGGCACGCGCAACATCCTCGCGATCACGACGACCGTGCAGTGCGTGTCGGGCGTCGTCGAGCATGCGGTGAAGCGGATCAAGGACGAACTGCTGCCGCGTTACCCGAATGTCGACGACGTGGTCGGGCTCGAGCACACGTATGGCTGCGGCGTCGCGATCGATGCGCCCGATGCCGACATCCCGATCCGCACGCTGCGCAACATCAGCCTGAACCCGAACTTCGGCGGCGAGGTGATGACGGTGAGCCTCGGCTGCGAGAAGCTGCAGCCGGAGCGCCTGCTGCCGCCCGGCGCGATTCCGCTGGCGGCCGACGGCGCGACGGACAACGGCGGCGTCGTGTGCCTGCAGGACGCCGCGCACGTCGGCTTCAACTCGATGATCGACTCGATCATGACGATGGCCGAATCGCATCTCGAGCGGCTGAACCGCCGCCGTCGCGAAACCTGTCCGGCGTCCGATCTCGTCGTCGGCGTGCAGTGCGGCGGCAGTGACGCGTTCTCGGGGCTGACCGCGAACCCGGCGGTCGGCTTCGCGGCCGACCTGCTCGTGCGCGCGGGAGCGACGATCATGTTCTCGGAAGTGACCGAAGTGCGCGACGGCGTCGCGCAGCTCACGTCGCGCGCGGCGAACGAGGACGTCGCCCGCGAGATCATCCGCGAGATGGACTGGTACGACCGCTACCTGCAGCGCGGCCGCGTCGATCGCAGCGCGAACACGACGCCCGGCAACAAGAAGGGCGGCCTGTCGAACATCGTCGAGAAGGCAATGGGTTCGATCGTGAAGTCGGGCAGCGCGCCGATCGCCGGCGTCGTGCGTCCCGGCGATCGGGCGCGGCAGAAGGGGCTGCTGTACGCGGCGACGCCCGCGAGCGATTTCATCTGCGGCACGCTGCAGCTCGCGGCGGGGATGAACCTGCACGTTTTCACGACCGGCCGCGGCACGCCGTACGGCCTCGCGCAGGTGCCGGTGATCAAGGTCGCGACGCGCAGCGATCTCGCGCGGCGCTGGCACGACCTGATGGATCTCGACGCGGGGCAGATCGCGACCGGCGCGGCCTCGATCGAGGACGTGGGCTGGGAGCTGTTCCGGTTGATGCTCGACGTCGCGAGCGGCAAGCGCCGCACGTGGGCCGAGCAATGGAAGCTCGCGAATGCGCTGACGCTGTTCAATCCGGCGCCGGTGACCTGACGCGCGCGATGGCAACGGCAGACGATGCGGGCGCCGTCGGGCGCCCGTTTTTGATTGCGGCGACGCGATTTCCTTACCTCGAACGTAATCGACCGCCCATGCGAGGCCGGCGACGATGGCGGCACGCGAACACGAAACGTCCGCGGCGCTGTCCTTCCTTCATCCAGACCAGGAGCCTCGCATGAACACCGCCCAAACCGTCCAGTCCGCACACGCCGACCTGATCGACCGCTATTTCGACGCGTGGAACGAGCCCGACGTCGCACGCCGGCGCGCGCTGATCGATGCGACCTACGCGAGCGATGCGGCCTATCGCGATCCGCTGATGGCCGGCGACGGCCACGCGGGCATCGACACGATGATCGCCGCGGTGCAGGCGCGCTTCCCCGCGTTCCGATTCCGCCGCACGACCGACGTCGACGGGTTCGGCCAGCATCTGCGCTTCTCGTGGGCGCTCGTGTCGCCCGACGGCGTGGCGATCGTGAAGGGTTCCGATTTCGGCACCGTCGATGCGTCGGGCCGCCTGAAGTCGGTCACGGGTTTCATCGACGAAATGCCGGCAGCGGCGTCGTGACGTGAGCGATGCATGCCCTGCGGCCGCCGGGATCGGGTAACTTATGCCATTCGTTCCCGATCCCGGAGACTTGCCCACATGCTGAAGAATCTCGATCCTCTGCTGCACGCCGACATCCTGCACACGCTGCGCGCGATGGGCCACGGAGATGAAGTGGCGATTTGCGATGCGAATTTTCCGGCGGAATCCGTCGCCGAGCACACGGTAGTCGGTCGCGCGCTGCGCATCGACGGCGCCGACTCGGCGCGCGTCGCGCGCGCGGTGCTGTCCGTGTTGCCGCTCGACACGTTCGTCGAGACGCCCGCGTGGCGGATGGAAGTGGTCGGCGATCCGGCCGCGGTGCCGCCCGTGCAGCGCGAAGTGCAGGCCGAAATCGATCGCGCGGAAGGGCGCGTCGTGCCGCTCGTGGGCGTCGATCGATTCGCGTTCTACGAGCGCGCGCAGCAGGCGTATGCGGTGATCGTCACCGGCGAGCTGCGCGGCTACGGCTGCTTCCTGTTCAAGAAAGGCGTGCTGCTGAGCGACGCCGGTTAAGGCTCGTTCCCTTTATTCGCGGCGGCGGCCGGGCGTTGTTCTTCGTGGTGCCGTCATGCCTGCGTCGTCGCCGCGGTGTAAAGATTTGCTACAACCTTTTTCTTGGACACCGCGAAAAGACCCTCTATGCTGGCCCATTTGCCGCGGGCCCGACAGGGCCGCGCGGCTCCGAACCGCGCGGGCATGCCTCGCGCGGACGGCCGATTTGCATACGAGGAGAGTGGCATGACGCGTTCCGTCGATTCCGGCGTCATTTTTTTCGCACGCCTGGCGCTGGCGGCGTTGTTCTTGTGGGGCGGCGTGATGAAGCTGCTCGGCTACAGCGATTTCATCGGCTATCTGCATGGGCTGAACGTGCCCTATCCGCAGGTGATGGGCCCGGTCGTCGTCACGATCGAAGCGCTCGGCGGCCTGCTGCTGATCGTCGGCTACAAGGTGAAGCCGCTTGCATTGCTGATGGCGTTCTATACGGTCGCGACCGCGATGGTCGGACACAATTTCTGGGACGCGACGGACGCCGCGGTCCAGCACGACATGGTGATCCACTTCTGGAAGAACATCGCGATCGCCGGCGGCTTCCTGCTGCTGTTCGTGACCGGCGCGGGCGGCGCGAGTATCGACGCGCTGCGCCGGCCGAGTTCGTCGTACGGCGCGCTGCGCTGAGTCGAACCGGGCTGAACGGCGCGACGCACGCACGTCGCGCGCCGCGCTGAACCAAATCAAAAGGGCCGAATCCCGCACGCCGCGGGATTCGGCCCTTTGTTCATCCAGCGGGCGCATGCGCGCCGGGGTTCAGCGTGCGTCCTTCAGGTCCTTCGCATCCTTCGAGAACTGCACGGCGATCGCGCCGAGCACGCAGATCGTCGCGACATACACGACCGGCGCGAGCGGGTTCGACTTCATCATCAGCGACACGATCACCGGCGTCAGGCCGCCGAAGATCGCATACGCGACGTTGTACGAGAACGAGATGCCCGAAAAGCGCACGACGGCCGGGAAGCTTTTCACCATCACGAACGGCACCGCGCCGATCGTGCCGACCGCGAAGCCGGCGATCCCGTAGTACAGCGGCAGCGTCGACGCGTCGGCCGCGACCTGCGCGAACAGCAGGTAGTAGCACGCGGCCAGCACGAGGCCGCCGATGCCCAGCACACGCTTCGCGCCGATCCAGCCCGCGAGCGAGCCGGCGGTGATGCAGCCGGCCGTCAGGCACAGCGTCGCGATGCTGTTCGCGAACAGCGTGGTCGCGGGCGTCAGGTGAAACTGCTTCTGCAGCAGCGCGGGCGTCATCAGGATCACGACGACGATCGCCGCCGACAACATCCACGTGAGCAGCATCGACACGATTACCGCGCGGCCGTGGTCGCGCAGCACGGCCTTCAGCGGAATCTCGGCCGCGAGCGCCTTCTTCGCCTTCATCTCGGCGAACACCGGCGTCTCGTGCAGCCAGCGGCGCAGGTACACGGAGAACAGGCCGAACACGCCGCCGAGCAGGAACGGAATGCGCCACGCGAACGCGGTGACTTCGGCGCCCGAGTAACGGCTGTTGATGCCGGCGGCGACCAGCGAGCCGAGCAGGATGCCGGCCGTGAGGCCCGCGGTCAGCGTGCCGCACGCATAGCCGATGTGGCGCGACGGCACGTGCTCCGACACGAACACCCATGCGCCCGGCACTTCGCCGCCGACCGCCGCGCCCTGCAGCACGCGGAACAGCAGCAGCAACACCGGCGCGAGGATGCCGATCGAGTCGTAGGTCGGCAGCAGGCCCATCAGCAGCGTCGGCACCGACATCATCAGCACGCTCAGCGTGAACATCCGCTTGCGGCCGAACAGGTCGCCGAAGTGCGCCATGATCACGCCGCCGAGCGGGCGCGCGAGATAACCGGCCGCGAAGATGCCGAACGTTTGCAACTGGCGCAGCCAGTCGGGAATGTCGTGCGGGAAGAACAGCTGTCCGATCGCGGGTGCGAAGAACACGAAGATGATGAAGTCGTAGAACTCGAGAGCGCCGCCGAGTGCGGCAAGGCCAAGAGTTTTATAGTCGCTGCGCGTGAGCGCGCGTTCGGCGGCGCGAGGCACGCCGCTCAATTCGGAAGCTTGCATGGTCAGGACGATCGGTTTTCGAATGTTGTTGTCGGTGCTGCGTCTCCAGAACCCGCTATCGGCATGGACTGGCAAGGCGCGGCTTGCGTCGTCGAGCGTGTGCCGAGCGCCGGATGGGCACGCGACACGCACCGTCGCACCGGGATGGGGCACGACGCAGACGAAGCGTCAAAGCGGGTGGGGGGATTCTACAGGAGCGCGAAATGCGTGCGCGCGGGGCCGCGCCGAGGAATGCTTCGGACTTCGTCGGGACGAAACGCACGCGGCGCGGCAGGCGGGTGAACCGCTTGCCGCGCCGCGCGCGTGACAGGGTCTGCTCGATCAGTTGCCGGCGATCGTGTCGACCGGCTTGAACGCGCCGTGCTCGACCTTGTAGATCGTCACCGGCGCATCCTTCAGGTCGCCCTTCGCGTCGTACGCGATGCTCGGCGCCGACACGCCCTTGATCGACACCTTGCCGAGATACGGTGTGTAAACCTTCGGGTCGGTCGAGTTCGCGTCCTTCATCGCGGTGAGCAGCGCGATCGTGCCGTCGTACGAGTAGGGCGAATAGGTGATCACGTCTTCATTGAAGCGTGCCTTGTAGCGCGATGCGTAGCCGGCGAAGCCCGGCATCTTTTCCTTCGGCAGCCCGCCCATGTAGACGATCGCGCCTTCGGCCGCTTCGCCGCCGACCTTCAGGAACGTCGGCGAGCGCGACATCTCGCCGGTCACGAAGGCGGCCTTCATCCCGAGCTGGCGCATCTTGCGGATCATCGGCGACGACTGCGCGTCGCCGCCGCCGTAGAAGATCGCGTCGGGGTTGATGCCCTTCAGGTTGGTCAGGATTGCAGAGAAGTCGAGCGCCTTGTCGTTCGTGAAATCACGCTTGACGATCGTGCCGCCGGCGGCCTGCACGGCCTTCGCGAATTCGTCGGCGATGCCCTGGCCGTAGGCCGTGCGGTCGTCGATGATCGCGATGCGCTTGAAGCGCAGCGTCTTCACCGCGTACGTGCCGACGATGCGGCCCGCTTGCGCGTCGCTCGTCAGCAGCCGGTAGGTCGTCTTGTAGCCGCGCGCCGTGTATTGCGGCGACGTCGCCATCGAGATTTGCGGCAGCCCCGTGCGATCGTACAGGTCGGACGCCGGAATGCTCGTGCCCGAGTTGAAGTGGCCGATGACGCCGCGGACATTGTCGTCGATCAGCCGCTGCGCGACCGTCGTGCCGGTGCGCGGGTCGGCCTGGTCGTCCTGCGAGTCGAGCTGGAACGTGACCGGCTGACCGCCGATCGTCGGATGCGTCGCGTTGAAATCGGCGATCGCGAGCTGCACGCCCTTCTGCATGTCCGTGCCGTAGTTCGACTGCGGCCCCGTCAGCGGTGCGGCGAAACCGATCTTGACGACGTCGGCGGCGATGGCGTGTGCGCCCGACAGTGCGCAGGCAGCGGCCAGCGCGACGTGCGATACCTTCAGCTTCACTTTCACTTCCCCTTGATGGCGTGGTTGGGCCGCCGCCGGCCAGCGGGCCGGTGCGGTAAACCGGGCGAGACGTATCGGTCCGCAGGCGTTTGCGACAGCCGTGCGGTGTGTGCCGTGCGCCGCGCGGGTTGTGCCGGAATCGGCGTGTGCGGCGGCGGCGGGATGTCGTCTCGTAACCGTTGATCGAAGTCTAGGTAGCGAAAATGCGCGCGTCTTGCGCGTTCGATGCGCGGCCGGCGACGATTTCGGCATATCGTCGATAACCCTGATATATGCCGAAATCGTCATGTGGAATGCGCAATCGCGCCAAGACGCGACATGCCGGCATTTCTAGGATGGCGGCTTCGCGAGCGTTGTTTCGGTACCGGCGGGGTGCATCGATATCGCCGACGTTGCCGACGGATGCCCGGCGCCATGCAGCGGGCCGATGCGAAATCGGCGCCGCCCGACAAGCGCGCCGCAGTGGTTGCGCGCACAACCGCACGGCGTACGATGCGCCGACGTATGCGGCCACCCGATCGTCGCCGATCGGCGGCGCGTTGCGCGGACCGCCGTTCATCGCGCCGCCCGATCGCTTGTCCGAGATCGCCACGACGTGTTCTTGAGCGCGCTCCTATAATCGACGCCATCAGCCACTCCCTTCGCCAATGCCGGGATGACGACCTTTCTTGCCGCACCGCCCATGAGCCTGTCCGATACGCTGCGCTACCAGCCCGACAACGCCGATCTTGGCGCGATGCTCGCGCACTTCCGCCTGCTTGAGCCGGTGTTCGACGCACTGCCCGACGTCGCGTTCTTCGTGAAGGACGCGAACGGCCGCTACGCGCTCGTCAACCGCACGCTGGCGATGCGCTGCGGCTACAAGGACAAGCGCGACCTGCTCGGCAAGACGACCGACGAGGTGTTTCCGCGCCGCTTCGGCCGGACCTACTTCGAACAGGACATGGCGACGATCACCGCCGGCCAGCAGCTGATGGACCAGCTCGAGCTGCATCTGTATCCGGGCCGCCAGCCGGGCTGGTGCCTGACCTGCAAGGAGCCGCTGCGCGACGCGGCCGGCAAGGTGGTCGGTCTCGCGGGCATCTCGCGCGACCTGAAGGCGCACGAGGGATCGCATCCGGCCTACAGCAAGCTCGCCGACGTGGTGCAGCACATCCAGGATCACTACGTGCAACCGCTGAACCTGAAGCAGCTTGCGCAGATGGCCGGGATGTCTGTTGCGCAGCTCGAACGCTACTTCCACAAGGTGTTTCACCTGACGCCGCGCCAGGTGCTGCTGAAAACGCGGCTCGACGCGGCCACGGCGCTGCTCGTCACGCACGACAAGGTGACCGACGTCGCGGCGCTATGCGGTTATACGGATCACAGCGCGTTCACGCGCCAGTTCAAGGCGACGGTCGGCATGACGCCGACGGAATACCGGCTGATGCTGCAGGACCGGGCAGGGTGAAGTGACGCGCCGGGCGGGCCGGCGGGTCTGAAGGATCGGGGCGGTGCGAGAGCAAGAAGCGGGGAAAGGAATCGGGAAAGCGGCGGCTCAGCGGTAGCCGAGGCCTTTCAGGACGGCCGTGCCGTCTTCGGTCAGGCGGAAGCTCGGTGCCGTGTCGGCGTCGAGCTTGATCATCTCGACGAGGCCGGCTTCCTGCAGCGCGGGCAATTCGGGTTTGGCGTTCGCGCCGATCGGTGCGTGCAGCAGCACGAGCAGCGTCGCGATTTCATGATGGCTGAGCAAACGGCGCAGCATCGTCTTTTTCACAGGGGGGGCGGCCGGGCGGCCCGCGGGTGCATCTACGGCGCTCATCGCTGTCCTCCTTTTCGAGATATCCATCGGGTACTGGTTGCGGATGGTGCCGTCGAAGACTTAAGCGATTCTTAAAAGCGCGGTGGCCAGGCCGATGCTGCAGTGCGGCGTGCGTTACCGGATGTAACCTCCGCCCGGCGGCGGTTTTCGGCCCCGAGCGGACGGCCTTGCCGGGCGGGGCGCCGCCGCGGTATTCACCACGACGGTGCGTCCGCGCGTCGCACGTCGCAGGGTCGACGTAGTTTTCTCGTTTGATTCGCCCCCTGCGCGAAATTCGCTTGCTCCCTTATTTCCTGCGCTGGGCCTGCGCGGCGAGCCGCACGGCTGCGTTGGCCGCGCCGTAGCCGTCGTAGCCGCCGCGCCGCTCGACGATTTCGAGCGAGAAGCGGTTGTCGACCAGTTCCGTATACGCATGCAGGAATTCGCCGCCGTTTTCATCGCGGTCGTACAGCAGATGGTGGGCGCTGAGCGTCTCGATCAGTTCGTCTGGCAGCGCGTAGCGCGCGGCGAGATCGTCGTAATAGTTCGGCGGAATCCGCAGGAATGGCACGCCGTCGGCCGCGAACGCGGCGACCGTCTTCACGATGTCGTCGGTCCGGAACGCGACGTGGTTCAGCCCTGTGCCGTGATAGCGGTCGAGCGATTCGGCGACGGCCGTGTGGCGGTCGACCGACGCATTCAGCGCGATCCGCACCGAGCCGTCCGCGCTGCGCACCGCACGGCTGCGCATCAGGCCGTACGGATCGGGCACGAGCCAGCTGCGCTCGGCCTCGAAGCCGAAGGCGGTCTTGAAGAACAGGATCCACGTATCGAGCGCGTCGGCCGGCAGCGCGAGGCAGACGTGATCGATGCCCGTCAGCGGGCCGACCTCGCTGGGGCCGTCGATGTCGGTCAGCACGAAGTCCGATTCATACAGCGTTGGCGCGTTCGGCGTCTCGTCGACGAAGTATTCGAGGCTGCCGTCCGGCGCCTGCACGCCCGGCAGCACGCGCTCGTTCGGGCCGACGCGCCCGGAAAACGGCGCGTAGCCGAAGCCGGCCGCGCGTTCGAATGCCACTTTCGCATCGTCGACGCGGAACGCCGACGCGCACAGCGACAACCCGTGCTGCTGGAAGAACGCGTCGGCGAACGAGTCGCGCTCGGCGTTCAGCACGATCGACGCGGCGCCGTGCTGGAACAGCGTCACGTCCTTCGATCGATGACGGCCCGCGAGCCGGAACCGCATCCGGCCGAGCCATTCGCCGACGGTGGCTGCCGCCTGCGCGTCGACCGCGAATTCGATGAACTGGAACCCGACGTGCGCGGGCGGCGCCGGCGGCGCGAACAGCGGCTGGCCGGCGGCGGGCGCGCGGCCGTCCTGCGCGAGCCGCGCGCGCGTCAGTTCTTCCAGATAAAGCAGCGAGCGGTGGCCGTCGGCGGCCGTGATCGCGGTCGGCGCGGCGCGGAAGCCGTCGTTGAAGATCTCGAGCGACAGCGGCCCCGTATAGCCGGACTCGATCACGCGCGCCGTGAAGCGCGCGAGGTCGAAGTCGCCCTGGCCGGGGAACGAGCGGAAGTGGCGGCTCCATTCGATCACGTCCATCACGAGCTTCGGCGCGTCGGCGATCTGCACGAACGCGATCCGGTCGCCGGGGATGTCGGCGATCGCGTCCGGCGAATCGTCGAGCGACAGCGTATGGAAGCTGTCGAGCGCGAGGCCGAGATGCGGGCTGTTCACCGCGTTCACGAGCTTCCATGCGTGGCTGTACCGGTTCACGACGCGGCCCCACGCGAGTGCCTCGTACGCGGCGACCACGCCGGCCTGCCGCGCGGCTTCGGCGAGCGCGCCGAGCTGGTCGACCAGCAGCGCGTCGTCCGCGATCGTGTCGGGCGCCACGCTGCTGCACACTAGGATGCGGTCGGTGCCGAGCGCGTGCATCACGTCGAACTTGCGGCGGATGCGGTCGAGATTGCGGGCGAGCTGGGCCGGGCTCACGCCCTCGAAGTCGCGAAACGGTTGGAACAGCACGATGTCGAGGCCCAGATCGGCGGCCATGCGCCGCACGTCGGCGGGCGATCCATCGAAGTAGACGAGGTCGTTCTCGAAGATTTCGACGCCGTCGAAGCCGGCGGCCTGGATGGCGGTGAGCTTCTCGGCGAGCGTGCCGGACAGTGACACGGTGGCGATCGAGCGCTGCATGGGCGAATCCTGCGGGTGAGCGGGGCGTGGCGTCGGCCGGATCGGGCCGGAATGAACCAGTCGTTGAATGACCTGCGGGCGCCACATCCCGAATTTACTAGGGGAGTATGGCGAATTATACAAACTAACTAGATGGTACAAATTAGCGAAAACCCGAAAAGACATTGCGCTTGCGCAAGCGCACACTAGCGCCAAATCTTGACGTCAAGGGGCGAAGTCGGCTAGCGATGCGTCCCCGTTTTAGGAGCAGAAACACCATGAGCAAGCACAAGGTGCTGGTGCTGAACGGCCCGAACCTGAATCTGTTGGGGACCCGCGAGCCCCACATCTACGGCGCGGAAACCCTTGCCGACGTCGAGCAGCGCTGCCGCACGGCGGCCGAGGGGCTCGGACTGGAGATCGACTTTCGCCAGTCGAACGCCGAGCACCAGCTGATCGACTGGCTGCACGCCGCGCGTCACGATACGCACGGCATCGTGATCAACCCCGCCGCGTATACGCACACGTCGGTCGCGCTGGCCGACGCGCTGTCCGCGATCGCGAAACCCGTGATCGAGGTGCATATCTCGAACGTGCATCGTCGCGAGGCATTCCGTCACCACTCGTATGTGTCGGCGGTGGCCGAAGCCGTGATCTGCGGCTGCGGCACCGAAGGCTACGTATTCGCGCTGCAGCGCCTGTCGACCCTTTTTGCGCAGGGAGCCGCACGATGAGCCGCCCGTCTTTTCTGATCGGCCTGATCGGCCAGGGCATCGGCGGTTCGCTGTCGCCCGCAATGCATGAGGAAGAAGGTTTCCGCCAGGGATTCGGCTACGTGTACCGGCGCATCGATCTCGATGTGCTCGGCGTGACCGCCGACGCGCTGCCGGAGCTGCTCGATGCCGCGCAGCGGATGGGCTACAACGGGCTCAACATCACGCATCCGTGCAAGCAGCGCGTGATCGAGCACCTCGACGCGCTGTCGGACGACGCGCGCGCGCTCGGCGCGGTGAACACCGTGCTGTTCAAGGACGGCAAGCGGATCGGCCACAACACCGACTGGTCGGGTTTCGCGAAGTCGTTCCGCCGCGGGTTGCCCGACGCGTCGCTCGAGCGTGTCGTGCAGCTGGGCGCGGGCGGCGCGGGTGCGGCCGTCGCGCATGCTGCGCTGCAGATGGGCGCCGCCGAGCTGACGATCTTCGACGTCGACGGCACGCGTGCCGTCGCGCTCGCGGGTGAGCTGCAGCAGCGCTTCCCAGCCGCCCGGGTCACGCCGGGCAGCGATCTTGCGGCCGCGATGCAGGCCGCGACCGGCCTGATTCATTGCACGCCGACCGGCATGGCCAAGCATCCGGGCCTGCCGCTGCCGGCCGAGTTGCTCCGCGCGGGAATGTGGGTCGCCGACATCGTGTATTTCCCGCTCGAAACCGAACTGATCCGCGCCGCGCGCGCGGCCGGCTGCGCGACGCTGCCGGGTGGCGGGATGGCCGTGTACCAGGCCGTCGATGCGTTCGAGATCTTCACCGGACGAACGCCGGACGACGAGCGGATGTTCGAACACTTTCAGTCGCTCGTCGCACGCTGACCCTTCTACCGACTAGCTGAAAAATAGACCAGGAGACAACCATGCAGCACACCACCCACACGAACGCCGCGTCCGCGGCGGCCGGTACGGTCCGGCGGACCTCGGCGCGCTACAAGATCCTCGCGCTGCTCGCGATCGGCACGATGATCAACTATCTCGACCGTACCGTGCTGGGGGTGGCTGCGCCGCAGCTTACCAAGGAGCTCGGCATCAACGCGGCGGTGATGGGCATCATGTTCTCCGCATTCTCGTGGACGTACGTCGCGATGCAGGTGCCCGGCGGCCTGTTCCTCGACCGTTTCGGCAGCAAGATCACTTATTACTGGTCGATGACGCTGTGGTCGCTGTGCACGCTGCTGCAGGGTTTCGTGCCCGGTGTCGGGACGCTGCTCGCATGCCGGCTCGGCCTCGGCGTGACGGAAGCGCCGTGTTTCCCGACCAACAGCCGGGTCGTCGCGACGTGGTTCCCGCAGAACGAGCGCGCGATGGCGACCGGCACCTACACCGTCGGCGAGTACATCGGCCTCGCGTTCTTCAGCCCCGTTCTGTTCGCGCTGATGGGTGCGTTCGGCTGGCGCTCGCTGTTCTGGGTCGTCGGCGCGGTCGGCATCGTGTTCGGTCTGGTCTGGTGGAAGTTCTATCACGAGCCGCGCAACCATCCGGCCGCTAATTCGGAAGAACTCGCGTACATCGAAGCGGGCGGCGGTCTCGTGCACGGCGCGCGCAAGGACGGCGACAAGAGCGGCAAGCCCGCACAGGCCAAATTCAGCTGGTCGATGGCCGGCCGGCTGCTGAAGAAGCGCCAGCTCGCGGGTATCTGCCTCGGCCAGTTCGCCGGCAACTCGACGCTCGTGTTCTTCCTCACCTGGTTCCCGACCTATCTCGCGACCGAGCGTCATATGGGCTGGCTGAAGATCGGCTTCTTCGCGATCATGCCGTTCATCGCCGCGTCGGTCGGCGTGATGTTCGGCGGGATCTTCTCCGACTGGCTGCTGCGCCGCGGCAAGTCCGCGAACCTCGCGCGCAAGCTGCCGATCATCGCCGGCCTGCTGCTCGCGTCGACGATCATTCTCGCGAACTACGTGCAAAGCAACGAAGCCGTGATCGCGATCATGTCGGTCGCATTCTTCGCGCAGGGGATGGCCGCGCTCGGCTGGACGCTCGTGTCCGACATCGCGCCGGACGGCCTGCTCGGCGTGACCGGCGGCATCTTCAACTTCGCGGCGAACCTCGCGGGCATCATCACGCCGCTCGTCGTCGGCTTCATCGTCGCAACGACCGGGTCGTTCGTCGGCGCGCTCGTGTTTATCGGCGTGATCGCGCTGATCGGTGCGCTGTCGTACATCTTCGTCGTCGGCGACATCAAGCGGATCGAACTGTAAGTACCGGCTCCACGCACTCTCGGTGCGTTCGCCCGGCGACCTGTGGGTCGCCGGGCTTTTTTGTTTCTGCGTTCCCTGCTTGCGGGCCGTGGCATGCGTCGGCGCTCACGCGCGCTGCACGGCAATCCCGAGCGATTCGACCGCGAGCGCGATCGCCGCGACCGCACGCCGGATGTCGCCGGCATCGATCGCGCCGATGCAGCCGACGCGGAACGTCTCGCGTTGCGTCAGTTTGCCCGGATACAGGATGAAGCCCGCGTCGCGCACCGCGTCGTAGAAGCGGCGGAAATCGTAGGCCGGATGGTCGGGCGCATGGAACGTGACGATCACCGGCGCCTGCACGCTGGCGTCGAGGAATGGCGTGAAACCGAGCGCGCGCATCGATTCGATCAAGGTCCGGCAGTTCTCCGCATAGCGCGCGCCGCGCGCGGGCTGACCGCCTTCGGCCAGAAACTGGTCGAGCGCGGC
Organism: Burkholderia sp. BCC1638; assembly: GCF_902833195.1. Taxonomy (NCBI): domain Bacteria; kingdom Pseudomonadati; phylum Pseudomonadota; class Betaproteobacteria; order Burkholderiales; family Burkholderiaceae; genus Burkholderia; species Burkholderia sp. BCC1638. The sequence goes on from NZ_CADFEC010000003.1 coordinate 359,880, forward strand.
GCGCAGCGCGGCGATCACGTGGGTCGGCGGCGTGAAGCGCCACTGGCCCGTCTTGCGCAGGTATGCGTACTGATCATGGAGATCGAGCGCGAGCGACGGCGAGTTGCCTTCGCTCGCGTCGAGCGTATCGCGCCGCACGATCGCGAATCCCATCCCCGGCACGCCTTCCAGGCATTTGCCGCTCGCCGAGATCAGCGCGTCGATCCCGCTGTCCGCCAGCGCGATCGGCAACGCGCCGAACGAACTCATTGCGTCGACGATCAGCCGCTTGCCGTGCCGCCGGCACGCGGCCGCGATCGCGTCGAGCGGATTCAGGATGCCGGCGCTCGTTTCCAGATGCACGAGCGCGACGTGCGTGATGCGCGGCTCGCGCGCGAACGCGGCTTCGATTGCCGCTGGGGCGACCGCGGCGTCCTCGCCGAACGGCAGCGCGATCGCCTCGATGCCGAGTCGGCCGAGGATCTTCAGGATGCGCGCGCAATACGCGCCGTTGTCCGGCACCAGCACGACGCCGTCGCGCGGCACCAGCGTGCCCAGCGCGGCCTCGACCGAAAACGTGCCGCTGCCTTGCATCGGCACGCACACGTATTCGTCGCCGCCGCGCGCGATCGTGACGAGATCCGCGCAGACGCTGGCCGTCAATTGATTGAAAGCGGCGTCCCACGAGCCCCAGTCATGTTGCATTGCGTGGCGTGTTGTGGCGGACGTGGTGAGCGGGCCGGGCGTGAGCAGAATCGGGGCGGGCATGGCTTTTTCTCCAGCAGAGATCGGACGAAACGCCGGGTTGGCATTTCTGTGTGACTTGCATGATATTGGCAAAATGTGTCATTTTTTGGAAATTGTGGCACGCGTCACGGCGTTGTCATCGAACGCTGTGATCCTTCGGTTGCCGCGCGAGACCACCTGCAGCGCGGCAGCGAGGCAGGCCGGTCGTCGGTCTGTCCGACTGAAAGGAGCCGGATCGTGCCCCGGCCGTTTGGTGTTCCGCCTACGGAGAAGTGAGATGACACTGCAGAATTCCTCGCGCGCCGCTGCCGGCGCGTTCCGCAAGCTCGCGCTGGCCGCCTGCGCCGCCGGTCTGCTGCAAGGCGCGGCGATGCCCGCGCATGCGGCGAACGCGGTCGTGCTGTATACGGCGGACGGTCTCGAGAATCTCTATCGCGATGTGCTGCCGGCGTTCGAGAAGAAGGAAGGCGTCAAGGTGAACATCGTGACGGCGGGCAGCGGCGAGGTCGTCAACCGCGCGAACATCGAAAAGAACTCGCCGAAGGCGGACGTGATCGTCACGCTGCCGCCGTTCATCCAGCAAGCCGGCCAGATGGGCCTGCTGCAGCCGTACCAGAGCGTCAACTACAAGAACGTGCCGGCGATCGCGAAGGCGGAAGACGGCACGTGGGCGACGTTCGTGAACAACTACTTCTCGTTCGCGATCAACCCGGACGTCGTGAAGAACCAGCCGAAGACGTTCGCGGACCTGCTGTCGCCGGCCTACGCGGGCAAGGTCGCGTACTCGAACCCGGCCACGGCCGGCGACGGGATGGCCGTGCTGATCCTGACGACGTCGCTGATGGGCGAGGACAAGGCGTTCGACTACCTCGCGAAGCTGTCGCAGAGCGTGAAGTTCCACACGAAGGGCACCGGCTATCTGAACGTGCTGCTGTCGCGTAACGAGATCAGCGTCGCGAACGGCGACCTGCAGATGGATCTCGACGACGCCGAGCACGGCGCGCTGGCCGTCAAGCCGATCTTCCTGGCCGCGAAGGACGGCGACCAGCCGACCACCTTCCAGCTGCCGTACGGCATCGGCCTGATCAAGAGCGGCCCGAACCAGGACGCCGGCAAGAAGCTGATCGACTACCTGATGTCGACGGACGTGCAGTCGAAGGTGCCGGACATGTACGGCATCCCGGGCCGCACGGACGTGCCGCTGGCCGGCAAGAATGGCGAAGCGGTCAAGAAGGCGATCGCGGGCGTGAAGCTGATCCCGGTCGACTGGACGCAGGTGATGGCGAAGAAGCCGGTGTGGATCGAGCGCTGGAAGAAGGACGTGATCGGCAGCTCGGGCAAGCAGATCGACGTCGTCAAGCCGAAGTGATCGGCACACGCCGCCTGTATTAGTGAGCAAGAGGATGAACCCGGTGGAAACCACCCTGACCCATCCCGGCGCATTCGGCGCCGCCGAACCGCGCGCCACGCTGCGGTCCGGCGCGCCGGGCGGCGTGCAGATCGAACACCTGAGCGTGCGCTACGGCGCACGCACGGTGCTGGAAGATCTGTCGCTGTCGATCGGCGCCGGTGAATTTCTGACCGTGCTCGGCAAGAGCGGCTGCGGCAAGACCACGCTGCTGCGCTTCATCGCCGGGTTCGTGAAGGCCGATGGCCTGACCGGCACACTGACCGTGGCCGGACGCGACCTGACCCATGCGCCGCCGCACAAGCGCAATCTCGGTCTGTTGTTCCAGAATTACGCGCTGTTCCCGCACCTGTCGGTGTTCGAGAACGTCGCATTCGGGCTGCGCGCGCGCGGGATGGCCTCGTCGGAAGTGACGCGCCGCGTCGCCGACGCGCTGAAGCTCGTGCAGCTCGGCGAGGCCGGCCACCACCTGCCCGCGCAACTGTCGGGCGGGATGCAGCAGCGCGTCGCGCTGGCCCGCGCGCTCGTGATCGAGCCGGACGTGCTGCTGCTCGACGAACCGCTGTCGGCGCTCGACGCCAACCTGCGCGCGTCGGTGCGCAGCGAGCTGAAGGCGCTGCACGAGCGCCTGCCGAACCTTACCGTCGTGTGCGTGACGCACGACCGCGACGACGCGCTCGTGCTGTCCGACCGCGCGCTGCTGATGCGCGACGGCCGCATCGCGCAGCTCGGCACGCCGCAGCAGCTGTACGACGCGCCGCAGGACGGCTACGTCGCGCGCTATCTCGGCCCGGCCAACCTGCTGCCGCCGCACGTGATCTTCCCGCTCGGCGACCCGCGTCACGACGTGCGCGGCAAGGTCGCCTGCGTGCGTCCCGAGCGCCTGACCGTGATGCCGCTCGCGGCGGGCGGCCTGCACGGCACGGTGTCGTCGGTCGAATGGCAGGGCGCCGACCTGTCGATCGCGGTCGTGATCGACGCGGCGCCCGACGAACCCGTGCGCGTCACGATGCAACGCGGTCGCGGCGCGGCTCCCGAGCGCGGGGCGCGCGTTTCCCTGCATTGCGAGGCAGACGATGTCGTCCTTATCGAGCCCTGAAGCCGGCCTGCCGCCGCACGTGCTCGCGTCGGCCGCCGCGCATGCCGCCGCCGCGCGGCGCCGCAAGCGCATGGGCGATCTGCACCTCGCCGCGCTCGCGATCGTCGTGCTCGGCCCGCTCGTCGTCTATCCGCTGGTGCGGCTCGTGCTGCTGAGCGTGTCCGGCGATCACGGGCTGAGCTTTGCCGCGTACCGGACGTTCTTCGGCAACCCCGATACGCGCAATGTGCTGCTGACGACCGTCGGCGTGCTGTTCGCGAGCGCCGGCACCGCGTCGGTGCTCGGCGTGCTGCTGGCCGCGCTGCTGTTCTTCAAGCCGTTTCCGGGCGCATCGCTCGTCACGCGCTTTCTGGAACTGTACGTCGCGTTCCCGTCGTTCCTCGTCGCGTTCACGCTGATCTTCCTGTACGGCTCGCAAGGCTCGATCAGCATCGCGCTGCAGCACCTGTTCCATCTCGAGACCCCGCCGCTCGATTTCCTGTTCGGCATCGGCGGCGTGATTCTCGCGCAGACCGTGTTCTATACGCCGTTCGTCGTGCGGCCGACGCTCGCGTCGTTCGCGACGCTCGACCTGCGCCTGATCGAGGCGGCACGCAGCCTCGGCGCGTCCGGCTGGATGCTCGCGCGCCGCGTCGTGCTGCCGATCGCGTGGCCGGGCATCGCCGCCGGCACCGTGCTGTGCTTCCTGCTGACGCTGAACGAGTTCGGCATCCTGCTCGTGCTCGGCAGCGCGCGGCTCGTGACGCTGCCGGTCGCGATCTACAGCAGCGCGACCGTCGACCTCGACCTGCCGACCGCGTCGGCCGGCGCGGTCGTGATGCTCGCGCTGTCGCTGGCGCTTTATGCGGTTTATCGCCGGGTAAACCGGCGTGCGACGGGAGGGAACGATGTCCGCTGAATTCCGTATCGGGCAAGCCGTGCCGCGCCATCGGATCGGCTGGGGCGACACGCTGCTCAAGCATGCGTCACGCGCGGCGCTTGCGCTGGCCGCGTTCGCCTGCTTCTGGCTGTTCGTGCTGCCGGTCATCGTCGTTGCACTGTCGAGCGTGTCGACGCAGTGGTCGGGCACGATCCTGCCGGCCGGCTACAGCCTGCGCTGGTTCGAGCGGCTCGGTTCGCCGGAATACGACGCGCTGCTGACGAGCCTCGAGATCGGCTTCGGCGTGTCGGCGATCGGCACGATCCTCGGGCTGTGGCTCGCACTCGCGCTCGAAGGGCGCGACCGGCGCGGCCTCGGCGCGCTGGTCGACGCGCTCGTGATGGTGCCGAACGGCGTGCCGAGCGTCGTGCTCGGGCTTGCGGTGCTGATCGCGTATCACCAGAAGCCGCTCGACCTGTCGAGTTCCGCCGCGATCGTCGTGCTCGTGCAACTCGCGCTGATTCTGCCGTTCTGCTATCGCTGCGCGGCCGCCGCGCTGCGCCCGGAGCTGACCGTGCTGCGCGAAGCCGCGGCGAGCCTCGGTGCGCCGCCCGCGATGGTGCTGCGCCGCGTACTGCTGCCGCAGCTCGTGCCGGCGCTGCGCGCGAGCCTCGCGCTCGGCTTTGCGCTGTCGCTCGGCGAACTCGGCGCGACGCTGACCGTCTACCCGCCGGGTTTCGCGACCGTGCCGATCGTCGTGATCGGTCAGGTCGAGCGCGGCTACTACCTTCCGGCATCGGCGCTGTCGCTGCTGATGCTCGGCGCGTCGCTCGCGGCGCTGCTGCTGATCGCCGCGCGGGTGCCGCGCGGCAAGCGGGCGGCATCATGAACGCCGCGTTCGCATTGCGGCAGCCCGGCGAGCAACCGGCCGCCGGCAAGGTATCGGCGGATCTCGCGGGGCGTTCCGTCGACGTCAACGGCCGGCGCTACCGTCTGCCGGTCGAACCGACCGTCGTCGTCTGCGTCGACGGCTGCGAGTACGATTATCTCGAGTGCGCGGTGGCGGCGGGCGTCGCGCCGTTCATCGGCAGGATGATCGCGGAAGGCACGGCCTGGCGCGCCGACTGCGTCGTGCCGACCTTCACCAACCCGAACAATCTGTCGATCGTCTGCGGCGTGCCGCCGGCGGTTCACGGGATCTGCGGCAACTACTTCTGGGATCCGGCCGCCGACGGCGGACGCGGTGCCGAAGTGATGATGAACGACCCGGCCTACCTGCGCGCCGGCACGCTGCTCGCGGCGGCGTCCGACGCCGGCGCGCGGGTGGCCGTCGTCACGGCGAAGGACAAGCTGCGCCGGCTGCTCGGCTGGCAGATGAAGGGCATCTGTTTTTCCGCCGAGAAGGCCGCACAGGCGAATCTCGCGGAAAACGGGATCGTCGACGTGCTCGACTGGGTTGGCTTGCCTTCTCCCGACGTGTACAGCGCGGCGCTTTCCGAATTCGTGTTCGCGGCCGGCGTGCGGCTTGCGCAGACGCGCCAGGTCGACCTGATGTACCTGTCGACCACCGATTACGTGCAGCACAAGTGCGAGCCCGGCAGTGCCGGCGCGAACGCGTTCTACGCAATGATGGACGGCTATCTCGCGCAGCTCGACGCGCTCGGCTGGGCGATCGGGCTCACGGCCGACCACGGGATGAATGCGAAGCACGATCCGGCAACGGGCCGCCCGAACGTGATCTATCTGCAGGACGCGTTCGACGGCTGGTTCGGCGCGCGGGCCGCTCGCGTGATCCTGCCGATCACCGATCCGTACGTCGTGCACCACGGCGCGCTTGGCTCGTTCGCGACCGTCTACCTGGCACCCGGCGTCGACCGGACCGAAGCGATGTGGCGCGTCGGCGGGATCGACGGCGTCGAGCTCGTGCTCGACAACGCGGAAGCCGCCGCGCGCTTCGAGCTGCCGGCCGACCGGATCGGCGACCTCGTCGTGATCGCACGGCGCGACATGACGCTCGGCACGCGCGAGCGCGAACACGACCTGTCCGGCCTGACCGTGCCGCTGCGTTCGCACGGCGGCGTGTCCGAGCAGGAAGTGCCGTTGCTGTTCAACCGTCGGATCGAGCGGGACGATCCTGTACGTCGTCCGCGCAATTTCGACGTCTTCGATTTCGTGCTGAACCGGGTCGCGTCATGATGGCTCATCCCCGACAGGATCACCCCGCCTTTCGCGCCGAGGCGATGCGCTGGTGCGGCACGCGTGCGACGCGCGACCGTGTTCTCGACGTCACCGATCCGTATACCGGCACGCGTGTCGGCACGGTGCCGCTGGCGAGCGTCGACGACGTGCGCGCCGCGTTCGACTACGCGATGGCGTACCGGCCGGCGCTCACGCGTTACGAGCGTTCGCAGATTCTCGAACGCGCGGCGGCGTTGCTGCGCGAGCGTACCGAGGAAGCATCCGACCTGATCACGCTCGAATCGGGATTGTCGAAACGGGATTCGCGCTATGAGATCGGCCGCGTTGCCGACGTGCTGAAGTTCGCGTCGGTCGAGGCGCTGCGCGACGACGCGCAGAGCTTCTCGTGCGACCTGACGCCCCACGGCAAGGCGCGCCGCGTGTTTTCGCAGCGGCAGCCGCTCGACGGCGTGATCGTCGCGATCACGCCGTTCAATCATCCGATGAATCAGGTCGCACACAAGATCGCGCCGGCGATCGCGACCAACAACCGCGTGATCGTAAAGCCGTCGGAGAAGGTGCCGTTGTCGGCGTTCTATCTGGCGGACCTGCTCTACGAGGCCGGCTTGCCCGAGCCGATGCTGCAGGTACTGACCGGCGACCCGCGCGAAATCTCGGACGAACTCGTCACGCACCCGCACGCATCGCTGATCACCTTTACGGGCGGTGTGTCGATCGGCAAGGCGATCGCCGCACGGGCCGGCTACCGGCGCATCGTGCTGGAACTCGGCGGCAACGATCCGCTGATCGTGCTCGACGACGCCGATCTGGAACGTGCCGCATCGCTGGCCGTGCTCGGCTCGTACCGGAATTCGGGGCAACGCTGCACGGCCGTCAAGCGGATCCTGGTACAGCGCTCGATCGCGCCGGCATTCACCGAGTTGCTCGTCGAGAAGACACGCGCATGGAAATATGGCGATCCATTCGATGCCGCGAATGAAATGGGCACGGTGATCGACGACGCGGCGGCGCGACTGTTCGAGGCCCGGGTCGGCGAGGCGGTCGAGCAGGGGGCGCGCCTGCTGATCGGCAACGTGCGTCGCGGGGCGCTCTATTCGCCGACCGTGCTCGACAACGTCGATCCGTCGATGACGATCGTGCGCGAGGAGACCTTCGGCCCCGTCTCGCCCGTCATCGCGTTCGACACGATCGACGACGCGATCCGGATCAGCAACGGGACGGCATTCGGGCTGTCGTCGGGTGTCTGTACGGACAGTACGGCTGCGGTCGTGCGGCTCGTGAACGAGCTGAACGTCGGGACGGTGAATGTCTGGGAAGTGCCTGGATACCGGATCGAGCTGTCACCGTTCGGCGGGATCAAGGATTCGGGGCTCGGCTATAAGGAGGGCGTTCAGGAAGCGATGAAGAGCTTCACGAACCTGAAGACGTTTTCGCTGCCTTGGGAGTGAGCGGATGGCACTGACGGTGGAACAGATTCACGGGCTGTATCGCGAGCACGGCCACGTCGCGTATAGCGGCGAACCGGTCACGCAGCTGGAGCATGCATTGCAGAGCGGGTTGCTGGCGGAGGAGGCGGGCGCTGACGACGCATTGGTTGCGGCCGCGTTCCTGCACGACCTGGGGCATCTGCTGAATCGGCAGGGCGAGACGCCGAGCGCGCGGGGGATCGACGACCTGCATCAGTATTACGTGCTGCCGTTTCTGCGGCCGCTGTTCAACGAGGCGGTGCTGGGGCCGATCCGGTTGCACGTCGACGCCAAGCGTTGCCTGTGCCGCACGGACGCCGGCTACTTCGGGAGCCTGTCGCCGGATTCGGTGCGTAGCCTCGCGCTGCAGGGGGGCATCTTCAGTGAAGAGGAAACGGCGGCGTTTCTGCGGCGCCCGTTCGCGGAGGACGCACTGCGCCTGCGCCGCTGGGACGATACCGCGAAGGAAGAGGGCAAGGTGACGCCTGGTCTCGATCACTATATGGAGATAGTGGCGCGTCAGGCGCGTGTGGCCTGACGCTTCGGCTGCCTCTATATAAGGCCCCGCACGCGGCAGCGTGCGGGGCCTTATATTTTTCGAGAAACCCCTTGCGCGATCGCCGGGAGCTGCTTAGAATCACGCCTCTTTCGCGCTAACGGAAACGCGGCGCGGAGGAAGAAGAGAAGCGGTGCGGTCGAGGGCGGTTGTAGAGCTCCGGCGCACACGAAGTTGAACCCCGGTCGTCGCAACGAAGCAGTTCAGAAAGTTGTTGACGAGCTGGAAAAGATGGTTCATAATCTCGCTTCTCTGCTGCTGAAAACGCAGCGCTGCTGAGAAGCTTCAGGTTTCTCGCAGAAATGCTCTTTAAAAATTAACAGCCGATAAGTGTGGGCGCTTGATGGCCGCGAGCTGATCTTCGGATCAGAAAGCGAAAGTATCAAGAGTCTCACACTAAAGTAAGTCAGG